>PMWT01000123.1 GCA_003166025.1 Acidimicrobiaceae bacterium | reverse complement strand
TTCTTGCCGATGTCGTGCAAGTCGCCCTGCGTGGTGCCTATCGCCACCTTGCCGTTGGACTTCACCCCCTGTTCGACAAGGTAGGGCTTCAAGACCTTGAGCGCCGCCGCCATGGCCCGGGCCGCCACGAGCATCTCAGGCACGAAGATCTCGCCCTCCTCGTAGAGCTGGCCCACCTGGCCCATGCCCGCGATCAGGCCGTCGCGTAACAGGGTGCCCGCCTCGGTGCCTTCGGCCAGGCCCTCGCCCACCTTGGCCACGGCCACTTTGGCCTGGCCGTCCACCACTGCCTCACGCAGCTCATCGATCGTCGTCATCTAGTCACCGCTCCGTTCTTTGTTCCCTAGGCGCACTTGACTGCCAATAGCCCTTCAAGTCTGCTGCAAAGTACAAACCTGTCACTCTGTTGCACTTTGGTCCATCCCAACCCGGTCACGACGTGTGGACTAGGCCCCGAGCCGTGTCGAGCATCGCTACGACATTTTGGGGAGGTACGTCAGCCAGAATATTGTGGACCTGTTGGAAGACGAAACCGCCTCCCTGCCTCATGATCTCGACCTGCCGGGTGACGTGCTCCCTGATCTCCTCCGGCGTGCCCTGGGAAAGCAGCCGTTGAGTGTCGCAGCCACCACCCCAAAAGGTGATGTCCTTGCCGAAGTCTCGCTTCAAACCCTCGGGCTCCATCCCTCTACAACTGATCTGCACCGGGTTGACGGCGTCGGCACCGGCTTCGATGATGTCCGGCAAAAGACGCCGGATATCACCACAGGAATGGAGCAGGACTTTCACGTCGGCCAACTCCTTGGCCCGCTGCCACAGGCGCCCGTGACGAGGTTTGAAGAACTCTCTGTACATCCGAGGCGAGATCATGGGGCCGGTCTGGACCCCGAGGTCGTCACTGAAATTGATGACGTCGACGTATGGCCCGACCAACCGCAGGAACTTCTCTAATCCCTTGAGGTGGTGTTCCGTGAGGCGCTCCAGGATGTCGTGGGCGCGGTCCGGCTCGGCCGCCAGCAACGCCAGAAAATTGTCGTTCCGGTAAAGGTACTGCCCCCATTCCATGAGATTGCAGGCGTACAGGCCCATTATCGCCCGGTCGCTTTGGGAGCGCAGGCGCCGGGCGCCCTCGACCAGGAGGCGGTCACCGTCGGGCCCCTCGACCAACGGCCCCGGAGGCGAGGGAATGTTCCACATAACCTCTGCCATGGCCTCTTCGAGGGCCTCGTGATCAGGCTCGTGCTCGGCCCAGGGGAAGTAAGCCCACTCGAAGTACAAGGCGCCGTCTGGCATCCTGCCGACAACGCGCCCGGTATGAGAACGGACGACCCACGCCTTGTCGACCCGCTCCGGCAATGTCCAGGCGGGTACCTGGCAGGGCGTGCCGTCTGGGAGCACCCAATCCGCCCAGTCGCCATCATCAAGGGCGAACGCCCGCCCAAGCTCGATGGTGTCCACTTCGAAGCGGTCCAGAACGTCGTCGTCCACAATGGCGAGCTGCTGTTGAATGTCATATACGCGTATGGGCCTGGGCTCGAGCGCGAGGTATTTTCGCAGCTTGGCATAGGCAATGGCGGCGATGCCCGACGAGCGGTGACCGGAGAAGTCAATCGGCACGCGCGCCGTCTCTTCGTGGTTGAATGCTGCCAAAACACGATCTCTCGAGTTCATCAGCGTCTCCTTTCCAGCCTGTAGCCGGCCCGGGCCCCGAACCGCCACTGGCACCAACCAATCCCAGTAATTACCGGCTTCCCGGAACAGAGACCTTTGGCCCTTTTGGTCGTGACGTTTGACATGACTGTGCCTAGTCCCGGCCTTGGTCAAATCCAAGACGCCGAAGGTGCCAGCCGGCGCCGGCATGAGCGACGTCCAGATCGAGCACCCGCAGGAAGTGTTGCTTGGCAGCAGAACGGCGCCCGAGCCCGACCAGACCAAGAGCTTCGAGGTAATGGCACTCAGCCCGGTTGCGGTGACCGAGGTCGTCCTCGAAGACCAGAAATGTGGGCAGGGATGTGGCGAAATAGTCGATTTTTTGGGGCTCGGCGCCACGCTGTCGGGCGGAGCGGAGCAAGTGTTCCAGGAGGTCGGTGGCGGCGTCCTCGTCACCGAGGGCGCGCCGGGCCTGAGCCTGCCAGTAGGTGGGCTCTCCCCCTGCGGCCTGCGGCGCCCCTTGAACGGTCGCCGCCAAGTTCAGCCAACGGAGCGCCTCGCTCTCCCGGCCGGCGGCGCGCAGGGCTAGGCCCAAGTGGCACTGGACTTCGTTTTCAGGTGCCAGAAGGTGCTTGGCTTCTCCGAGGTTCGCCGGGCGGGTGAGCGCGGCCTCCATGAGCCCGATGGCCGTGCCCGGGTGGCCCGCGTAAAGGGCAAGCGTGCCGAGGCGCAGGTTGGCCGACACCCACTGGGCCGAGACCAGCCCCTCTCCGCCCTCCCAGGGATGGAAGCGCCGGGAGCTGATCGCTGTCAGGGCCTCATCGTAACGGCCCAGGATGTTTAGGAGGGTGACGTACTCAATGGTGAGGTCGTCGCGCTTGTCGACGAGAGGGCGGCACTCCTCGAGGAGGGTGGTGCGCTCGACGGGGGCGACGCCGCACCGGTGGCGCAATTGGTCCAGCTCGTAGAGGACGCGTGCGTCGGTGGGAGCGGCGGCGAACGCTCGCCCGTAACAGGCCAGCGCCTCCTCGCGCCGCCCTAGCACGTTGAACTCGGCCAGGCCGAGGTTGCGGTGCGACGTCGGGAAGGTGGGGTCGAGCCGGGCCGCCCGGCGCCAGGCGCCGATGGCGTCCTCGTAACGTCGCTTGTCATAGAGAAGATTGCCGTAGTAGTACGGGGCACGGGCATCCTGCGGCCTTCGTGCCATGGCGCTCTCCAGGACGTCGATCTCTTCCAGGCGAGCCGGGAAGCAATAGTCCGGGGGCATCTCCTCGGCCCGGCTCAGCTCCGCCACCGCCCCGGGGTCGCCGGCCAGGCTCAGCAGCCAGGCCAGCGTGTACCCAACCATGGGATGGGGCACGGCAGAGCCGGCCGTCAAGTTCCGGCGCAGCACGTCGATCGCCTCTTCCAGCAGCCCGGCGGCAGCGTAATCGTGGGCGACGTCAAGTGCGGTCTGCGCACCACCAGGGAGGGCGTCGTCAACCGCGGGGCCCGCCGGGACCTCACTGCCGCCGCCGTCGGAAGGGCTGAGGCGCTCGTCGTCTATGGCCAACCATCGGCGCTGGTCCAAGGCCATGGCGTCGAGAGGGTCGACGGCCAGTACGGCCCGGATGTCCTCGACCGCTCCGGCCCGGCAGCCCAAGCGGCGGCGGATGGCGGCTCGGAGGCTGCGCGCCGCCGTCTGGTCACGGTCGGCGTCGACGGCACCGTCTAGAAGCTCGAGCGCTACTCCCAGGCTCCCTCGTCGAGCAGCCAACTGGGCGCGGGCAAACTGGGCCGGGCCGCGCCACACGCCCGACCAGGCCGCCTTGCTCAGCGCCTCGTCGGCCTCGTCGGACCGGCCCGCCGCACGCAGGGCCAAGCCCAACCCGTAGAAGGGCTCGCCATCGTAGGGGTTGGGATTGAGCCGGGTGAGCGTAGCGATCGCCGCGCTGAAGCAGTCGATAGCGAGCTGGTGCTCGCCCCGATGACGGTGCCACCAACCCAGGGCGGTGTTGGACCGGACATCTCCCGGCTGCCGCCGGAGCGCCTCGCGCCAGTAGTCTTCGGGCCGGCGGGTGGCGTGGTGGTACTGAGCGAGGTGCAAGCCGGTCAGGTACAGCTCCTCGGTCGAGGAGATGTCGGTGGGCGGAGGTGGCTCATGCGCCGGCTCGGGAGCCTCGCCCGGCCCCACCGCCTCGGCCCTGTAGGCAACGAGCTGGCGCCCATCGGCCCACGCCGACAGGCTCAGGTCGGTCGCTTCAGTCCCGGCCGGGAGCGCGATGTCGTCGACCAGCAGCGGTCGCCCCGGGGCCAGGTCGGCCGTTTGTTGCCAGAGGATCTCCTTTCCAGCCATCAACTGCAATGTCGTTGCGGGCTGCTCCCTCGTGACCGCCGCCCCGACGCGAGCCGACCCAGCGCGCACGGTCAGGCTCAGTGCGCCATCGAGGCTGGCGGCTTGGGCCGGACCAATCCGCTGGACCGGGTACCAGAACTGGCTGAAGGTCTTGGTCTCGTAGGGCATGAGGAAGCTGAAATCCGGCTGGTTATCGGTGTAGACGCCTGCCATCAGCTCCACATAGGGCCCGTCGGTGTCGGTAAGCTCACGGTCCCAGGCGTAGCCGAACTCAGCGTTACCCCATGTCCACTGCTTCTTGCCAGGCGAGATGCGGTGGTCGGCCCAGTGCACAAAACCTGCGTCGGCAGCGTGGTCGTACCCCCCGAAAAAGTCGCCCCGTGTACCCGTAGCCATGTACGAGGTCGGGACCGGGATGTTGCGGTACCAGGACAGGTCGGCCTCGTCGGGGGGACGGGCGCCGTAATCGACGCCGTAGTACGGCCCACGGGCCACGGGGAACGCGGAAACGGCCCGCTTGGCGTGGTCGAACACGTACTTGACGTCGGGGGGGAAAAACGACTGGTAGCGTCCGTGGGCCCGTGCGCACACGTTGGCCCACCACAGGAACGTGCGGACCTCCGGCGTCCGGTTGAACAAGCGGGCCCGGAGCTCGACCAGCGACGAGCCCGGCCGCAAGGTCACGCCATGCATGCCCTTCATTCGGCCCATGGGCTCGTGCTCCGAGCACCAGACGGTCCGTCCCCCGTCAGCCAGCTCCTCGATCACCCAGTCAACGGGCATGAAACTCGACGGGCGGTGGTGCTGCGGCCAGTTGAACTCCACCCCTCCCGAGATCCAGGGGCCCAGCAACCCGACCAGAGCGGGCTTGATCACGTTCTGCCTGTAAAAGAAATCGTAGCCGTTGGTGCGGTCCAGCCCCACGTGGATGCGCCCACCGAGCTCGGGCAGGACCATGAGGCGCACGTACTCGTTCTCCAGGTGCACGGCCGCCCAGGCCTTGTCAATTCGCTCGTCCGAGACGCTGTCCACTACCGGGTTGGGATAGACGCGCCCAGACGAACCCTGGTAAACGCGCTTTTCCAGGAACATCGGGTTGCGGTCCGCGGGCGGCGTCAAGTAGGTCGGGATGACGACCGGCGCGGCCCAAGCGGCCACGGGACAGCCAACCGCAGGTCCTGGGCGCTCCGGGAGCTCGATCACGCTTCTCCTCCGCACTCGACGCGACGGCCTACCGGAGCGCGCGCGACCACGGATGTCCCGAGACGCAAGACCACCGACGCCGTTGCCCCGGGGAGGGCCGCCGTAGCGCGGATAGAAAAGGAGGTCCCGGTAGCAGCCGAGCCCAGGTGCACCTCCCCCAAAGGAGCCCACCCGCGGTCCACGAACCCGACTGTGACGGGACGAGACAAAAAGGCTCCGATCTTGCCGGTCAGGCTCACGCCGGACGGTCCCGGTACGGCAACCAACGGTTCGAGCACGCAGGCCGCCTCTTGGACGTCGGTCACCGGCCCTTCGCCGGAGCAGCCGAGCACGTCTGTTACCAGCTGCGTGGACGACCCGGGCGGCATAGTCCGAAGGGGCCCGAGCACTTCACATTCGACAACACGATGGCGAGGCCACAGGCCGCCCAACTGGCCCAACGGCTCGTCGAGAGGGTACTCGAGCCACACTTCCACCTTCGACCCACCGTCGGGGTAAGGCGCGCCCGGCTCGGGGGCAAACCGCAGGGCCGTTACCCGTCCCGCTCCGACGTGGGCTACCCAGCCCGTCGCGCCGGCGAACCCCAGCTTGCCCACGACGTCCTGGGGTGGCACCCAAGCCGCATGAACGGCGCCCTGGTCGACATGTAGGCGGCCGGTCCCGGCAATGAGATCGCGGACCGCCGTGCCCAGGACCGGCTCGGTGCCCACCCAAACGCCGTGCCTGGCGTCCAGCCCCATGAGAGGCGGGCGGATGCCCGGTAACTGCACCACGTGCCAGATAGCCCAGCGGACCACCCGCTCGCTGACATTGGTAAACGTGCTGGTCAACCTGTACCCAGATTTACCCGCCGTGACCTCTACCTTGCGCACGACGCGAAGTCCTGTCCGAGCGTCATCAGCGCTGCGCATCTCGGTCCACGCGCGGGTGCTTTCCGAAGCCCACCGGGCCGTGTAGGGGCCCCCGTCCAGCACCCGGTCGGGCGGGCCCGGCCACTCGCCAGGACCGGACCAGCCCTGGGGTGCAGGCCAAGTCTTGTCGCCACCCCAATTGGTCCAGCTCCCGAGCGTCCGGGCCGGTCATCGGCGCCCTCGGTGACCTTCCCGACCGGATGGAGGGCCTCGTCAAGCAGGTCGGCATTGCGGAACAAGTGCTCGCCCGCCGGTGTGACCAGCGATAACACCCGACCTCCCAACGAAGGCACCACACCCACCCTCACGTCCTTGGTCGAGAGCCACAAAGTCCGGCGTCCCCCGCTGTCGTCTGCGTCGACACGGGGCCCTTCCCCAGGAGAGGGAGTCTCAATCATTGAGGCCGCCGGTCGGGATAATCACGACCTTCCCGGCGCTGGCGCCGGCGGCTAGTAGGTACGCCTCATCGGCGTGATCAAGCCCGAACCGGTCGCTGACAATGCTCTCGGGGCGAAGCTGCCAGCGGACCAGGTCAACGGCGAGGCGCTCCATGTCCTGCAGTGATGTCACCCACGAGGCAAAAATGGTGAGCTGTTTGTGCAGGAGGAGGTCCGACACTTCGGTTTCCAGACGACCGCCCTCCCCCACCAAGGAGACCCGCCCCCATTCAGCGGCGCCGGCCATGGCGGTGGAGCGCCCCGGGGTACTGCCCGAGCATTCGATGACGCGCGAACAGCCGCGGCCACCCGTCAGGTCCCGTAACCGGGACTGAACATCGTCATCGGCCGCCAGCACGGCGTCGAAAAAGCCCAGGCCCATGGCCCACTTCTGGCGCAACGGGCTGACCTCCACACCGTACACGTGCCGAGCACCTAGGCCCCGGGCCACCATGGCGGCGGCGAGGCCCACCGGTCCGAGACCGACCACCAGCAGGTCGTCGCCACCGTTGACCTGAATGCGCAGAAGGCCTTGGTGTGCGGTGCCGAAGCCACAACTGATGAGAGCCCCGTCCACGTAGGACAGTTCGTCGGGCAAAGCTATGCAGGTCCGCTCGGCCGCCAAGAGGTACTCGGCGTGCCCACCGTCACGCTGCCACCCGTACGAGGAGCGTCCGGCCGAGGAGCAGTTGATGAAGTAACCAGAGCGGCAGTTGGGGCAGCGCCCGCAGCCGACAATGTGGTACAACAGGACGCGGTCCCCGACGCCGAACCGCCGACATCCTGGGCCCACCGAGACAATGTCGCCGGCGGGCTCGTGGCCGGCAATGACACCCCGGTACGCCGGCCCGTCGACACCCACGTAGCCCTTGTACCCACGGTAGATGTAGCCGATGTCGCTCCCACAAATGCCCGAGGCCCGCACTTTGACCAGGACTTCGCCATCGGACGGCTCGGGGACGTCGTAGACCCTGGTCTCGGTCGTGCCATCACCCGGGAGCCTGACCCCACGCATAGTCACCTTTGGTGTCATCAGCCGTTCACTTCCCCGGATGTCCCGCCTATGACGCGATGGTCCCGTCGATGTCCCACAGGTCCTCCCAGGACTGCCCGGCCCTCCAGAGAAAGACCTGGCCCTTTATCAGACGGTTGTCCCTGTCTATCCCCGCGATGGCGCGCATTTCGGCCTCTGTCAGCGGGTCGCTGACCACGGCCTCAAGGTTGGCCTCGTACTCATTTCGCCGGTTTGAGAACGGGATGGGGATCTGGCCCCGCTGGGCCGCCCATTTCACGCATATCACCGCCGGGTGCACCCCGTGGTCACGAGCGATGGCCACCATAACGGGGTCTTCTATGTCGACGCTGTCATCGGGCGTCCGGTCACGGTCGGGCCGGGTCGGCGAGCCGATGGGGCAGAACCCAATTGGTTGAATACCCTGGGCCAGGACATAATCGAAGAGCTCGGGTTGCTGAAAGTGCGGGTGAAGCTCCATCTCATTCGCGGCGGGCGCAATACGAGCGTCGCGCAGGAGAAGTTGCAGTTTGGGGATGGTCGTGTTGGAAGTGCCGATATGACGGACCAAGCCCCTGTCGACCAGGTCCTCCATCTGGCGCCACGTCTCCATGAACTCTTCGTGGACATAGGGGCGAGCATCCGGGCTCCGAGAGTCGACGTGGGCGCCGGGCGCGTGCACGTTGGGGAACGGCCAGTGGACTAGGTAAAGGTCGAGGTAGTCGGTGCGAAGGTCGGCCAGAGATTTCTGGCAGGTGGGGACGATGTCATCTCGGGCATGCTTGTCGTTCCAAAGCTTGGAGGTGAGCCAAAGTTGCTCACGAGGGAACCCCTGCAGGACCTGTCCGATACGGTCTTCGTTACCGTAGACGGCGGCACAGTCAAAATGGCGGTAGCCGACTTCCAGGGCACCGCTCACCGCTTGAGCCACTTCTTCGGCCGAGACCCGGTCCGAGCCGAAGGTCCCGAGCCCTATGGCGGGGACCAGGGCACCACTGCTCAGCCGCCACTGAGGGACGACTGCGGGGTCAACGCTCATATTTTCCAGTCCAATTCTTTCGATAAGCGCCGATAGCTGCCGGCATGACAACGAAGCATTGCAAGGTTGTTGGCACCCACCGGCGACGTCCAGGACGAGCGGGCCTCGTCCTCAGAAAACGATTAACCGGCCGCCTTCTCTACTGCCGACGCCGGGCCCTAACTCTAGCCCCGAGCACGGAGCCGTTTGTCACTGCTATTCCTTAGCTCCAAGAGCCGGAGTAGGCCTTTCCATCCACCTCCCCAGTAATCGTTTACTACACTAGCAGTGCGATGGCGTCTTCTCAAGACCGTGGGAGCAGTCGAGCAACCGTCCGGCGCGGGAGGAAAGGCACCACGGCTACCATCGGGCTACCATGACCACCATCGTAGACGTGGCCCGCGCCGCGGGGGTTTCCACCGCCACGGTGTCGCGGGTGCTCAACAACAACCCCCAGGTCGACCCCCGGTTGGTCGCAACAGTGCTGGAGGTCATCAGGGACCTGGGGTACCGCCCAAGCCGCGTCGCACGGACCCTGCGGACCCGCCATAACCGGGTCTGGGCACTGATCATCTCGGATGTGCGCACGGGGCCCTTCTTCGCCGACGTCGTGCGGGGCGTGGAGGACGTCGCTTACGAAGCGGGGTACTCCTTGTTCCTCTGCAATACCGATGAGGATCCCGTCAAGGAGGCGACATATATAGAGCTCGCCGTGGCCGAGAACGTCGGGGGCGTCATCCTGACCCCGTCGGGGCCGCGAACAGACCTGACCCCGCTGCTGAACTCCGAAGTGCCCGTCGTACTGGCAGACAGGACGATCCCGGACCAGGTGGCCGATAGCGTTCTCGTCGACAACGTCTCTGGGGCTTACGAGGCGGTGAACCACCTCCTGACAGGAGGGTACCGTCGCATCGCGTGCATCACCGGCCCGTTGACCACGACGACGGGCTCGCACCGCTACTTGGGCTACTCCAAGGCCATCGAGGGTTACGGTCTGGTGGTCGACGGCTCTTTGGTGCGGGTGGCCGACTTCCGCGAACGGGGCGGTCGGCTGGCAATGCAAGAACTGCTGGACAATGCGGGACGGCCAGACGCCGTCTTCGTGACCAACCACCTCATGACCATCGGCGCCCTCCAAGCTATCGTCGACGCGAAATTGACCATTCCCACCGGCATCGGGGTGGTCAGTTTCGACGACATGCCCTGGTCCACTCTGCTTCGCCCGACGCTCACGGCGGTGGCTCAGCCCGCTTACGACCTCGGGGTCGAGAGCGCACGACTGCTCCTCAGCCGGCTCGGAGGCTATTCGGGCGCGGCGAGAATGGTCACTCTCTCGCCGTCATTGCAGGTGAGAGGCAGCTCAGCGCCGAAACGGCGCCTTGCCGCCCGGCGCGGCTGAAGTGGCCCACCGTTGGCAGCGCGGTTCGCGGTGCCACCAATGAGAGGAAGCTAACAATGCTAAAGACCATCGACCCCCTGTTGACGCCAGAACTGCTCCTGGTGATGGCCACCATGGGCCACGGCGACGAGTTGGCGGTCGTCGACGCCAACTTCCCCGCCGCCAGCGTGGCCCTTCGGACCGGCCACGGCCGAGTAGTACCACTCGTCGGCGTCTCGATGCCCGAGGCGGTGCGTGCGGTCCTAACCTTGCTGCCGCTGGACGACTTCGTCGATACGCCCGTGCGCCGGATGGCCAGCGACGACAGCGCCCCCGATAACCTTCCCGAAGTACAACGGGAAGTTCAGGTCGTCATCGACAAGGCGGCCGGGCGGCCTTGGCCGACCGGCATAGTGGAGCGTTTCGACTTCTATGAGGCCGCCCGTCACGCCTACGCCGTGGTACTGACGGGCGAACGTCGCTACTACGGCAACGTACTGATCAGAAAGGGAGCCATACCCCCCGACGCCTAGTCCCGGATCCCCGCCTGGCTGAGCCGCCTGAAGCGCTGGTACGCGTCGTCCCACAAGCCTCCCGGCCGCGGCTCGTACAGGACCGGGGAAAAGGACTCGGCCACCACTGCCCTGGCATCTTCGAGCGAGCTCAGCTCACCGAGGGCCATCGCTTGTACCAACAGGTTCCCGACCTCGCTGGCCTCTGTCGGGCCCGCCCACACCGGGAGACCGGTCGCGTCGGCCGTCAAGCGGCACAGCAGTTCGTTGCGCCCGCCGCCTCCGACGATATGGACCGCCGGGGGAGAGATGCCGCATGCCGAGGTAAGTAGCTCGATTGTCTGGCGGTATGACAACGCCAGGCTTTCCAGTACGCAGCGCACCATGGCCGCCGGACCGTCGGGGGGGCTCTGCCCGGTCTGGCGGCACCAGTCGGCAATCCGCCGGGGCATGTCACCAGGGGCAAGGAACACCGGGTCGTTGGGGTCAACCAGTGAGCCCAAGGGGGGTGCCGACTCGGCCAGGTTCACCAAATCGGTGAACTGCCATCCCTGTCCGTGAAGCTCCCAGGTACGTCGGCACTCGTGGAGCAGCCACAACCCGGTGCCGTTGCTCAGGAGCAGGAAGGTCCCGCCGGCACCCCCTTCGTTGGTGAGCCCGGCGGCGAAAGCACGATCGTCGATCACCGGCCCCGGCACTTCTATACCGACCAACGACCAGGTACCGGAGCTGATGAAGGCCGAGCCGGGCTGGTGAAAGGGTACGGCCGCCACCGCGCAGGCGGTGTCGTGCGACGCCGGCGTGATCACCGACACACCAACAAGCCCGGTCTCTTCGGCCACGTCTGCCCGCAGGTCCCCCAGGACCGTGCCGGGCACGACCACCTCACCGAGGAGGTGCCCGGGTAGGCCCAGGCGTCCCACCAGGTCCCAAGCCCAGTCGCCGGCCACCGGGTCATAGCATTGGGTCGTGCTCGCCTCCGTCAGCTCACAGCGAGCAACGCCCGAGAGCCAATAATGAAAAAGGTCGGGCATGAGGAGCAGCCTCTCGGCCACGTCCAAGACCGGGTCCTTGCCCGCCACCATGGCCCACAGCTGGTAGACGGTATTGATAGGCAGCAGCTGGTTCCCCGTCCTCTGAAAGATCTCCCGGGGCGGGACAAGCTGGCGGACCTCCTCGAAGGCACTTTCGGTGCGCCTGTCTCGGTAGTGCACGGGGTTTTGCAAAAGGCGACCGGCCCGGTCGAGCAGGGCGAAGTCGACTCCCCAGCCGTCCACTGCTATCGAGGCAAAGCCACCCCCCTGGCGCGCCGCGGCCCGCATGCCCTCGAGGACGCCGTCATACAGACGAAGAGGATCCCAATGAAGCCTTTCATGGATTTTTACGGGGACGTTCGAGAAGCGGTGGACCTCGCTGACACTTAGACGGCGCCCGTCAAAGGAACCAACGGCGACCCTGCCGCTTTGAGCACCGAG
Organism: Acidimicrobiaceae bacterium; assembly: GCA_003166025.1. Lineage (GTDB taxonomy): Bacteria > Actinomycetota > Acidimicrobiia > Acidimicrobiales > Palsa-688 > Fen-671. The sequence goes on along the minus strand of PMWT01000123.1, from coordinate 14,012 downwards.
GTCGACCGAGATCAGCTTCATGGACCTGCCCCGCGCCCGGCCGTCACCTCAGTCGGCCACCACGAGGATCTTGACCTCGCGGCCTGAACCGATGGCGGCGAAGGCAGCAGCCGCCTCAGGAAGGGGAAAGGTGGCGGTGATAAACCGGTCGGCATCGAAGGTCCCGCTACCGATGATGCCGGCGGCGGCCTCGAAGTCCTCCCAGCGGTACGTCGTCGTCCCCTGGAGGCGGATCTGGTACTCCTGGATGACCGGTAGGTCCACGGTGACGGGCACCCGTGCCCCCCCCATGACGACCACGGTGCCTCCCTTGATGGCCATTTTGACCGCCTCAGCCAAGGTGTCCTCGTGGGCTACGCAGTCGAAGACCACGTCGGCGCTTTCTCCCAGCTCGCCCCGGACCGCCCGGGCCAGGCCGGGAGCACTGGCGTCCACGACGGCATCAGCGCCCAAGACCAGGGCCAGTTCCCGCTTGGAGGCCAAGGTGTCGGTGCTCACAATCCTTCTCGCCCCGGCATGACGGACCGCCGTCAGAGCGAGAAGCCCGATAGTACCGGAGCCGAGAATGGCCACCGTCCTCCCGGTCAGGTCCCCGGCCAGGCGCACGCCGTGCACGGGCGTGGCCAAAGGCTCGATAAGCGCGGCCTGGTAGTCAGTGAACCCGGCGGGGATTTTGTGCAGCCGCCGGGCCGGCACCGAGAAGATGTCCGCCATCCCGCCTTCCCGGTAGCCGCAGCCGAAGAACTCCAGGTTTTCACAAAGGTTCTCGGCGCCGTTCCGACAAGGCTTACAGTGGCCGCACACCAGGGTCGGCTCGACCGTGACCCGGTCACCGACCGTTACCTCCTCCACGCCATCGGCGACGCCAACCACTGCGCCGACCACCTCGTGCCCTGGGTAGTAGGGGGGCTTCATGAAGGCGTGCTCACCGTGGACGCCGGCCTTGTCGGACCCGCACACTCCCGACACGGACATCCTGACCAGCGCTTCGCCGGGATTGAGAGGCGGCACGCCCTCGGTCACCACCTCGACGACGTCGGGGGCACTTACCAGGACACGTCTACGGCTGTGTTCATTGCTCATGGCATCTCCAATGTCGGCCCGGCGCTTTTCGCCGGCTTTTTAGGTAGGCCCGGACGGCACGCATCTGCGTACACGCTCAGTACATCGCCCACGGCTGCGAGCACCAGCTCTTGGGGTGTGGGATCCAGTTCCCCGCTAGTGACACGCGAATAGAGCGTCGGCAGGAACTGACTGATCAACGGCGCCGGGATCCTGGTCCCGCTCAGGTGGGCTAGGAGGTCGCGGACGGCTTCTTGCGGCCCTGGTGCCGCCCAGTAGTAGCGGATACGGTCGCTGTAGCTGAAGTGGCGGAGCAGGCGCTGCTGGTCCGGCGTGCCCCGGTAATAGGGCTGCCAGTAACCGGGGTGGTCGAGCATCTCCTTCTCCATCACCTTCACCAATGAGCGCTCCGACCAGTCGGGGGTCAGTGCCGTCGCCATCTCGTCGAGGGCGTAGAGCGCTTCGCGCAGAGCGAAGGTGAGGCCCGGCCCCACTTTCAGGATGGCGAAGCCGTCGGCCACCAGGCGGACCAGGCTCCCTGCCGGCTGGTAGTCGGTGGAGTGGGCCTCGAACACGAGCCCGGGCATCCCAGTAAGGGCACGGCTCAGTTCAGCGGCGAGCTCGGGCTGGTAGACGACGACGTTGCGGTCATCGAACTCCACCCCGGGCTGTGCCACGACGGCGATCACCGCATCGAAGGCCGCCTCGGCACCGGCGGCGGCGAAGGCCTCCCGGTGCGCTTCGAGAGTGGCGGCCACGGCCTCGGGGCGGGTCACCTCGAGGCGCTCGATCTCCTCCACGGAGCCGCCCGGGACCGGCACCTCGGTGCCGATGACGTAGCGAAGGGACGTGTCGGTAACGCCGGCGGCGGCTTGTGCGACCACCGCCAGGCGGGCGGCACGCTCCGCTGTCACCTCGTCTGCCAGGTGCACGGGTTCCCCCTGGCAGCCCATGCTGGTGTCGAGGTGGATCTTCTCGTAGCCAGCGGAGACGTAGGCGGCCACCATGGCCTCGGCCTCCGCCAGCGCCGCCTCGGCAGGCAAGTGCCGCCACGGGTTGGGCCCGAGGTGGTCACCTCCCAGGACCACCTGGCGGCGAGGCAACCCGGCCCGGTCGGCAATGCCGTAAACCTGGTCTCGGAACGCGGCCGGCGTCAGGCCTGTGTAGCCACCCTGGTGGTTGACCTGGTTGCAAGTGGCCTCGATAAGGACCACCGTCCCGTCAACGGCCGCCTGGCGCATGGCCGCCCCGACCACCGTCGGGTGAGCGGAGCACACGGAGGTGACGCTCGCCGGCTTGTGACCGTCGCCGCGGCGACCACGGGAGATCAGCGAGGTCAGACGGCGCTTGGGCCCGCCCTCGCCTGGCGAGCGGACGTCGTCGAGCTCGGCCAAGGTCGATGTGCCCTCCATGGGGCCTTTGATGGCCACCGCCCGGGCACCACTGGCGTTCGCATAGGCGAGGCTCTCTTGCACGCTACGGCCCTGAAGGCGGCAGGTGACGAAGGTAGCGTCGAAGCAGTCGCCGGCACCGGTCGGGTCCACCTCTTCAACCCGGTAACCCGGCGCGCTCACCGGACCGCTCGCGTCATAGTACGTCGCCCCCTCGGCACCGTTCTTCACCACGATAGCGGTGACCCCCAGACCGAGGATCTCGGAGATCGCCTCTTCGGGCGTGCCGGCGGTGGTCAACAGGGTCAGCTCGTCCCCGCTGGGCAGAAAGGTGTCGCACGACGCCAGCATGGCGGTCAGGGCCGTTCGCACCTCGGGGTCGCGGACGACCTCCTTGCGGATATTGGGGTCGAAAGAGACCGTGCCGCCCTTGCCTTTCACTACCTCGATGGCCCTCGTCGTCATCTCGATGATCCGGGCCGAGAAAAGCGAAGGCCCGGACACGTGCAGGTGACCGCACTCTTCGAGCAACTCCGACACGGCCTCGGTCCAGCGCACCTGTCCGCAGGCACTGTTCTTGATGTTGTAGACAAAATCGCGCTCGCCATTGTCGCGGTAGCGCACGAACGCACTCCCGGTGGGGAAGGACGGGCTGATCTCGACGGCCCGGACATCCACCCCGTCGTCACCCAGGCGCGCCAAGTTGACCCAGCCGAAGTCGTCGTCCCCGACGCAGCTGACGATGCCGCAGGGTTGGCCGAGCTTGGCGACCTGGTCAATGAAGATGGCAGGAGCGCCGCTCGGGAACGGCCCCACCAGGCGGACCGGCCGGCGGAACCCGTCTCCCTGGTCTTCCGCCACGATCTCTACCAGGATCTCGCCGAGAGTCACGATCTTGGTCACTTGCACCTCTGTCCCGGGCCCCTTTGCGCTGTTAGGCGAGCCCAACTGTCACTTGCGCCGACCCCTGTCGCGCAGCACTGCCTGGTTGGCTTAGTTGCCGGCGAGTGTACATCCGGCGGACTACGCTCAACACAGCCCGGCGACAAGGAAGGAACGGGCCATGACCGACAGGAACAACACTTTCCGTTTGGACGGGCGCAAGGTCGTAGTAACGGGTGGCGCTCGGGGCATCGGGTTCGCCATCGCCGAGGCGGCCACAAACGCGGGCGCGTCTGTGGCGGTCCTCGACCTCGAACAGGAGGCCCTCGAGCACGCCGCCGCCCAGCTCCGCGACAGTACCGGCGGGGCCGAGGTCGTGGTCCAGGTATGCGATGTCTCCTCTTACGAGAGCGTCAGCGCCGCCCGTCAAGCCCTCGAGTCCGCCTGGGGCCGGGCCGACGTCTTGGTGAACAACGCCGGCATCTTCTCGAACGCCCCCGCCCACGAGCTCGCCGTGGAGGAGTGGGACCGGGTGCTCCAGGTCAACCTGTCGGGCGCCTTTTATTGCAGCCAGGTGTTCGGCGCCTCGATGATCGAGGCGCGCTCAGGCAACATCGTCTGCATTGCCTCCATGTCCGGTCTTGTTGTCAACCGCCCCCAACCCCAAGTCGGCTACAACGTGTCGAAGGCGGGCATCATCATGCTTACAAAGTCCTTGGCGGCCGAATGGGCCACCTACGGGATCCGGGTTAACGCGGTGGCGCCCGGCTACATACGCAGCGCCATAACGGAGAACTTCCTCGGGACGGCCAACGTGCGGGAGTACTGGCTCGGCGGCACGCCGCTGGGGAGATTGGGCAGCCCCGAAGAGGTCGCCAGCGTCGTCGTCTTCCTGGCGTCGGACGCCGCCAGCTTCGTGACAGGCGAGACGGTGGTCGCGGACGGTGGCTACACCGTCTGGTGAACTAGGGCTGTAAAAGGTCCACGAGATGATCGGAGGGTCGCATTGTGCGAACGACAGTTTTCAATGTAGCCGAAGGGCGTATCGAGTTTAAGAGCTCAGAAGCACCGCCTTGGGCAGCACCCGATGAGTTTGGGCAAGCCGCGGCCGAGATTTTCCGGTCTCCCAATGGCACCAGTGTCCTGTACAGCATCCCTGTCGGTTGCACCGTCCCCATCCATGCTGGCAGTAACTACGCGTTTTGCCAGATCGTCGTCGGGCGGGGGAAATTGGTCCTTCCGGGAGATCGCGAGATTGAATATTCAGCCCCCGAGCTTTTCATTTTCGAGCCCGGCGCCCTACACGGCTGGGCCGATGTAAGCGAAGACACGCTCTTATCGGTCAGCGACGTAAAACGGTAGAGGCCGGGTTCTCAGCCCGAAGTGCTCCACGCCTCCACGCCGCTCTGGGTGGGGACAAAGAGCATCCTGTCACCGACGGACGGTGTGGCGAAGTGCTCGAGAGCGGCCGTTGAACGTTCCAGCACGACCCGGCCCGTCGTAGGGTTCATCCCGTAAAGCCCGCTCGAGCCCCAGTTGAGGGCCCAGACCAGCCCGCCGGCTACGACCGGGGGCCCGTCGGGTGAGCCGGTCGAAGCCGTCCACACGCGCTCGAAGGTCATGGCCGAGGCATCTACTTCGACGGCCTCGGTGCCGCTACCGCACGGCGCGTACACATAGGTGCGGGTGGGGCCGCCCGTCCTGATCAGGTCGGTGGCCTCAGCGCCGAACGCCCCGCCGCCGAGGCACAGCGCCCCAGTGAACGCACCCTTGCCTATGCCACCGAGAGGCGAGATCTTCATGAGGTAGCCGAAGCTCCCGTTCGCGGCGGGCTTCCCGGCCACGAACAAAAGCGATGTGCCCGGTATGGCGATGGGCCCGGCCGAGCCGAGGTCCCAGTCGTTGTCATTGAGCTGTACCCAGTTGCTCGGGGCCCAGTAGCCGAGCCGTGCCAGTGTTGGGGACAGTTCGACGACCGAGTTGCCTTCGTCAAAGGACGACAGGGAGTTCGAGCTCCCGTTGCCGGTGGCGACGTACATATTTCCCGCCGAGGAGACGAAACCGCCGCCTGTGCCCCAAATGGCCCCTTCCCGTTGGGTCGGTACCTGGTAGCTGACCAGAGATCCCCGGCCCTCCTCGGGCACGCTGACGACGTAGCCGTGGTACTGGCCGCAGTCACCGTCGAGCCCGCCGAACTCGACATAAATCCGCCCGCCCGAGAGCGTCAAGGCGGGCCGTTGCTGTTCGGCCGGGATGTAGTAATGACTGGCCTGGTTACCATCGGGGGGGTCGACCTGCCGGTGCCACAGCTCCTTGTGGGTGGCCAACGACACGGCCACGAGCCAGTGCTGGATGTCCTGCCAGTCGTCGGCACCCACCACGGTCTCTTCGGCGGCGAAGATCTCGTCCGTCGCCGCGTCTATCACCGGGGTCCCGGTGATGCCGAGCGGGTTGATGTCCCCGCAGCCTCCGGACAAGGTCGGCGCCGAGTCAACCACCGAGGTGCTGGCCGGAGTGCCGACGTGCAACTTCCAGATCACCTTCCCGGTCTTGGCCCCGATGGCGTAGACGGTGTCGTTCTCGGTACCGACGTACACCGTCGCGTCGTAGACCAACGGTTGCCCGTAGACGCCGGCGTCGAGGGAGGCGTCCCAGGCGGGGCCGGCCGAGAGCTTGGAGATGGCCGGGTCGACGGTGTCGTTGTCCGACCGGGCGTTGCCGTACGCATAGGTCGTGAGATCCCCGAGCGAGGGCGCCGGGGTGGTTGTCGTGGAGGGGCCCGCAGCCGGCGATGCTGCGCCCGCCGGGACGCCCGGCACGATTGCGGCCGCCACCGCAACCGCCACGCCGGCGCAAGCGAGGGCACGCCGCGAGCGTCCTGCGGCACCAGGCCGGCCCATCATCTGCCCCTCGTCGGGCTGGGCGTCAAGACTCGAGACAACCACCTGAGCGTCAGCTGGTAGCGCTCGCGGGACCGCCCGCCGTGATTGCCCGCATGCTCGGTGACCTCGTGGACAACACCCGCCTCGTTGAGGTAATGGCTCAGCAACCGGTGGCCCCATTGAAGGTGATAGTCGTCGTGGCAACCCACGTCCAGCAGGATACCGGCAAGTCTGGCGAGGTTATCAAGGCGGTCGCGATAATTTATGACCGGGTCGAAGCTCAGCCAGCGGCCCCAGACTTCGGGGACAAGCTCGCCGCTGGGAAAGGCTACCGGAAGGTCGACGAAAAATGGCGGTGCGCCTGGGTTGGGCGAGTAACAGGCGGCATAGGCGTAGACGATCTGCGAAAGGTAATTGCCATCAATGGGGCCATTTGGCGCCTCGGGCCAAATGCTGTCGAGATAATCGTAAAGCATTGTCTTGTGTGTCATGTCCAGGAACGAGTCGGCCGAGAGCATGGCGAGTGCCCCGAAGGTGCCCGGGTTTCGAGAGGCGAGGTGCCAAGCGCCCGAACCGCCAGATGAAAACCCGAAGACCCCACGGCTGGTGGCGTCGGGGATGGTCCGATAGTGGCCGTCGACGTAGCCGACAACATCTTGCAGCACATACTGCTCGAAATTTCCGCACACGGGCGAGTCCACCCACTGGCTGCAGCCGTAGCGGGACCACCCGTCAGGGACCACGACGATCATAGGGGAGGTGCCCATGCGCCCGAAAACGGGCCCCAGCACGTCCTCCAACGGCGGCGCCCATCGCCTCTCGTCCGTCCGGGGGTTGACGAGACTTTCTGCCGTGCCCCCGTAGGCATGCAGTAGATAGGCCACCGGGTAACGGCAACCGGATGCTTCGTAGCCAGGAGGCAGGTAGACGAAAAGATCCCGCTCGATCGGGTCGCCCAGGAGGTTGCCCGCCAAGTGAGAACCTTCAATGCGCGAATGGACGATCATCTCGGCTCCGCGCGCACAGGGATGAGGGTACCGGGCCCGCGAGGACTGACCACCCTGGACCGGGTTACCTGGGGATGGCCGCGCCCAAGGGCACTACGCTGCGCAACAGACGTGCGAAGGGAGCGGTGCCCGGCGGTACACACGGGCCAGCGAGCGGAGGCGATGGTGAGGACCGGACCAAGACGAGCTCGGTGGACGGTGGCTATGGCGATAACCGTTTGGGGCGTGACGGCCGCCGCACCGGCGGGCGCCGCCAGCCCCGGCGCGGGGCCCGGCGGCACCATAACGGCTGCGCCGGCAAGGGCGGTTGCTCGTCCCTTTCCGGCATGCCAGGCCCGTCTCGTAGACGACGCCCCCGGGCTGGGGGGGGCGGGCGGCCCGGTCCGTCTCGTTTGCAGTTCAGGTTGGGCCCTGGCCGAGCGAGGCTCGCTAGGAGCAGCCGTCACCACCCTGGAGCTTTTCAAGGCGACCGCCTCCGGTTGGGCCGAACAGGCCACCGGCAATGGGAGCGAGATCGACTACGCGCCAGAATCCCTCGGAGTCCCGCTTGCCGTACTCGTCCGCCTCGGAGCGGACCTAGGGCCTGAAACCCGGCCGGACATCGGCGCCGCCACCCTCGTACACAATGCCTCGGAAAGGACGCCCGGCGGCTCCGGCGGGCCCGTCCCCTGGGCGGCCAGCGCGGTCGTCCATAACGGCGGCGGTGAGTGGCTGGCTGCGGGCTACTCCCCGGGCGCCTCTGGGCCTGGGATCGTCCTCAGCATCTACCGCTGGGGGCGCGGCGCCTGGGCGCGCCAGGGTGGACCGGTAGCGATGCCAAGCGGGCAACTGGCCGGCGGCGGGTCGGTCACGGCAGCATCGCTCACCAAGTCGACGGGCCCGGACTTCGTCGTCAGCTCGTTTGGCGCCGACACCAACTGGCTGTCGGTGGTGTCCGACGCAGGTGGGACATGGCATGCCGTGCCGTTCGACTATGGCTATGGGCCGACCATCGCCATCGACGCGGCCGGCGTGCATGGCCACCTTGTCGAAACCGAGACGGACGGTTGTGGGTGCGCCGCGGGGCCGGAGACCTACACCTGGGAGATTTACGCAGGAGGCACCTTTCACCCAACCGCCCCACCGGGACCTGCCCCCACCTGCGGTCCCGACGCCCTGGCAAGTGCAGCCGACCCGGCCGGCCTGCTCGACCTGGCGTTCACACGGGCGTCCTGCGCTGACGGCTGGGCGCTCGGGACCGGGACCGCGCCCGGGTACGCAAACGGGTTCGTGGGGCTTTTTGAACAGCAGCGCAATGGCTGGCAACCGGTAAACATCGACGACGGCGCGGCGTTGGGGCGCGATCCGCTGATTTACGACATCCCGCTCACGTTGCTGGACCGGATCGGGTCTGCGCTCGGGCCCCAAGTGGCCCGGTCGGTCGCTGGCGGGGCCGTGTACCGGAGCCTGGACGCGGGCGGGAGCTCGACGCTGTGGACGGTGAGCGGCGAGATCCTTTTCCAGGGCAAGAGCTGGCTGCTGGCTGTCGGGCAACCGGCCCGAGGGGGCAACACGCTCAGCATCAACGTGTACCGGTGGTCAGGGACAACCTGGTCCGAACAGGCAGCAGTCCATCGTGTACCGGACGACGGGAGCCTCGTCGGGACGGGGCAGTGGTACGGGGTAGTCCCAACAACGGGCTCGTCGGAGCCGACGTTTGTCCTCCGTGGCGTCTACCCGAGCTGGTCCGCCAAGGTCTCCTCGGTCGGAAGGACCTGGCATGTGACATCTTAACGAGCAGGCTGCTCGTCCTAGGTAGTCGTCTGCGGGCCGGGACGGCTCTAGCTCATTTCTGTCCCAGGACGACGGCAGCCGGCGTGGCCGCCGCGGCACGACCGGGTATGGCTGCGGCGAGGTTCGCCAATAGCAGCGCGGCCAGAGCCACGAAGGAGTGGCCGGCCCCGCGCCCAGCGCCCGGATGACCTGACGTTCGTCCTCGCTCGACCGTAGTTGACGGGCCATCACCGGCAAGGCCGTACCAAGGGCCGCCATGAGGGCGACGAGCCCGAACACCGCTAGGGCAATGGACTCCGGTTTGACGGCGCGCTCGACCTTCGCCTCGGTGATGGATGTGACGCTGAAGTTGCCAGCGGCACCCGGGGGCAGGGCCCGCAACAGTGCCTGCTCCATCGACGCGATGTCAGCGTTGCCGTGGACGAGCTGGATGCCGTACCAGGTACCTTCGGTGTCGTCGTCGGGTACCAGGCGCGTGAAGGCGGGTGTAAAGACCACGTTGGTCGGCAGTCGGTCGGTGTCGTCCTCCACCGCCTGGTTGTTGAACGAACAAACCCGCGTCGAGTACAGCAGTGGCCGGCTGTCCATCGAGGCACCCAAAGGATGGCGGAAGTACAGCTTTGGAGGTGGGCGCGAGTCGGTCGACGTGGAGATCGCTTTGCCCACGGGCTCCCATGTTCGGGAGGAGGCCGACGGGGCGGGCGCCGTGGAAGTCGGTACCGGTGCGGGTGACACCAGCTTAGAGCGAGCTTTCGACGGTGCCGAGATCACGACCGGCTCGGGTGCCGTGCATGTGGGCAGCATCGTCGGGGCGGGTGTCATCAAGAACTCCAATGGGGACATATGGGTAGGCGACGTGACCGGCGGGCTTCGCGTGAACGCGGCCAACGGTAAGATTTCTGTCGGCCAGGCGCATGCCAGGGTCGCGGCCAAGACCGCCAACGGGGACGTCTACCTCGGCCAGGTGGAGGGGCGCCATCCTCGCCCAGACCGCCTGCGGCAGGATCGACGTCGGGATCCGCGACGGCGTCGCCGCCTGGCTCGAGCTCAGCACAAGCTACGGCAATGTACATAACCACCTAGAAACAGCGGGGAGGCGCACATATCTGGAATTCTCGAGCTCTTTGAAGGCTCGGGATGGCGTCGAGCGGTGAACGCAATCTCCAGCCCACAATCTATGTTCGAGGGGAGACCATCGACTAGAAGGAGCCCCCGTTGTCCATCCCGCTGCCCCAGGAGCTGCTCGACCTACTGCGCCGACCGAGCCCCTGCTTCATAGCCACTCTCATGCCCGATGGCTCTCCGCAGTTGACCCAGACATGGGTGACCACCGACGGCGAGCACATCGTGATCAACACGCCGGACTGGACGCAGAAGACCAAGAACGTCGCCCGGGACGCCCGTGTCGCCGTGAACGTGGTGGACCCCGACGACACGAGGCGCTACTTCGCCGTGCGAGGTCGTGTGATCTCCACGACGACCGAAGGCGGAGCCGAAAGCATCAACGAGATCTCCCAGAAGTACCTGGGCATCCCCTACCCGAACTTCTCCGGACGAGCGGAAACGCGGACGTTGCTGACCATCGCAGCCGACTCGGTGGTCCCGCCCATCGGGTGACCGTCCGGGCTGTGGGCGAGGTCGAGCGTGCGGGGGTTCAGGGGTCATCGTGGGCGTGCCGGCGGGTACTGTCATCGGACGGGTCGTCTGGCAGGCCTTCGCCGGGTACCTGGGCGTCCTGCCGGCACCTGTAGTCGCTGCTCAGGACATCGGCGGAGTGGCCTTGGGGGCGGTCCTAGTCGCGACCGTACTGGGGATGGCTCCAGCCTTGGTCATCTCACGATCGCGCCCTGCAAACGTCCTAAGGGCCAGTTGAACGCTCTATCGTCCAAACGCCCACGCCACCATCAGCGGGACCGAGCTCAGCATCACGCCAGTCGGCTTGTAACCCGCGCCCGGCGAGCCGCAGAAGACCGCTCCGTAGACGTCCGGGTGCCGAAGCCCAAGGGCGAGCGCGAGCTCTCCACCCGCCGAGACACCAAACACCGCGGTGCGTTCGGCGGCCAGCGCGACTCCGGACCGCGATCGCGCCCATCGGCCGACGTCCTCGACGAAAAACCTCTCATGTGCGGCGAAGCGTTCCGCGTCAAAGACCGGTGAGTACTCCTCAAGCCGCAGCGTCTCATCGGCCAGCCCGTGTACACCGACGATCATCGTGGACGGCACGTCGGCCGCCTCGAGGAACCCGCCCCACTGCGAGATCCCCTGACCATCACCGGCGAACACGACGGCCTCGGGCGGATCCGGCGGGACGTACACCGTGACCCGCCGACCACCGTCGTGGTCGAGCGTCTCGGTGACGAGCTCTCCCGCTATCGGGTCNNTTCGAGAGCCGGCACCTCGATCGCTGAAGCCTCAGGCTGTCCTCGCTCGAGGATGTTCGGCAGCGTCGTGGGCCGTGTGGCAGACCGTACAGCGGATCACTCGTGCCGGGGGCTCGACAACGACCGTGCGGTTGATGACCGCCGTACGTGTCAGCCAGTGGACTTCAACGTGGGCGTGGTCGGGGCAGAGCCCGGCCCCGCAGTCGCCGCATACGGCCACAGCGGTGGGCCTCCTTTGCTTCGGTGGGATAGAAGTGGCGCCGGGCCCACAGGGCGACATAGACCAGCCCGAGTAGGACTGGCACCTCGATGAGCGGCCCTACCACCCCCGCCAGGGCCTGGCCGGAAGTGACCCCGAACACGCCGATGGCCACGGCGATGGCCAGCTCGAAGTCGTTGCTGGCGGCAGAGAAAGCGAGAGCGACGGTGCGCCCGTAGGACAGGTGCAGGCGCCGGCCGATGGCGAACCCGCCCGACCACATGATGGCGAAGTACGCCAGCAACGGCAGTGCGATGCGGGCCACACTGGTCGGCTCGGAGGTAATCTTGTGGCCCTGCAAGGCGAACAGGACGACCACCGTGAACAGCAGCCCATAAAGAGCGACGGGGCCGATCTTGGGTAAGAAGCTCTTTTCGTACCAGGCCCGGCCCCGGCGGCGCTCACCCAGGGTGCGGGTGGCGAAGCCGGCCACCAGCGGGATACCGAGGAAGACGGCCACGGTGGCGGCGATAGTACCCATAGACACCGACAAGCTCTCCGTACGCAGGCCGAGCCAACGGGGGAGCACGTTGAGGTAGAACACGCCGAGGGCGGCATAGGCGAGGACCTGGAAGACGGCGTTCAGGGCTACTAGGACGGCCGCCATCTCCCGGTCCCCGTCGGCCAAGTCGGTCCAGATCAGGACCATGGCAATACAGCGGGCCAGGCCGACCAGGATGACCCCGGTACGGTAGGCGGGCTGGTCCGGGAGCAGCAGCCAGGCCAGAGCGAACATGACGGCTGGGCCGACCACCCAGTTCAGGGCCAGCGAGGCGGCCATCATCCGGTGGTCGGCGGCAATGCGCCCCACCTCGGCGTAGCGGACCTTGGCCAGTACCGGGTACATCATGAGAAGCAGCCCGATGGCAATGGGCAGGCTGGTGCCGTGCACGGCGACCCGGTTGAGGGTCTGGTTGAGCCCGGGGAACAGCCGGCCGAGGCCCAAGCCGACGCCCATCGCGGCGGCGATCCAGAGCGGCAGGAAGCGGTCCAGGCGGGAAAGCCGGGCTACCACCGCCCTTTCCTCTGCCGCGGGCGGAACCTGGGGCCGAGCCGGCGTGACGGTGCTGCTCACCGGCCCGCTTTTGCCCAACGAAGGCTAGGCATCGAGAGCGGCGCGCAGGCGGGCCAGGCGCTCACGGTCGAGGGAGTACCACACCCATTTCCCTCGACGGTCGCCGTGCACCAGTCCCGCCTCACCCAGGATCTTGAGGTGGTGCGAGATGGTGGGCTGGGACTTGCCCACGGGCCCGACGAAATCGCACACGCACACTTCCCCCTCAGGCGCGGCAGCCAGGATGGACAGGATCCGGAGCCGTGCCGGGTCGGCCAACGCGCTGAACCCTTGGGCCATGTCGGCCGCCTCTTCGGCACCTAGAGGGGCGGCGAGCACCGACGGGCAGCACACCGCCTCGATCACCTCGACTACTGCACTCTGTTTGGCCATCCTAAGAATCTCCTATTGACATCTGTAAATGTATCGAGCATGTTAGATACATCTACAGTCGTAAATACTACCAGGAGGTCCCGTGTCCCGAGTGCAACTAGCCCTGAACGTGTCCGACATCGACGCCGCCGTGGAGTTCTACTCCAACCTGTTCGGCAATGAGCCAACCAAACGTCAGCCCGGCTACGCCAACTTCGCTGTAGCCGATCCGCCCCTAATGGCTGGTCCTGATCGAGAACGCCTCGGCGCGGGGCACGGGTCCCGCCGGCGCCCTCAACCATCTGGGTGTCGAAGTCGAGACCCCCGGGGAGGTCCAGGAGTCCACCCGTCGCTTGGCGGAGGAGGGCCTGGTCCCCGAGGTCCAGGAGTCGACGACCTGCCGCTATGCCGTGCAGGACAAAGCCTGGGCCAACGACCCCGACGGTGCGCCTTGGGAGGTCTATGCCGTGCTCGCAGACGCACCGGCGTCGACGGGCCTGGCCGGTGACGGCACCTGCTGCGCCGGCGACAGGCGTGGGACTACCTACCCGCTCAGGTGGCCGGTTGCAGCGCCGGAGCGCTCGTCGCCAACGTGATGTTCTCCAAGGCCGCCGTCACGATCTCGGCCCACCACCGGGCCACACCCGCCCATTTCTTATCTGAGGTCGTGGCCACCTTCGGCCTTGTCCTGGTCATTTTCGCCCTGGCCCGTACCGGGCGGGGCCGGTCCGCACCGTCGTCGGTGCCCGGCCCGACACCGAGCTGGCCGCCTCGGCCAGGGCCAATCTGGGCTTCCGCGGCGCCATCGGCTCAATGAGGCTTGGAGACGCCTTCCCTGGTGCTCATGGGACTTGCGTCACCGACGTCTAGCTACTATCGTCGATGAACGATGATGGTAGCCCGAGACCGAGCCGAGCTGTTTGCGGGCTGGTTCCGCTGCCTGGCCGAC
>PMWT01000245.1 GCA_003166025.1 Acidimicrobiaceae bacterium | reverse complement strand
TTGTCAAGGCTTACCGTTGCCACGGCGCTACCTCCCGAGTCGATTGGACGTCCATTGTTAGATTGGACATCTATTGTTAACAGTTGAGCGAGACTCTACATGTTCGTACCCGTTTGCGCCGCCGTCCCCACCAATTGTCTGGCGCTTGCGTACGCTGAGCAACGTCTGGGCGTCGCAGGAGGCGTCAACGTCTACGGGCTCTGACATCGAAAGCTTGGCTGCCGATGGGCGCAACGCGCTGGAAGCTGGCCGCCCACCACCCGGCTTCGCCGCCTCGCCGAGAGGACCTACGACGATGTCATTTGCTAACTCCCCTTTCAATTGTGAGCTTCGCTGCTGTGCCTCTCCTTCCTCTTCGTGTACACCGGGCTGACCAGCTGCCCAGCGTCGGTCGGGTCGAACAGCCAGTTGTCGTCGCCGGCATAACCACTGCCGGCATGCGCCGGCACGGCCCGCGGCTCGGTCGCCAGGACGGCCGTAGTAGCGCGCATGACCAGACGGGTGGGGGCGTGCAGGCTGACGGGCGTCACCTCGCCCGGCCGGACCGCAGCGTCGACCATGTGCCGGGCGATCTGGCGACCCTGGTCGTGCACGTCCTGCCTAATGGTCGTGAGGTCAAAGTACTGGGCCATGGGATGGTCGTCGAAGCCGACCACCGACACGTCAGCGGGCACCCGCAGGCCGACGCGACGAAGCGCCCGCAGGGCCCCGACGGCCATCTCGTCGCATTCCGCATATATGGCAGTGGGCAGGCTGCGGCGGCTAAGCAACTCGACGGTAGCCTCGTCGCCACCTTCGATGGTGAAGGTCCCATGCGCCTCGAGTAGGGGGTCGATCGGGATGTCGGCGGCCTTGAGCGCGGCCCGGTAGCCCGCTCGGCGCTGGAGCTCCGTGGTGAAATGCTCCGGTTCGTTCGGGTCCCCCGAGATCATGGCGATCCTTTGGTGGCCGAGATTGATGAGGTGCTGGACCGCCGTGGAGGCGCTACCGGCGTCATCGATCCTGATGCTCGAGAAGCCGTCGACACGACTACCAACCATGCACACCGGGACATCAAGGCCGCGAAGGGCGTCGACTTCCGGCTCGGTGAGCGCCAGGGTGACGAGCAGGACGCCGTCCACCCGCTTTCGGAGCAGGCCGGAGGAGAAATAGCTCTGGCGCATCTCCGAATCGCCTACGTGGTACAGCAGCAGGTCGAGACCGGCCTCCCGGACCACCTGCTCAACACCTCCGAGCAGCTCGGCGAAGAACCACCTCGTCAGATAGGGCATGACGATGGCAAGCGTGCCCGTGCGGCCGGTGGCGAGACGATAGGCGGCGGGGGAAACGCTGTAACCGAGCTGTTCGGCCGCCTCGCGGATGCGCTCCTCTGTGCTCGTCGACACGCCGCCGACGCCGCGTAGCGACCGGGACACGCTGGACGGGGACACCCCGGCCATGCCGGCCACCTCTTTGATCGTCGTCTTGACCAATCCTCTACCCACCTAGGCCGCCAACGGCCTGTAATGGCAAATCCCCCCTCGAGAACGGGTCCCGGGTGACGGCATCGTAGCTTCGGGCCCCCGGCCACACAAGCGCTTGCGTAGCTTTTTTTCAGGGCATCTTTGCTGAAGCGGTCAAGGCGAGATGCCTCGTGGCCCAACCGGTTGGGGTGCCGCTCCATAGACGGGCCGCACCCTGGTGGCCAAGACCGGGCCGGCCAGAGCAAGGGCGACCCCACTGACGGCATAGACGGAGCACACTGGTGGTGATGGCCACGGCTCTCGCTCAGGTCCCTACCACTGGTGCCAGGACGACGCCGCCCCTGTTGAGCGTGCGCGGCCTCTACATCACCTACGGCGACGTGCCCGTACTAAACGGCGTGGACTTCCAGGTGTGGCCGGGCCAGCTCGTGGCCCTGACCGGGGAGAACGGCGCTGGAAAGTCGACCCTTGTGCGCTGCATCGCCGGCGACGTCTCGCCCGACGTCGGCGAGGTCCGGATCGGGGGCTCGAGCGTCCGGTCCAACGCGGGCGCCGCCAACAGCGGCCTGGCGGTGGTGTGGCAGGACCTGGCCCTGTGCGACAACCTCGACGTTGCCGCCAACATGTTCCTCGGCCGCGAGCGCGGTCGTTGGCTCGTCTCCGACGCCAAAGCCAGCCAGGCCACCCGGCGCATCCTTGGCTCTTATGGGATAGAGCTGACCGACGTCAGGTCCGTGGGCTCGCTCTCCACCGGCCAGCGCCAGCTCCTAGCCGTAGTCCGAGCCATGCAGAGCCACCCCCTACTGCTCGTCCTCGACGAGCCTACGGCTTCGCTGGGCGTGAAGGAGACCCGACAGGTCGAGGAACTGATAGTGAAGCTCAAGGCGCAAGGCACGACCGTGCTCCTGGTGTCCCACGAGGTCGAACAGGTCTTCAACCTCGCCGACCGGATCCTGGTGATGCACCGCGGTCGGGTTGTGGCCGACTTGCTCCCGTCGCAGACCCACCCGGACGACGTCGTGGCGATCATGTCCGGCCACCCCCCCGCCACCACCGCCAGGCACCAGCTCACCCGTTTGCAGAACCTGGTAGACCAGCTGGCGCTGGCCCGGCCGAGTTCCAGCCTGCCCCTGATCGTCTCCGCCCTGGGCGCGGCGCTAGGCACCAAGCAGCTTTGCATCCACCTCTTGGAGGACCAGTCCTTGCGCCTGGTGGCGGCGGAAGGTTTACCTCCGGAGCTGCTGGAAGCCTGGGGCTCCGTGCCCGTCGGCCCTGGCGGTGGCCCCATGGGCGTGGCTGCGGCCGGGGGCCGGGTCGTCATCAATGATGACATCGACAAGAACCCGACCTGGTGGCATTTTTCGACCCTGGTGAGAAAGGCGGGGATACGTAGCTCCTGGTCGGTGCCGTTGGTAGCCTCCAGCGGGCTCATCGGGGTCATCACCGGCTGTCAGTCGTTTGTGGGCCGACCGCACCGGGACCAGATGGACCTGGTGTCCCTTTACGCCGGCTACGCCGCCGGGGCTATTGAACGCGACCGCTTGTTCGGCGAAGTTACGGCTCGCAACCGAGTGCTAGAGACCATCCGTGAGATCCTAGAGACGCTGGCCGGGCCCGAGCCGGTCTCGACCAGCCTCCTGCTGGCTCTGCAGTCATTGCACCGCGGTCTTCGGGCCACCGAGATCGAGCTCTGGGTCAAGGCATTGGGAGGCGTGCCCCGTTGCGCCGCCTTTATTGATGGCGACAACCACGCCCACAGGGATCTCCTCCAGCGGGACGGGGCAGACGCCATCAGTGCCTTCTCGGCCCCTCCCCATTTCGGGGGCCCTCGCCACTTGAGATCCGGGGGCCCCGACCACGTGATCGCCACGACCTTCGACGCACCGAACGGGCGAGCAGCCCTTGTGGCCCGCTGGTTGCTCTCGGACGTGCCCGACGACGCCGTGGCGCTACTCGGGGACGCGGCAAACTCGGTGCGCCTGGCCCTGGAGCGGGACGAAGCGGAGGAGGCACACCAGCAGGCTGCCGCTCTGCGTCGCTCCCACCAACTTCAGCGGGATTTCCTATCCCGCCTGAGCCATGAACTGCGCACCCCGCTCACCGCCATAAGGGGATATGCCAGCAGCCTGCTGGCATCGGACGTGACTTGGGACGACCAGTCGAAGATGCGGTTCCTGAACAGGATCGAAGGGGAGTCGTCGCGCCTCGGCCGCCTCGTGGGCGACTTGCTGGATTTCTCCGCCATCGAGTCCGGTTTGCTGCGCCTGCAACAGGACTGGTGCGATCTTCCTCTGGTGATCGCGGCCGCCGTTTCCTGCTTGCACCCCGAGGGGGCTGAGGCCGTGACTGTGTCCTGCCCGCCCGAGATCGGACCGCTATGGGCGGACCACGACCGTTTGGAGCAGGTCTTCGTCAACCTCCTGGACAACGCCTTGCGCCACAATTCACCCGGGGTAGAAGTCAAGGTCGAGGTCGCGGGGGCAGGGACGGACAGCGTGAGCATCCGGGTCAGCGACGACGGAAGAGGCATCCCGAGGGAGCTCAAGGAGCAGTTGTTCGAGTCCTGGGCCCGGGACGCCACCAGCGCGCCAGGGGCGGGACTTGGCCTGTCCATTGCCAGAGGGATAGTGGTCGCCCACGGCGGTCGTATCAGCCTCGAGGACACCGGCCAAGGAGCGTCCTTTGAGATAGTGCTCCCCCTCGAGGGACCGGAGGAGACCGTCGCATGACTGTCGTAGAGAGGCGCACCAAAGCTCTACTGGTGGAAGACGACCCCAACATCGTCGACCTCATCCGGAGCAACCTGACCGTTCGCGGCTTCGACACCTGTGTCTCCCCTGACGGGTCGCGGGCCCTTCAGCTACTGGAGACCGAGGCGCCCGACGTGGTGCTGCTCGACTTGATGCTGCCCGACGTAGACGGCTTCGAGCTCTGCCGCCAGATGAGGGAACGTTCGGGTGTCGGCATAATCGTGGTCTCGGCCCGTGGGGGCCAGCACGACAAGGTCGCCGCTCTCAATTTCGGGGCCGACGACTATATGACCAAGCCCTTCGGGATCGAGGAACTGCTGGCGCGGATCACGGCCACACTGCGCCGGACCCGGCCGGCCGAGCCGGTGGAGGTCTCGCCGCTGCGCATCGAGGTCGGTGACCTCGTAGTGGACCTGGCCAGGCGCCTGGTCACCCGGGGGGGCGAGGTGGTGCACTTGACGCCGACGGAGTTCGCCCTCTTGAGAGAACTTGCCGTCAACCGAGGCAAGTTACTTACGCACGCCCAGCTGCTGAGGGGGGTGTGGGGCCCGGGCTACGCCACCGAGACCGAATACGTCCGGGTGTATGTCCGCCGGCTGCGGGCCAAGTTGGAGAGCGGTGGAGGTCCTCCAGTGATCATCACACAGCCCCGGGCGGGTTACCGCTTCATACCCGATTGAGAACGCCCTGGTCAACCCCGGTGCCGGGCAGCCCTCAGGTGCCCGCACTCTCGCGGCCCGCTCATCCGAGCTCCTCCCCGTCCGGCTTCTGTTCGCTCGTCCTTTGATCAAATCTTCATGAATTATTAACGTTGGGCCTGGTTCGTTGACGTTCGCGTTCACATTGGGCGACCTACCGTCGGCCTCGCCGGAGCTACCCGACAGTCACTCCGGCCGGCTACGCCGGGCGCACGTCGCCATGTCGTGCACCAGCTTGCTTGGCGTTCAAGCGCCATCCCGCCCTATCCCGGCGGGCGCGGACAATCGGTACCCGCTCCACTTCTTCTCATGCAGACAAAGGGGATCAAAATGAAAATGAAACACAAGGTACGGATGGCTGGCTGCGCAACAGTCGCCGTGTCCGCCATGATCGTGTCCATGGCCGGGCAGGTGACTACGGCCACCTCGGCCTCGGCCGCCGCAATGGGCATCTCGGCCCTCGGCTTCAACCGCAACTTCAGCACCATGGCGCTCCTCAAGCCCATCGTGGCCAAGGGCAGCGGCGCCATCACCGCCATCCTTCCCGACACCGTGTCTTCGACCCGCTACGTCGAGTTCGACGCCCCGTTCCTGATCGAGGCCATGCAAAAGGCCGGGCTCCAGCAGACGGACATCAACGTCGAGAACGCCGACGGCAGCGATGCCACCGAACTGGCGATGGACCAGGCCGCTGTGACCTCCGGCGACAAGGTCGTAATCATGGACCCGTTGGACTCCGGCGTCGGGGCCAAGATCGAGTCTTACAACGCCGCCCATGGCGTAAAGACGATCGACTACGACCGCCTGACCCTCGGTGGCCAGCGCAAGTACTACGACAGCTTCAACAACGTCGCAGTCGGCACGCTGCTCGGCAACGGCCTCGTGAGCTGCATCTCATCCTGGGGTGTGTCCAAGCCCGTCGTCCTGGTCATGCACGGTGCCGACACTGACAACAATGCCACCCTGTTCGCCGATGGCTACGACGCGGTCCTCCAGCCCTACTTCGCGAAGGGCACGTACACCCTCGTCGGCAAGCTCCAGCCCAATGAGGTTCCCGCCGGTACGTGGACGCCAAACGACGCCCTCAATGAGTTCCAGGGCACTTTCACCAAGAACCCCACCATCAACGCCGTGCTCACGCCTAACGATGAGAACGCGGCGCCTATCATCCATTACCTCATCACGAGCAAGGGGCTCAAGCCCCACACCTTGCCCTTCACGGGCCAGGACGCCACGTTGCAGGGTTTGGCCAACGTCCTCACCGGTTACCAGTGCGGCACGGTCTACAAGCCGATTTTCGAAGAGGCCCAAGCCGCCGTGGCTCTCGCCGTCTACGCTCGGGCCGGGATCACCCCGCCCGCGGCGCTGGTCAACGGCAAGACCCTTGACTCCGTCGAGCACAAGCAAGTGTCTTCGGTGCTCTTGACGCCGGAATGGGTGACCGCCAAGAACATGGGCTCGACGGTCATCGCCGACCAGTTCGTGCCTGCGGCTACCCTGTGCGCAGCCCCGTACGCCTCTGCTGCGGCGTGCACGGCGGCGGGCATCAAGCCGTAGCCTCTTAGCGTGTAGTTATACGCAAGCGCCTGGGCGTCACCTTCGGCCCAGGCGCTTGCGTCGTTACTCGCAGTTATGAGAGGTTCAGGACTTCCAGGAGAGGTCGTCTCGCCGGGGGACCGCCGGTGGCCAGGACGTGTGGCCCTGCGGAGGAGGGTGAGGCTCCGCAAGGAGAGCGAGGATTGATATGACCGTTTCTACGCAGGGAGCCCCGGCCCAAGGGCTGTTGCCTCGGGGTAGGCCCCTTCTGGAGCTGCGGGGGATCCAGAAGACCTTTGGCCCGGTCCGGGCCCTGGGCGGGGTGGACCTGGTGGTCGCCGCCGGGCAGGTCACCGCCTTGTGCGGCGACAACGGGGCCGGCAAGAGCGTGACTATCAAGATCATTTCGGGCATCCACCCATCCGACGGAGGCCAGATCTTCTGGCGGGGGGAGCCGGTGGACATCCATTCACCGAAGGACTCGGCTGCCCTCGGCATCGCCACGGTGTACCAGGACCTGGCCTTGTGCGACAACCTCGACATCGTGCAAAACATGTTCCTCGGCCGTGAGCCGACCAAGTTCGGTGGCCTGGACGAGGCACCCATGGAGGTGGCCGCCCGCAAGACCCTGGCCGACCTGCACGTGACCACGGTACGGTCGATCCGCCAGCCTGTTTCGTCGTTGTCCGGTGGCCAGCGCCAGTCCGTTGCTGTCGCTCGGGCCGTCCTGTGGAACTCGCAGCTCATGATCCTCGATGAGCCCACCGCAGCCCTCGGGGTGGCGCAGACGGGTATGGTCCTGGCCCTGGTCCGCCGGCTGGCCCACCAGGGCTACGGTGTGCTCATCGTGTCCCACAACCTCAACGACGTTTTCGAAGTCGCCGACAACGTCGCCGTTCTGCGCCTGGGGCAGATGGTGGCACAGGCCCCGGCTGCCCAACTTGACCGCCAGAGCGTCGTCGAGTTGATGACCACCGGTACGGTAGGCGGGCAGCCTTTCGTCGCCGCATTGACGCCAGCCAACGGGACCGTGGAGGCTCAGCCGTGACAATGAGCCCACCACAGCCACCCGCCATCCCGGGCACGAGCGTCCCCGAGTTCGAGGAAGAGGTCCCCGAGGTTTCGGCGGTCAGTACCGCGGCACCCGAGGTCGTCGCCGACAGCCTTATCGAATACATCAGGGCCTGGGGGCGCAAAGTCCGCTCCGGCGACAGCGGTGTGCTCCCGGTCATAGGCGCACTGATCATCATCGTCATCGTCTTCCAGATCAAAGAGCCGAAGTACCTGTCTGCGGGGAACCTGGTCAACCTGTTCAACCAGATGGTCGTGTTCGCGCTCTTTGCCATGGCCGAGGTCTTTGTCCTCCTGCTCGGAGAACTAGACCTGTCCATTGTCTACAACGCGGGCATTGGCGCCACCTTGATGGCCGCCTTCGTGGCGGGGCCTTACAACCTCCCGTGGTGGGTCGCCATCTTGATCGGGCTGGCCACCACAACCGTGATCGGGCTGCTCCTGGGTACCCTCATCACACGGCTACGCCTGCCCGCTTTCATTGTCACCCTGGCCGGGTTCCTGGGCTTCGAGGGTGTGATGCTCTGGTTGTTCGGGCGGTTCAGCATCGCCCTCAGCGGCACTATTCCCATCACCAACAAAGTGCTGACTGACCTTGTTGCCGGCAGCATCACCCCGGTCGCCGGCTGGGTGGCCATGGCCGTACTGGTAGTGGCCTTCGGGGTCTACAACGTAATGAGGAACATGCGCCTCCGTGCCTCCGGGCTGGTCACGGCCCCCGTCGGCCTGACTGTGCTCAAGGCCGGGGCTGTGGCCATCGCCGCCATCGTCGTGGTGACGATATGCAACATCAACCGCGGCACGCCCACTTTCCCCGACCGAGGCGTCCCTTGGTCGATCCCCATACTCTTGGCCATTTTCGCCGCTGACACTCTCCTGCTGGGCCGGACACGCTTCGGCAGGTACGTATACGCCATCGGTGGCAACGCCGAGGCGGCCCGGCGTGCCGGTATCAACGTCTCCAGGATCCGTACCGTGGCTTTCGGGCTCACGGGCATGATGGCCGGCCTGGCAGGGATGATGTACCTCTCGCTCCTCGGGTCGATCTCCTCTGACATCGACACGAGCTACATGCTCTATGCCGTTGCGGCTGCCGTCATTGGCGGCACGAGCCTCTTCGGTGGCCGGGGCAAGGCCCTCCACGGCATCCTCGGCGGCCTGGTCATTGCCGCCGTCTACAACGGCATCGACCTGATGGGGCTCGGAGCGGAGTACGAGTACATGGTCGTCGCCGTCGTCCTGCTCATCGCCATCACGGTGGACTCCTTTGCCCGAGGCGTTCGAAGGGCCCGTTAGCCACCTGCTACCTCTCAGCTGATCGTGACATCGCGGTCCGTCCCTGGCTGGCGAACGGGGACGGTCCGCGGCGTCCAGGCTCGCCTTGGAGCCTCCAGCTGATGGGAGACCAGCTCCCTTGCCAGGACGCGCGGCCTTCCTCGACTGGTTCGATTCAAATCACCTGCAGCAGTACCCTCAACTCGGGCCCGCCCACGGGACGGCACTAGACTCGGCCTTTACGGGGGTGTAGCTCAGCCCGGTAGAGCGCTACGTTCGCATCGTAGAAGTCGCCGGTTCGAATCCGGTCACCTCCACTCGCAAAATAGCTGGTCAGGCGGGATATACCGCCAGGAGGCCTCCTCCCCTCCTGACTCCCGCACCACATCTGCACCACGGGAGCCCTAGGCACTACGAAACCGACGCGGCTTCGTCGGGCGGTACGACCAGTGGCAGCAGTGTCATTAGGACGGCGGCGTTCGCCTGGTAACCCTCTGGGCCGAGCTGGAGGAGCTTGCTTGCCACCAGCTCATTGAGATCACGAGTAAGCGTTTTCGGCGTGCACGTCGCATAAGCCTCAGCAAGGTCTGGGGTCAAGCGCGAGATCTTCTGCTTGGGCACGGGCTGGCCGAACAATAGGCTTTCCGCTATCAGCCGTCGACGGTGTCGCATGCCGTGGTCGCGACCGGTTACCTGGTTGTTGACGAACTCCTTCCAGGTGAGCTCGAACTGCCGTCGGTAGAGCTCATCGAGTTGCTCTTCTAGGCCAGCGACGAAGCCCTCGACGCAGTAGGTGAGGAACTGGCTGACGTCGCCGCCCGAGTCGCTCGCGTACTGCAGCTGACGGTAGTACTCGTCGCGCGTCCGATTGCAGTGGTTGGCGATCAGGTGCGCGGCACTCGTCGGGACCCCGGAAGTGATCAGCACCAGGAACTCGCACAGCCGGGCAGTGCGACCGTTGCCGTCACCAAAAGGGTGGATCCAGGCGAGGTACAGGTGCGCAAGCGATGCTCCAATAATCGCCGTTGGGATCCGTTGGTCGCCGTCGCCGCGAAACTGAGGACCGTTCAGCCATTCACAAAGCTGCTCGGTCAGGCGAGGACAGTCCTCCCAGTCAGGAGCACGGTATGGGCCCACCACCACCGATGCCTGGCGGTACTTACCGGGCTCAACGTGTTCAGGGAGGTTCTTAAGCCCCTCAAGGACACGTCGGTTGAAGTCCGTCACCAGTTGGGGCGACAAACGAGGGCGGCGACCGGCCCGGAGCTCCGCGAGCACCCAGTTGTAAGCGCCCAGGACGTTCTGGACCTCCTGTTCTTGGTAGCTGACTTCTGCTCCGCTCGGTTGCCGTTCGACGATGGCGAGAACTTCCTCCTCGCTGAGGATGTTCCCTTCGATGGCCGTCGTCGCGTGGACACCTCTCGCCAGGGTGACCTGGTGGAGGCGTTGGGCGTAGTCGTGCGGTACGGGGACCCGGGACAGGTGCAGGCACTTTGATCGTGCTTCACCTAGGCGCATCCAGAACCTAGGTGGCATACGCTGCAGATCGACCTCGAACGTGATCCAGTTGTGGTCCACGTCATGATCATACTGCTGTCCACATAAATGTCCACAAGATTTACAGCGTGATCAGGGCCTTTATGAACAACAGAGCTGTAACTTGTCCACGTACCTGTCCACCGTTTCGTCCACGAGTGGACCTCCTGGAGCCTCGGGCACCCACCTCACGCCCTGCGCCCGCAAGGTTCGAGGTGATCGCCTTGTCGGAGCAGCTCCTCGTCTTCACCGGCGACTACACGACATCCGCACCACGGGACTCAGGCTTCCCACGGTGGGCTTGGCTGTCCAAGGCTGAGCGGAACATCTCGTCCAGCTTCTCGGCAACCGGCCGGTCCACCCGCTCCGGCAACGACCCGTAGATGTCGGCGGTCGTCCGGATCGAAGAGTGGCCGAGCCGCTTCTGGATCACCTCCAGTGGGACGCCGAGCTCTCGGAGCATGTGACCCGCCGAGTGGCGGAGGCGATGGAAGCTAAGTCCCTCCAGGCCCGCTCGGCGCAGGGCGGGGTAGTAAACCCGGTTACGGAAGTTGGTGGCCCGTACCGGCCCGCCGCCGGGCGCCTGGAACACGAGGTCCTCGGGGTTGGTCCTACCCGTCCGTGCAAGGTAGGCGGCCAGCTCGTCCAGGACGCGGGTGGGCACGGAAATGGTGCGGCGCGATGAGAGCGTCTTGCCCGTGCCCTCCACGAAGTTGCCTTCAACCTCGTTCAATGTGGCTCGAACGGTAAGGGCACGGCGCAAGAAGTCCATGGCGGCCACGCGGAGCCCGAAGACCTCTCCCTGCCGTAGCCCGATGGCGCCGAGGAGGACCGCCGCTCGGTAGTCCTCGGGCATGGCCGCCACCAGTCGCTCCACCTCCTCCGCCGAAACAACTGGGCGGCCGTGGCGCACCATCTCCGGAAGCCGAATGCTACGGCACGGCGAACGGTCGATCAGGTCGGTCTCCACGGCCCAGCTGAACACCGCACGCAGTACGCCGTAGTCGGTGCGGATGGTCTTGGGGCCGAGGCCTCGCTCGACCATCCTGTCGATGACCTCTTGCACCTGCTGCGGCTGGA
The DNA here is from genome assembly GCA_003166025.1 of Acidimicrobiaceae bacterium. Classification (GTDB taxonomy): domain Bacteria; phylum Actinomycetota; class Acidimicrobiia; order Acidimicrobiales; family Palsa-688; genus Fen-671. The sequence continues at coordinate 1,414 of PMWT01000245.1, read as the reverse complement.
TGTGGTTGACAAGCAGATCGCCGAGCACGGGATCGAGGTGCGTGCGTATCACGGTCGCGTCGCGGGCATAGGTGGTGGCGCGCTTGGCCGGATTGCTCGCCAGCCATTCGGCGGCGACCCGGGAGAACTTGGCCCGGGACCGGCCCGGGTCCCGCCAGGTGCCCCGGGCAATGCTCGTCTCGACACTGGCCAGGAAGGCCTTGGCGTCGGCCTTAGTGTCGAAGGTCTTGGTCCGTTGTCCCCCCAGAGGGTCACGAAAGCGCGCCTCCCAACGGGCGGTCCTCGGTGCTCGCCGGATTGAGCGCACGTGGCCTCCTTTTTCATCGGCTCGCGCACGAGCGAGCAGCCGAAGGAAAGGGCCGGCCCGGAATAGGCGGGGCCGGCGAACGCCATATCGATGGTAACGCCAAGGTGTGACAGCCTGGCCGCTACACGATCCTGGAGCCGGCGACCCGGTGCGAGTTCAACCAGGCCGTCACCTCGGTCGGGTCGAAGCGGATGAACCTGCCGACACGCAAGAACGGCACCCTCCTCTCGGCGACTAGCCGACGGACGTGACGGCGGGTCATCCCAAGCCTCTCTGCGAGCTGGTCCATGGTCAGCAACTGAGGTAGGTCTGCAGGATCAGGCATCGGCTCCTCCTCGTAGTGGTTCCTACCTGTAAGGGCCGAGGTGGCGATTTTTCCCGGCTCACCCTTAGGCAGCTCCCCTGTCCGGGCAATTGACCGCCAGCCGATGGCAACAGTCAGCTGCCTTTGCTGCAACCCACACCGACGCTCGCGGCCGCTCTAACGCCATCGCTACGGCTGCTCCCAATGTGTTCTCCTAAAATCCTCCTGCCCGTTCGTGACCGCTATTTACCGTTAGTGCCCGAACCAAAAACTGCCTCTTCAAAAGGGCTTCTGGCCCTGATAAAAGACAAATACTGGTCGAACACGATTGCAAGCCGGTGGCTTGCCAAGAAATTGGGCCGGGGTTTGTCGAGGCGGGGTGAGCCGGTGGGCTGGATGCGGATGATGGGAGCGGAGTCGGTCGAGTACCACCGCGCCACCGTGCTCGGGCGGGTAGACGACCACCCCGGCCGGGCCATGGAGTACTACGCCTCCCGGGGCGAGACACCGCTCGTCTGGAGCGGCTCGGGGGCGGCCTCCCTCGGCCTGGCCGGGGCGGTCTCGCCCGAAGGTTACGAGGCCGTCTTCGGGCCGGGCGGGGCCAGGGACCCGAGGAACGGTGATCGGCTGGTGCAGACGCGCCGGCCGGGAATGGAAATAGTCATCGCCGCCCACAAGAGCGTGGCTGAGCTCGGGGTGATCGGCCGAGCGGAGGACATGCACGCGATCATGGACGCCGAACGCGACGCCACCCTCGCTTATCTGGACCGCGTTACTCGTCAGATGGGGGGCCGGCGGGGCCA
>PMWT01000048.1 GCA_003166025.1 Acidimicrobiaceae bacterium | reverse complement strand
AGATAGTGACCTAAACGCGCTACCTCTTACTGCTTGTGACGCCCGACCCGGGGTCCCGGTAGCAGCTGCCTAAGGGGTGCTCTAGGAGAAGTGCCCGAGAGGCTCGTCCCCCTGAGGTTCTAAGCGCCGCTCCTTCCGCTAGTCCCGGCCCAAATCACGTTCGGGGCCCGGGTGGTCCCAGGGCCGCGGGCCCGGCCCCGCCGGACCAACATCCTCGGCGCCGCCAAGCGGCAGCGGCGGGTAGGACGCATCGAGCAGGCCACCGATGGTGACCGGCCCGCCGGCCCGTTCGGACTGGGCTTCGCGCTCCGCCTCCCTGGCACCCACCAGCGCTGCCTGGCGCTGTAAACGAGCTTCCAGTTGGCGCAACTCCACGGTCACGAGGCGGGCCAACCTGGCCGCCTGGAGTGCCTCCCCCCGGGCTTGGTGAGCGCGCCCGATCTCCTCCACCGTACGCATCATCGACCGCATCAATAGCACCCAGCCCATGGCACTGCCGGCCACGGCCCCCGCGTGCATGATCTGCGTCACACCATGGCGGTCAACAACCTGCGCTTATGGTTTGAGCGCGGCGACGAGGGTCGTCGAGCACCAGCAAGGCGGCGGCTTCGAGCAGTGGCCTACGCTGCCCGAGCGGCCCGTTGGCGGCCCGGGCCACAGGTGGGCCCTTGTCCACGCGGCGTCGGTCCCCGGGAGGGACCACGGCGTGGAAGTGCGCCCCGTCGCCATGGCACACATGTACGAGGAGGCCTTTGGGAGGGTTCGATAGCCCGGCCGCCAGGGTGCCGAGGCGGCTTCTGGGCCGCAGGACCCGCCGGGCCAAGGGCACTTGGCTCGTGCCCGCTGGGGCGATTTGTGTCTAGGAACAGGACTAGAACTCACGTCGCCTGGTGTGGGCTCGGGTCGTCTGCAGAGGACTGACGAGCGCTCTGACGTGCACTTCTGTTGCCTGGCGTAGTCTCGCTAGAAGATCGAGGGTTTTCGGGCACCACGCCCACAACTGTGCACCGAGCTTCAATGAGCCTCGCACATCTGGGTTCGTGCCCAGTGGCGATGCGCTAACGCTAACGGCGGTCCAGGCCGCAACGCCAGAGGCCGCTGCACCACAGTTGCACCACAAGCGAAGGTCACCAAGGGTCAGCGAAGGTTAGCAAGGGTTAGGCTAAAAGTGCCACTGAGCTGCCCTCTCGCGTAAACACCCAGGTCCCGGCCTTGGCGGTCTCAGCACTGATAATACCGAGGTCGAACAAGTGCGGCTGGCGGATGCCGAGCTGAGGCTACCGTCATGGCGGAGCGGCACCGCCTCACCGCCCAGGCGAGGCCACCGGCGTGAAATCGTCGCTCGGCGACGCGTGCGAAAAGGTGGCGGCGGCTGCCGGTGGGAACTTCCGGATGCTCGTCGAGGACGGGCAGACCATCTCCAAAATGTACGCGAGATCGCCGGTCATGTAGGGTCAGGCACTGTTGCGGGCGTGCTTCCAGCGCGTCTTTACGGGCGCCTCGCCTGCAGGACGATTGTGAGAAGACGCCGGGTATGCGACGCGGCGTGTGCGTATCGATCCTTGAACAGCCTCGGCAGACGAGCCAGCCAGCCATGTCAGCTTCGGTTGACCACTGACGGCCCCAGCGGAACCCTTCACCCAGGTCGCAGTCTGGATGAGACCTCTGGGCGTAAGCAACTCAGGCCAAAAATCTCCCACTAAAGGGTGCTACTGGCGGCATCATTGACGAGATGGGCCTCATCCCGACCTTTGCCGAGTACCGTGCATCGCCCGGGCTCCCGGACGCCCCAGATCTCACCGAAGATGACCGAGTCACCATCCTGTGGTTGCAGTATGAACAGGCGGTATCAGTCCAGATCGCTATGTTGACGACGGATCCGGTTGCCGGGGAAAATCGGCGCCTCTTGCTAGACTTAGTCTCAGAGGACATTATTAAGAGTCATCTCGGCGAGAGCTGGTACATAGAGAATATCGCTGGAGCGATGGGCGAAAGGGCGCGGGACTATCTCCACTGGGAAGCTTCCCCCCAGATGCAGCTACTCTCCGCTCATCGCGTCCATGAATTAGCAAGACGTCTTTATGAGCTCCAGAGCTTCTCTTGGTTCGAACGTGTCCTCACGAACGTCCACGACCGAGATGATCTTTCAGGAGTTGGTTTCGAACTCGATATTCTTCAGGTCCTACATTTTCTTGTTTCCATCGTCACTCCTCAAGTCAGCAGTGGCCACAAGGGAGAGGACTACGATATCAGCCTTCAGGTGACCGGTCTTCGTGTCCCGATCGAAGTCAAGGCCAAGGACGACAACACCGAGTACAGTGCGAACACCATCATTAACACGGTCAAAGGGGCCGCCTCACAGCTACCGAAGGGCCAGAAGGGTTTCTTATTCCTGCGGATACCGAGCTTTTGGGTGGGTGCACAGCTGGAGGACGAGTACTCCGACATTCTCTTGGAGGCAACTCGCCAGACAAGTCGCATTGCAGCCGTGATCACTGCAATCGACAAGATGCACCTGAATCCAGAGCAGACAGCAGGCCACGTCACCCGGCATCATCACTTCTTTCGCCACCCTGAGGCTCCACAGGTATTATGGGACGCGTGCTGTGTCCTGAAGGAACTGCTTGAGCGGGATTTAGCGACCCGTGCGGTTGATGGGATCAGCCTGACGCTTTTTGCGCCGATCGCCCCTTTCTGAATATTCGGCCACCGCGTTTCACGGGGCGTTGTTTACCACGAGGAGAAGTTTTCGCGACTTAGCTGGATGACGCCGCCGTACGGGTGATCCCGGGTGACGGTCAGCCAACAGAACGCTCACACGATAACCCGTCGCACAGCGAACAGGAACCCACACGTAACGGCACTTCTCGTACGGTTACCGAGCAGGATCGTAGATGGGTGAGGTTACTGAAAGGCCCGGCCGGAGCGTTTAGAGGGAAAATGTCTAAAGAAGCCGAGCGCTTCCAGGGACGACGCCCTTCCGCTCGGGCGGTGGCGGTTTCGGGGAAAAACACCAGAGGCAGGGGAGCTTGCCGGACCCTAGCGCCACCTGGATGTTGACCCGCTGTACCGGGGCAACTTCACCGCCTCTTGCTGACACTGCATGTTGGCCTTTGACCAACCAGAGGCAGTCTTCGGACTTGTGGAAGGCGTCGCCCCAGCCCATTGTTATCACCACCACGGACGGGTAGGGGTGCGGCTTGCACCGTGCGCACCAGGAGAGTGCATCCTCCTCGCACGGTTTACCCTCGAACCACCAAGCTTCGTCGGCGGCGATCTCGGCGATACGGGCCAGCTTCCTGCTACGGCTCAGCGCCGCAAGCACGGCCGGCTCGGGCAGCCGGCACAATTGTTCGACTTCAGGCCGCCTTAGGAAACTTTCGCGCCAGTCTGAGCGCAGGGTGCCGTGGGCACTCTGCCAAAGGGTCAGCAGCCGCTCGGCATCCACATGGCGCTTGTCGGCACACCATGGACGCCTCTTGAACCACTCCGCCCTGGCCGCGGCGCTCCAGTCACCGCCCTGGGGGCGGCGATCACGCCCTCGCGTGGAGGGGCAAAGGTGCGTACCTGGTGACATAGCCGCCTTGAGCTCTCTACCTGAGGGCTATATAGGCCTCGGCGGCTGCCAGGAGGAGCCAGAAGGAGGCGAGGGCCGTCAGCCATGCCAGGGCGAACACCTTGAGCCTCCCGGTGACGAGACGCCGCCGCGCCAGCGACGAGCTCCGCAGCCACGAGGGCTAAGCAGATCGGCAGGTGCAGCCAACGAAGGCCAAGGAAGGAGGCCTCGAGGCCCGATGCGGTTACGACGCACACCAAGCCCATCTCGGTCAAGCGTGACTTGACCGAGCGGGGCGGCGGCCCGGCAAGGCGCTGGTCCCTGGCGTCCCGTTGCCCGACCTGGTCCCGCAGGGTCGCCCAGGCGGCATCGATCGCATCAGGCTTCACCCCGCAGTCACCGAAGCCTTCGAGGAGCTCCTTCAGCCGCCTACCGGCGACGACGTGCACACCGTCGACGGGCTGAGAGGGGATGGCAGCGTCCCGTCGGGCGGCCGGCCCCCAGACAACGACGACAGCCCGGGCCGGGGCGCCTGCCAGCCGAGCCTTCAGCATGAGCCTCACGTCTTCGGCGTCTTTCTTCAGCTGTCTCGTCACCGTGGCCAGGTCATGCATGCCGGCCTCGTCTGAGCTCCACTTGGTCTGTACTACGAGCACGCCGCCGGGCCCGACGGCAACATGGTCGATGTCCCAGTGGCGGAGCACTACGTGGTTGATGACCCTCCAGCCCCGGTCGCGTAGCAAGCGCAGCTCGTTGCTAGTCCACTGTTCGGCCAGGGCCCCCATGTCCCGGGTGGAGGAGCCAGACTCGACCACGACTTGGTGCCAGAGGAGCCAGCCCACGAACACGACCCAGCCGCCGACTATGAACTCCCGTAACCAGTTTGGCGCAAGGGGGGTGAGGGCCAGGAAGACCGCGCCCTCGGCCAGGAGCACCCCCCAGGCCCTGTGCAGGTACTCGTAGCGCAGCTGTTCTGCTTTGCCTCGCGGCCACTCACCTGTTCGACTGACGGCGAAGTAACGGCTCTGCCGCGCCTGTCCTATGCGCGTCAGGACATGCATGCTGTCTGATCGGCTGAGGCGGGCACGACCTTGACCAGCAGGGCGCCACATTCCGGCCGTGCTCTAAGCAGGTTGCTCCGGTTCCACGCATGGCTGTCTTCGCTATTCAGGAGAATACTGGCAGAATACCCCCCAGCGGATGGGCGCCACCCGCGAGCGGAACTCCTGGCGTGTGGGGTCCGACCGCGCCGTCAGGGTATCCACCTACCTCCTAGCCGATTAGTGGAGTCTCTCACCATTCAGACGTGATTCGGCCAAGGGCCATACGGCCCGGTCGGACCTTCTCAAGGATCCCGTCGTCGCTCGCCGTCCACACGAACGCCTTGGGGTCCTTGTGTGGGCGGCCGGGTAAGCCTCGATGGCGGCCGATGAGCTCGGGCACGTACCGGAACACGTCCCGTCTTATGGCCTTGTCGGTGAACTCCTTGGGTGAGGCCGGGGGGCCACCTGGCTCCCTTGCTTAGGAACATACGACTGGTCCTTGGGTTTGGTCAGGTTTCCGGCTAACTAAGAAGCGAGAAAAGCGTGGGTCGCCCAGCCAGAGGTTGGCGCCGGCAGCATCGAGAGCCCCAAAGAACATAACGCCCGGTACGGTCGAGCTGTTCTTGCCCCCGGGCGAGCCACACTGTGACGGTGACCTCTAACGACGACTTGGGCAAACGGCCCGACGATCATGCAGATGATGAAGAAGGGCAGGACGGGCTGCCCCAAGGCCCGTCCGCCCAAGACCCGCCCGGCTGGATCGACCCCTTTGGCGGCCCTGATGAGCCTGACCCGACGTTTACTTCGAGCCCGACGCCGGTTACGACGACGCGCCCGAGGGGTGGGAAAACAAACCCGGTCAAGCCGTGAGGCGGGCCCCTGGCTGAGGGCTATAGGCCGGTACGGCCACAACGAGGACGCCGGCGGAGTCGAAGTACGAGTCCCGGGTGGCGTTGGGTTGCCGGGACGCCGGAGCGAAGACGTCGGCGCATCCTCCGCGCCCCCATAATGTCCCGGCAGGCGTCGAGGGGAGTCCCGCTAGGCCCAAGGAGCGTTCGTGGCAACGCGGGACGTGACGCGGGGAACTTTGTCTCGCCACGTGAAACAGGTTCCAGCGTCGCCAGCCCCAGTCGTGCCAGATTCGATTCGGGCCACGTATGGTCCGACTGCCGTCAGAACGACCCGATTTGCATAGCCCCAGCTCAGGGTCTTGGCCGGCTCAGCACTAATTACGGCTGCGCCGGCGGCCCGAAGCCGGCTTGGCCGCTCACGGGGGTCAGATTTGGCCCCGTGTTGACGCACGGGGTCAGTACCAAGCTAAGCCGCCTTCCAAGAAGGGCGGCGGCCGCGCGGTCACGTTCTTCGAGGGCGTGCGCGTACACCCGCAGCGTGATCGCAGGATCAGCGTGCCCCAGCCTGCCCGCCACGGTGCGTATGTCCACGCCAGCGCCGATCAGTTCAGTAGCACTGAAGTGCCGAAGGTCATGGAACCTGAACTGGTACTGCTGCCTCCGACCGGTCGCCTTGGCTTCGGCTTCCAGCGAGTCGCACAGACGAGCGAACGCCCGCGTCAAGCTGCTGGGAGTCCTTGGCTGACAGCCGTCCACCGCCGGTGACCAGACAAAGGCTTCCTCGACCAGCCCGCCACCGGCGCCGGTGGCGTCCTCTTCGGCCTTCGCCCGACGGGCCCTCAGCAGAGCAATCGCGTTCTCGTCAAGCGCGATCTGCCGGATCTGGTGGGTCTTTGTCCCTTTGACCCCCAACGAGCGACGAACCTGCCAGACCGAGCGTCGCACCGTCAGGCGCTGCGTCTCCCAGTTGATATCACCCCACTGCAGGCCGCATATCTCGCCTCGCCGGCAGCCGGTCAGCATGGCGAACAGCAGGATCGGGGCCAGGTCGGGGGAAGCGGTGGACACCGCCCTCAGCACCAAAGCTTGCGCCTGCTCAGCTGTAGGTACCTGCAGCTCCGGAGTCCGCGAGCTGGCAACGGACGCGAACTTGGCCGGATTGCGAGTGATCCAGCCCCACCGTTCAGCCTGGTTGAGCGCGGCACGGAGCACACGGTGGTGATGGAGGACTGTCGCGGGCGTCATGCCTTCGGCGCGCCAGCCCGAGTAGGCGAGGTCAATGTCCCGGGCCGTGAGCTTGGTCACCGCCTTGCTCCCGATCGGCGAGGCCTTGATCCGGCGAGCCGAAGCAGCGTAATCATGCAATGTCGTCGGTGAACAGCCAACATCCCGGCGTTGAGCCAACCAGTCGTCTAGCAGCTCGCCGACGGTCGCTCTCTGGCCGCTCTGGTCGTGCTTACCTTCGGTGACCTCGGCCACAAGCTTGGCCAGCTCAACCCGGGCGGCGCGAATGCCTGCGCCGCTCTCTGGGCGCGGCGCACGGAAGGTCCGAGTAACCTGCCTCCCGGTCAGCGGGTTGTACGCTCGAAGTTCGAAATGCCCTGGCGACCTCTCCCGGATCGAACCTGTCCCTCTGCGCCGACCACCGGCGTTGGCTTGCCCCGCGCTGCTCACGGCACCACCTCCTCGTTGCCGGGGACAATTCTAGGGCAAGAGTATGGCAAGGCCTGTTTCGGAAAGGTACAACCGGATAAAGTGCCAGCTCAGGGGGCGTAGGTCAGTGGTAGACCGGCAGACTTTTAATCTGCGCGCCGGGAGTTCGATCCTCCCCGCCCCCACCACCGATGGCGGCCCTGACCAGGGACTTTACTTCAGCCATCGTCGTCCCACCCCGGCTCTATCATGGAGCCGGCCCCATGCGTAGTACCGGTCGGTCCTGCTCAGGCCTTGGGCATTCCTCGAGCGACTAGACGATGTCGAGCACGAAGGCGGTCAGCGCGCCCCGTCCGCTGACCCCCAGTTTGGCGTAGACGTTGTCGAGGTGTTTCTTTACCGTTCCCGACGAGATTTCGAGGCTTCGGGCAATCGCTACGTTCGAAGCGCCGGTGGTGACCAAGCGCACGATCTCGGCCTCACGGGGGGTCAGGGCCAACGCTTCGAACCGTTCGCGCTGGCCGGCCAGCCCTCGTTCGCGCACCACTATGGCGCCGGGATGGCCGGGCTGGACGGCAACGTGCCGCGCCACCAGGCGGCTGCCCTCCACCATGGTGCTCAGCGGTCGCCGCAGCTCGAGGTGCTGGGCCTGGCCGCTCTGGTTCTCAAGGTCCTCCAGCCAACGCAGCACAGGCGCGGGGAGGACAGCTCCGCCGGTCGGGGCCCCAAAATAGCGGGCCAGTGCGGCCAGGGCGCCGGGGGTCACCTCTTCAGGCGGGTCGGACAGCAGGACCACCCCCCAACCCTGCTCTCCTATGGCGCGGGCCGCCGCTTGCAGTAGGGCAAGCAGGCGCTCCCGGTCGCCGGCGCTGCGCCAGGCCTGAGCCAAATGGGGCCGCAGAGTGTCCAGCACAAGTTGGTCACGCTCCGAGAAATCTTCGTCTCCCCGGCTTAGGGCCAGGGCCACCACTGTCGGCCTGGGCGCGGACAGCGTTATAGCGACCTGGTACTCCACGCCCATCGGTTGGTAAATCTGTTGGTAAACCTGGCTCCGGTGAAGTTCCTCGGTCGACCAAAGATCGCTTATCCGTTTGGCTGAGCCATCCCCCGTGGTCTTGGTGTAGTTGACGAGGGGGTGCCGGTGAGCGAGGCGAGCGAATATTGCGCCCGCATTCTCGGGCAATGGGAACGACGCCGGCTCCATCCAGTAGTGGTACCGTCCCGCTGAGTGGTCGACTTCGTTGACCGTGGCCACGGTACAAGGCACGGCGCGTGCTGCCCCGGCCAACGCCGCCCGCAAGAACTCCTCCCGGTCGTGAGCCTGGTTGACCTGGGCCACGACCTCCAGGAGGTTCGCCAGGTCGTCGTGGCTGAGCAGGACCATGAGCGAGCTTAAGCGACGCCTACGCCAAAGAGCGTATTCCCCACCGCCACAGGCGGGACTACCCTCGGGCAAGGCTGGCCGCGCCCCCAGGCTTTGTCGCGCCTACCCGAAAGGACAGCATGACCCGTTGCCGCTTCCTCTTGACCAGTGCCCTTACCGCGGGCGTCGTGTTGGTGCCCACCACCTCAGCCCTGGCAGCCAGGACCTCGGCCAACCTAACCGCACCGGCGTGCACGGACAGCTGGCGGGCCCCGGTGAGCGGCGCGTGGTCTGACGCCGCCGATTGGACCAACGGGATCCCGAGTGAGGGCAGTCCCGTTGCCACCTGCATAACGGTGGCGGGAACCTACACCGTGACCCTCGCCCCCTGGTCCATAGGTACCGCCGACCCCAACCACCAGTTGGCCGCCATCACGTCACTGACCCTCGGCGCTGCTAGCGGGCCGGGGAAGCAGACCCTGGTCGTCCTCGGGCAGAGCAGCCCCAACGACAGCGACGAGCAGGTCAATACGACGGGCCTGAGCACGACAGAGCCGAGCCTGATCACCGCCCATGGCCGGTTGGTCCTGAGCTCGACAGACGGCGGGGAAAAGGCCAAGGCCGTTCCTTATGGGGGGGACGCAGTGGTCAGCGGCGGCCCGTTCACGAACTATGGCGGCGTAACGATGATGGTCCAGGACGCCAATAATAAAGCGGCCAACTACACGCAGTTCTATGGCGCCTTGACCAATGAGCCCGGAGCTTCGGTGACCGACCAGTCGGGCCTCCTGGACGTCAACTCGGTCACCAACAACGGCAAATGGACGGTGGCGCCAGGGGCTTCGATGGACCTCGCCTTCCAACCACCCGGGAGCGGCTATGGCGCCGGGGTGTTCACAAACTCGGGGACGGTCATGAACAGCGGTGCGATCTCGGCCCAGGCCGGGACCTGGTCACAGCTCGGCGGAGCGGTCGCGGGCAACCCGGTGGCCTTACAGGACGGCACCAAACTGGTGGACCACGCCGGGGCGGCCAAGTTTGTCGTGAACGCGAGCAACGCCAGCCTGGTGGGCACCGTCCCTAAAGGCCAGACGATCACCGTCGTGGGCGGGGTATACAACTACCAGGGCGATAACTACAACAGCACGACCCTCGGGCTCGGTGGCACGACCGTTGTCAATAACGGCACCATCGTGGTCGAAGCTCAAGGGCCCAAGACCACCGGTGGGGTGGCAGCGCTGAGCGATGGCGTTATCGACAACAACGGCAACCTCGTGGCCGAGGTGAACCACTCGTCGTGGACGGTCAATTGGCAGATCGGGCTGACCAACAACCAGGCCGGCAAGGTCACGGTTGCGGGCGGCACCTTGAACGAGTCGGGCGGGGGCTCGGACGTCAATGCCGGGACGGTGACGGTGGCGCCCGGGGCCATCTGGTTGCTCCAGGAAGGGTCGGCGTTCACCAACCAGAGGCGCGGCACCATCGTGCCCGAGATCGCCGGCCCCACCAGCGTCGGGCAGTTCGCGGTGGCTGCCCCCTGCTGCAATGGCGCCGGCGCCGTCAACGCCGGTGGCGCTCTCGTCCCCGCCCTGGTGGGTGGCTATATACCCCCGGCTAACAAGGATTTCCCGGTCTTTGAGTTGGAGGGGGGCAAGTTCACCGGCACCTTTAGCAGCGTGAAGGGGGCCTTCAGCGCCGACTACACGCACGAAACGGCCACCCCGGCCTTCGTCGGCGTCGTCTACAAGTCGAACAAGTCAAAGTCAAGCAAGATTTAGCGACGCTTCGGCGAATGCCGCCCAGCGATGAGGCCATCCTGATGAGCCCAAAAAGGCGCAGAGTACCGATGCTGAGCCTCGATGGTCCTGGGTGCGTGTTCTGGCGCGGAGGTGCAGCTTCGGCCATGGCCGCATCACTGTCGTTCGGGCACGACCGAACGCCGTCGGTGGCTCGAGAATAGCCACGCAATAACAGTCGTTCTGGCGCTGGTTCAGCCGATAAGCGCAGCCCGGAACGGCCACTGAGTTCGACGTGCTGATAACTAAAGACTGGTGAGTTCCGAGACGAACTCGTCGATGCGGGTCTCCGCGGCAAGGAGGTCCTGCCAGGGCCGCCCGGCACAACACGCAGGTGTCGACGCTGGTGGCGCCGGGCGAGCATGGGTGATTGGAGCCTGATGAACGTACATTGTTGTAACACGCCTGAAACATGCACTATCGTTCACAATGCTAACCGTCGATCAAGCAGCTGGCTGAGCACACGGTTGGCACCGGTGAGGTTCCCGCCGAGAGCACATTGAGAGGAGGACCCCGGTGGCTCGTCCGGAGCGATGGAGCGCCCTGTTGGACCTGTTGGCGGAGGACGGACGAGTATCCGTCGAGGCTGCCTCTGAGCTCCTGGGCGTTTCCGCCACCACGCTTCGCCGGGACCTCGACCAGCTCGCCCAGCAGCAGATGCTCACCCGGACACGCGGCGGCGCGGTGGCCAATGGCACCTCCTACGACCTGCCGTTGCGCTACAAGACTTCCCGTCACGCCTCCGAAAAGCAGCGCATCGGGCTGGCGACGGCGGCGTTGGTGCATGCGGGGGCGATCGTAGGGCTGAACGGTGGCACCACCACCACGGAAGTGGCCAGGGCGATAGCCACCCGAGCCGACATGTACGCCATCTCGACCGGCCCGAGCGTCACGGTGGTCACCAACGCCCTCAACATCGCCAACGAGCTCGTGGTGCGCCCTCACGTCAAAGTGGTCGTTACCGGCGGCGTCATCCGGCCACAGTCCTACGAGCTGATCGGCCCGCTGGCCACCCTATTGCCCGCTCAAGTTTCTTTGGACCTCGCCATCCTGGGCGTAGACGGAATCGACGCCGACGCCGGCGCCACCGCCCACCACGAAGGCGAAGCCTCGATCAACCAGCTGATGGTCAGCCGGGCGCGCCAGGTCATCATCGTGGCTGACGCTTCGAAGCTCGGGGTCGTCGCTTTTGCTCGGATTTGCCCCACGGAGAGCATCTCGACCCTGGTTACAGACAGCAGTGCCGAGCCCCAAATAATCACCCGCCTGCGGGACCGAGGCCTGTCGGTGGTAACCGCCTGACCGGGCCGTACTGCGTTGACGGCCCTAGTGCCCGGTGCTAGCGTGCCCCTTCGTGCTCGTTTCGACCGGAAAGCGATCACAACGAAAATGGATCCCAAACAGAGCCGCAGCCCGACCAACCGGCCCCACACGGGAGCCCGGTAGTCGGTGGCTACGGTCCCCCAGCCTGGCGTGACCCGGCGCCCCGCCCAGCTGCCCTTGCGCCTTCGGGCCAGCGAAGTCGGTCAACCCGGGTGGTACCTGCGGTGCCGCCGCCCACACTAGGGTCGGCTCGCAACGCCCCACCCACCAGAGCCAGTAGACGAGCGGGCCGCCTCCGGCGCACCCATGTCCATTTCACGCTGCAAGAAAGGCAGGCTCAATAGATGATATTCCATCGAACAAAGCGCATATCGTTCCGGGTAACGGCCACAACTGCTATCGGCGTGGCTGCCCTCATGGCGGCCGGGAGCACCGTCCCCGCCGCCTCGGCCCAGGCAAGTGGTCCCTCCGGCTCGCTCAAAATAATAACCTGGGTCAACCCGCCGGCCGTTCAAGCCCTCACCCAGATCGACAACGAGTTCATGAAGCAGTACCCGAACGTCAAAGTGACGCTGGAGACGGAGGCCAACGTCACCGCCGGGTACGTAACCCTTCTGGCCACGAGCGTCGATTCTTCCAGTGCCGACATTGTGACCAGCACCAATGAAATTCAACCCCTCCCGCTGAAGCCAACCCGGGCAAATATGAACCCGATGCAGTACTGGGCGTCTAGTAACGTCTTCCTGCCACTAAACGGTCAACCATGGCTCAAGAACTTCAACAGCGCCGCGGTACAAACGGAAACATATAACGGCCAAATCGACGGCATCCTTTCGGGGGTGTACCAACGGGTCGTTTTCTACAACAAAACTGATTTCGCCAAGTACCACGTCAGTGTCCCTACGACCTATTCGCAGTTCATGACCCTGCTGGCCACCCTTAGCGCGGACCACGTCACCCCGCTCTGGCTCGGGCTCGGCGGCGGCGCCAGCATCTACGCCCCGGACTTCGTGACTATGCCGTTGATGGCCAGCCTGTGGCTTCCCCACGCCCCGGGCGCAAACATCTACACGGACCTCCAGACCGGGTCCCAAAAATGGGACAACCCCTACTTCGTACAGGCCCTGACAGAGGAAGCCGCCATCGCCAAGTACATCGAGCCCGACTACACGGGGGTCTCTTGGGAGGGTATGCCGGCTGCGTTCGCCGAGAACAAAGCACCCATGCTCCTGGACGGCTCGTGGGACCTGGCCACCGTTCAAAAAGCCAACCCGAGCATCAAGCTCGGGAGTTTCCCTCTGCCGGGTAGCAATATTGCCAGCCAAAATCTACCCCTGGTGCAACCGGACCTGAACCTCGAAGTCCTTCGTCACGGTCACGACACGGCCAATGCCCTAAAGTGGATGGCCTTCTTCGCCAGCAAGCCGATCTACGAACAGTACGTCGACATCACGGGGATCTCCCCCAGCGAGACCTCGGGTACCTATACCAGTTTCAGTTCCGGCGTGCTGGGCAGTTGGCTGGGCAAGGGCACTCAGGTAGCTACCATCCTGCCGAACCCCATGCCGCCGGTCGAGGGGTACTATGACACGGCCACGGAGTTCCCGCTGTTGCAAGAACAAGTGATGGCCGGCTCAACGACGCCGCAAAAGGCGGCTCAGCTCATCCAGAGCAGCTGGAAGCCCTAATACCAGGGCCCGTTATCGCAGCAGTAGTGAAGACCTAACTAGGAGCGCGGCCGAAAGGGCAGGTGCACCCCTCGCCCGGGGAGCACCTGCCCTGCAGTTGGGACCACGGCCGCCTCCCCTGACGTGGCTAGCCGGACGAGGTGCCTACGGGAGCTCGTGGGACCGGAGGGAGTGAGCGCACTGCGAGCTCGCAGCAGACTTTCGGGGGGCGGACAGTTATCTGTCGGTTCGCGGATCTGCATGTGGTCCGGGATCGCAGTGGGCATGGCCTTCTATGTCCTGTTCGGGATAGCCCCGGCGGCGGCCAACATACTGGTGTCGTTCACGAACTATTCAGGCTTACCCGGTTCGCCGACGTCGTTCGCCGGGCTGTCAAACTACTCGGCGCTCTTGACGACGGAAGGGCCGGGCTTTGTTTCCAGCCTTACCGAAACGGTCGTCTTCGTTGTGGGCGTGACGGTGGTCCAAAACGTCGTGGCGATGGTGCTGGCCCACCGGTTACAGGGTGACGGTAGGGCGGCGGCGGTGCTGCGTGTCCTGGCCTTCTTCCCGATCGTCTTAGGGGTGACCGTCGTCGGGATCGTCTGGCTCTTGTTGTTCGACCCGCTGTCCAGCCCGGCACAGGCTGTGTTCGGGGCATTCGGTGTCCATTCCGCCTTCTTCGGGTCCAACGCCACGGCCATGCCGTTGGTGATCATCGTCCAGGTGTGGCAAAACCTCGGCTTTACCATGGTCGTTTTCATCGGCAGCCTGAAGACCATGCCCCCCTCCATTTACGAGGCTGCCAGCCTTGACGGCGTCACACCATGGCGGCGTTTCAGATCTATAACCTGGCCCATGATGGCCCCGGCGGTAACGGTGAACGTACTGTTCGCGGTCATCGGCTCGCTGACAACCTACAACCTCATTTATATCCTCACCGACGGCCAGTTCGGTACCAATACTCTTGGCATGCTGGCCTTCAACAGCGCCTTCGGGTCCACCGAGGACCTGGGCCTGGGCGCCGCCGTGACGGTCGTCCTACTGGTGGTCGCCGTGTGCATCGCCGTCCCCTTGGCCATGGTGCTCCGCTACCGGGAACGTAGGCTCCTCACATGAGCCCCTCCTCGAGCACGCAACTACGCAACTGGCGGCGCGTGTGGAGACTGACCACCGCAATTTTGATCGCGTTACTGTTCCTGGTACCGATCGTATATGTGGTGATGATCTCGATTGAATCGCCGAACCAGTTCCTGGACCACCCCCTGGTGCCGCCGGTCCCGCCCAGCCTGCAAAACTTTAGCTCGGCCTACCAGCAAGGTGACCTGGGACCACAACTAGTGAACACCATCATCTACTCTGTGTCAGCGGCGGCGATATCGACGGGGCTGAGCCTGCTTATCGCCTACCCGATCGCTCGCAAACTTATCCGCTTTTCGTCGTGGGTGTACGCCTGGTTTGTGATCGGGATCTGCTTGCCCCTCCCGATTATCCCGCTGTTTATCGAGTCTCGCGACCTCCATTTGTACGACAACCGGATAGGGTACATCCTGTTGCATGTCGAACCGGGCCTGCCCCTGGGTGTTATCCTCTTGACGGCCTTCATCCTAGGGATCCCCAAGGAGCTGGACGAGGCAGCCTGGATCGACGGGGCCCCCTATTTGCGGTACCTGAGATCCGTCGTGGTACCATTGGCGTGGCCAAGTATTGTCATTATTTTCCTCTACTCCCTGCTGGCGGTGTGGAACGACATCATCGGCCCGGTGGTCTTGCTGGCCAGCCCCAACCTGTTCCCGGTGGCCCGGGGCGTGTACACCTTCTACAGTTCCAACCAGAGCGCGTACACGCTGCTGGCTGCGGCGGTGATGATCGTCAGTTTACCGGTGGCGTTGCTGTTCGTGGTGTCACAGCGGCAGCTGCTGCGCGCCACCATGGGGTTGCGATGATCATGCGATTTGTCCGTCTTTATCACCGATGTCTACACTCACATACCAATTGCCGGCGTGCTTGGCGAACTGCCTAGCTGACCGGCCAACGAAAGAGGCAACGTTTATGAGCGCGAGCGCAGAGTACTTGCAGGCCTGCCGGGAAACGGTGGAAAAGCTCAGCACCAGTCAATTGCCGGCGATCGATGCCGCCGCCGACCTAATTGCCGAGCGCGTCGCCGCCGGCGGGATCATCTTCACCTTCGGTACCGGCCATTCGCACGAGCTGGCCGAGGAGGTCGCTTACCGGGCCGGCGGGGTCGTACCCGTGAGCCCCATCCTCGAGCCGAGCCTGACCGGCAGCACAGAGGTGGGCAAGAGCGAGTTCCTCGAGCGCCTCGAGGGTTTCGCCCCTCACATCCTCAACTATCACAACGTCCGCCCAGAAGACGTACTGGTCATCATTTCGAACTCGGGCCGCAACGCGGCGCCGGTGGAAATGGCTATCGAAGCGCACCGCCGGGGGATCCCGGTGATCGCCCTGACGTCGCTCGACTACTCGCGCCAGGTGTCTTCCCGAGCGTCCTCCGGCAAGAAGCTGTACGAGCTGGCCGACGTCGTGATCGACAACTGCGCTCCTCACGGCGATGCCGTGGTGCACTTGCCGGGCGTACCCCAGCCCGTCGGGCCGCTGTCAACGGTCGGCGGAGCCGCCGTCATGCACGCCGTCATGGTGGGAGTGGCCGAGCGCCTGGTCGGCAAGATGGACCCGGTACCGGTGTTCTGGAGCGGCAACCTGGACGGTGTCACGGAAAAGAACTACGAGATGATGGCCCCGTACCGCACCCGCGTGCGGTTCTGGTAATGCCCGCCGGCGGTCCTGGTAAGCCGGCTCGGGGCCTGGTATGACGGTGCTCTGGGGGGGCCGGGTGGTCACCCCTGCCGGCGTCCTCGAGGACGCCTGGGTCACTGTTGAGGGCGGCCGGATCACCGGCACCGGCCGCGGTCCCGCCCCAACGGGCCCATCGGCAGGGGTCGACCTGGGCGGGCGGTGGCTCTTGCCCGGCTTCATCGACGTGCACGTGCACGGCGGGGGCGGCCACGACGTGACGGCGTCGCCCGAGGACATGGCCGGGGCCGTCGCCTTCCACCGCGGGCATGGCACCACGCGCACGCTCGTCTCGCTGGTCACGGCGCCCCCCGACGCGGTGGTCGAGCAGCTGGGCTGGGTGGCCGACGCCGTCGCCGCCGGCCCGCGGCCTTCCGGCCACGTGGTCGGCGCCCATCTCGAGGGACCGTTCCTGGCCCCCTCCCGCCGGGGCGCCCAAAACCCCGACCACATCTTGGTGCCGGACCGCGCCACCTTTGCCCGGTTCGTCGAAGCGGGGCGGGGCACCGTGCGCAGCATGACCATCGCGCCCGAACTGCCCGGTGCCTTGGAGGTCATCGCCGACATCCTGGACGCGGGCGCCATGGCCGCCATCGGGCACTCCGATGCCACCTACGCCCAAGCACGGGCCGGTATCGACGCCGGAGCGGCGCAGGCCACCCACCTGTTCAACGGCATGCGGCCCCTGCACCACCGCGAGCCCGGCATCATCGGGGCGGCGCTGGTCTCCGGCATCGCCTGCGAGGTGATCAACGACGGCGTGCACGTCCACCCGGCCATCACCAGCCTGGTGGCCAGCGTGCCCGGGCGCATGGTCTTCGTCACCGACGCCGTCAGGGCCGCCGGCATGGGCGACGGGGACTTCTTCGTCGGTGGCCTGCACGTCCGCGTCTCCAATGGCCAGGCCCGCCTGGCCGGGACCGACACGCTGGCCGGCAGTTCCCTCACCCTGGACGTCGCCCTGCGCCGGGCCGTGCAGGAGAGCGGAGTGCCGATCGAGGTGGCATCGGCGGCGGCATCGGGCAACCCGGCCCGTTTGCTCGGCATCGACAACGAGTGCGGTGCCATAGTTGCCGGCCTGGCCGCCGACCTGGTCGTGTTGGACCATGACCTGATGGTGGTGGCCGTAATGGCCGGCGGGCAGTGGGATGCCCCGGGCCCGGCCTCGGGACCAGATCCGGGACCGGCCTGGTCATGGGCCCGACCGTAGGTCCCGCTCGACCCGCGGGGCGCGGCCGGGCACGGCCCGGAGGCTCGCGCCGCCCCCCGGCCACCTGGGTGGGCGTGGACGTGGGGGGGACCAACGTGCGGGCCGGGGCCGTGGACGAGGACGGGCACCTGCTCAGCTGGCTCTCTTACCCGCACCGGATGAGGCCCGGGCAATTCCACGCCGTCCCCGAGGCCGCCGGTAAGGCGCTGGACATGGCCCGGCTTTCCTGGACGGACGTGGCCGCGGTGGGTGTCGGGATAGCCGGGCTGGTCGACTCCCATGCCGGCCTGGTGATCGATGCCGGCAACCTTGGTTGGCACGACCTGGCCCTGGGACGGGAGCTTTCCCGGCGCCTGGGCGTGCCGGTCGTGATCGAGAACGACGTCTGCGCCTCGGCCATAGCCGAGCTGGCGGTGCTGCCGGGCGGGCCCGTCTCACCGTGGTTGTACCTCTCGGTAGGCACCGGCGTCGGGGCCTGCGTCGTGCTCGACACGGCCGACGGGCACCCCCTGTGCCTTAACGTCGGGCATCTCCCCGTGCCCGGGGGGTCGCGGCTCTGCCCCTGCGGCAAGTACGGGTGCTTGGAGACGGTCGCCTCGGGTACCGCCTTCACGCAGGCGGCGGGCGCCCGCATCGCCGCCGACCCGGACCACGTGCTCCACTCCCGCGCCGCCACCATCACCGGCAAGGACGTCGTGGACAGCGCCCTGGCGGGTGACGCCCTAAGCCTCGAGGTTCTGGCGGCGGCCGGCACCGCCTGCGGCTCCGTCGTCGCCAACCTGGTCAACATGTTCATCCCGGCCGGGGTCGGCCTCGCCGGGGGGATGATGGCGCCGGGGTCGCCTTACCTGGTCGCCCTGCTCGACGCCGCCCGCCGCGACATCACCCCGTGGATGCAGGCCAGGTTCGAGCTCGGGTGCGGACGGGTGGGCGAAACGGCCGGCGTGACCGGCGTCGTCGAGCTGGCGAGACGCCGCCTGGGCGAAGCTCCCGTTCCCCGCCCCGAGCCCCGCTCGGCCGTCACGCCGGAGGCATGATGGCCACCTCCTTCCTGCTCGCAGACGTTGGGGGCACGCATGTCCGCCTCCGTCACGTCAGCCCGGAGGGCGAGATCGTCAACGAGCTGAGCGAGGTCGGGTCGGGCGTGGGCGACGGGACTATACGGTCGCTCATGGAAGAGCTGAGCGAAGTGGTCCAGCGCCCGGGCGTGGTGCCGGCCAACGTCCCCGGAGGGTTCCGCGTGGTCATTACCTCCCGGGGCCTCTCGGCGGGACAGGCCGATCGGGACGCCATCAGACGGCTGGCCGCCTTCGTCCACGCCACCCGCGTCACCCTGGTCCCCGACGGCGCCGCCGCCTACATCGGCTGCCTGGGGGCCAAACCCGGCGTGGTGGTCACCGTGGGGACGGGCACTATAGCAGTGACCGTGGACCACGACGGCCGGGCGCGCCGCCTGGACGGCTGGGGCCAGCTGCTCGGCGACGTCGGCAGCGGCTACCGGGTAGGCCTCGAGGGACTGAAGAGCGCCTGCCGCTGGCGGGACGGCAGCCGGGGCGGCTCAGAAATGCTGCACGACGATGCCGTGCGTGCTTTCGGTCCCGTCGAGTCTCTGGCCGAGGTCCTGCGCCCCAGCAGCCAACTGCGCAATATTGCCCGGTTTGCCGAACGCGTCGTGGCCGCCGCCCGGGAGGGCGACGTGACGGCGGGACAGATCCTCGACAATGCGGCCCGGGAACTGGGCGAGCTGGCCACCGACGCCGCCGCCTTGGTGAGCGACGACCACGGCCTGCCCATCGTCATCGGCGGCGGCTTCGTGGCCGCCGTCCCCGAACTGGCGGAACGGGTGAAGGCCTGGTTCGGCGAAAACTCCCAGCGGGTACCGTTGATCGCGCCAAGCTCGTCGGCTCTGGACGGCTGCCACGAGATCGGGGCCCACGGCGTCCCGGCGCCGTTCGAGACCTGGGTCGAGGAGGTGCGTTGAGAGCCGGTTTCGGTTGGTCGTCGATCACTCCCCCCCTCCCCTGCCGCCTCGCCGGCTACGCCCGCCGCCAGGCCTTGAGCCGGCAGGTCGCCCAGCCGCTGCGGGCGCGGTCAATTGTCCTCGACAACGGCCAGGCCCGGGTCGGTTGGGTGATCTGTGATGTGCTGGAGGTCAACCGGTCCCTGGTGGCCGAGGTGAGGGCCGCCGTCGAGGCCTCGGGCGGCCTGGCCGGCGGCGACGTCATGGTGAGCGCCACCCATACCCACGCCGGCCCCGACCTCGACCGGACCTGGGACGACGAAAAAGGCTCGTACCGCGAGGCGCAAGCCCGTTACCGGGCTTTCCTCCCCTACGCCGTGGCCAGTTCGCTCGTCTGCGCCGTGGAGGACCTGGCCCCGTCGACGTTGGCGTGGGCCGAGGAGCCTGTCTATGGCGTCGGCGCCGGACGGCGCGCCGCCGACGCCCGGCCCCAGCGGCTCAGCGTGGTTACGGCCCGCCGGGAGGGCGAGCTGAGGGGCATGGTCATCGTCTACCCATGTCACGGCACAGTGCTGGGGCCCAACAACCTGGCCGTGTCCGGCGACGTCATCGGCGCCGGCGTCGAGGCCCTCGAGGCCGGCACGGGCGCCCCGGGCCGGTGCGCCTGGGCGCAAGGAGCGGCCGGCGACATCAGCACCCGGGGCACCCGGCGGGAAAGGGCCCCGCGGGAGGCGCAACGTTTGGGCTCGGTCGTCGCCGCCGCCGCCGAGCGCGCCGCCGGGCGCGCCGTAGCGGTAACCGGCGAACTGTCGCTCGAGCGGGCCATGGTCTCGTTGCCCCTCAAGGGCCCCGAGCCGCCGGAGGGCGCGGGGCAGCCCGAGGGGGCGGGCCCATCAGCCCTCTCACCCGGCGCTCGTCCCCCGAGCCGGGGCGAGGACGACCGCTCGGAGGCGGCCTTGCTCGAAGAGGCGATGGTGGCCCAACAGGGGCGTCGGGACGGTACCCGCCGGCCCGAGAGCCAGGCGGAGATAGCGGTCTTGAGGCTGGGCGAGCTCAGCTTGTGCTTCGTGCCCGGCGAGCCGTTCGAGTCGATCGAGCGCGAAATCGTCCACAGAACAGGTCAGGACCACCTCCGGGTGGTGGGGTACTCCAATGGGGCACCGGGTTATGTGTTCGGGCCCGACGAGGAAAGCGAAGGTGGGTACGAGGTTTTGTCATCGCCCCTAACGGGTGAAGCCGGGGCCCGCATCGTGGCCACCGGGGCGAGACTGGCGGCCAGGCAGACATAGCAACAACGACTACGGAAGGAAAATACTGTGAAAAACGAACGGCTCGCATACCTGTCAACAGTGAAGGGCCTGCTCGACGAGCTCGGTGAGGAAGAAGAGGCCATGATGCAGGCGGCCCAATGGTGCGCGGACGCAGTGGCCGGCGGTGGCCTGGTCCATGTGTTCGGCGCCGGGCACTCGCACATGGTGGCCGAAGAAGCCTTTCACCGCGCCGGGGGGTTGGTGCCGGTAAATGCCGTACTGGTGGAATGGCTCATGGTGCACCAGGGAGGCAGGAGAGCAAGCCTTCTGGAACGTCAACCCGGCCTAGGTGAGCTCATAGTGAGCACGGAGCCTGTCGAGGCCGGCGACGTGTTCTTCGTGGTCTCGAACTCCGGCCGCAACCCTGTGCCCGTCGAGGTGGCCGAGGCGGCGAAGGCTCGGGGCGCCAAGGTGGTCGCGCTCACGTCGCGCCAGCACTCCGCCGGCGTGGCCGCCCGCGGCGGTCGCGGCGTCAAGCTCTCCGACGTGGCGGACCTGGTCATCGACAACCACGCGCCCCTCGGTGACGCCGCCGTCGCCGTCGATGGGGACCTGCGGGTGGGCGGGGTCTCGAGCGTAATGACCTTGGTCATAATCCAGAGCATCGTGGTGGCGACAGTCACGCTCCTCGTCGAGCGAGGTATACAACCGCCGGTGTTCAAGAGCGGGAACGTCGACGGCTCCGACGAGTGGAACGCGGAGCAGATCAAGCGGCTGGGCCGGCGTGTCCCCACGCTGTTGCGTTCGTCGGTCGGGTAGATATGGCCAAGGGACGGCTGATGGCCGACGAAATGGCCGAGCAGCCCGACGTCCTCGCCCGCCTGGTCGAGCGGGCGGCCGAGGTCCGTGCCACCGGCGCCGAGGTTGTCCCGGTCGACCTGGCGGCGTGCGCCATAGTGGCGCGCGGCTCGTCCGACCACGCCGCTCTGCTCGGCCAGTACCTGCTCGAGGTGGCTACCGGCCGACCGGTGGCCCTGGCGTCGCCCAGCGTGCAGACCCTGTACCGGGCGCCAGTCGACTACCGGGGCGTCCTGGTCGTAGGGGTCAGCCAGTCGGGGGCCACCTCTGAGATCGTCGAGGTCGTCGCCGTCCTGCGGGCGGCAGGGGCCCGCACCATCGCCATCACCAACGACCCCTCCAGCCCGCTGGCCGAGGCGGCCGGCAGCGTCATAGACCTCGGCGCCGGGCCCGAGCTGGCCGTCCCCGCCACTAAGACCGTCACCGCCACCCTCCTCGCCTTCGTGCTCCTGGCCGAAGGCGTGAGCGGGCGCTCGCTCGTCTCGTCCTCCGACCTGGCCGACCTGCCCGGCCACATCGCCGGTGTACTGGCCGACGAAGCCTCCGTGGCCCGGGCGGCGGCCCGGCTCACCGACGCCGGCCAGCTCGTCGCCGTGGCCCGTGGCTACCTACTGGCGGCGGCCCGGGAGACGGCTCTCAAACTCCGGGAGACCTCCGGCATCCTGGCCGAGGGCTGGTCCGCCGCCGACCTGCGCCACGGGCCCGTCGCCGCCATCGGCGCCCACGTCCCCGTCCTCAGCCTGCGCGCCGCCGGTCCCGCCGCCGACGACACCGAGCGCCTGGAGTCCGAACTGGCCGCCCGGGGGGCCAACGTGCTGCGCATCAACGACCGCGCCGACGCCGACCTTCCCCTGCCTGCCGGTGTGCCTGAACCGCTGGCCAACATCGGCGCCGTCGTGCGCGGCCAGCACCTGGCCCGCCTGGTCTCGCTCGGGCGCGGCATCGACCCGGACCAACCGCTGGGGCTCAATAAGGTCACCCAGAGCTGAGGGTGGCCTCTACGGCACCCAGCTCCACCCTGGACCGCGAGCAAAGACCTGACGGCGGTCAAGGACCGTGCCCCCGGGGATGGCGACTAGTTTGGCGATCCGTGCCTGGGACGAAGGCGACCGAATGACGGAGATGGCCTCGACGACCAAGATAGACGGCCACCTCGTGACGATGGACGGCAAGCAGCTCGACGTCGGCCCCGACGAGATCGAGCGGCTGCTCAGTTCGTCGGTGCCGTTCTGGCTCGACCTCTGCAGCGGGGACGAGAACAGCCCCGAGTACCGCCTGCTGCGGGACACCTTCCGCTTTCACCCCCTGGCCCTGGAGGACGCCGAGCACTTCGGGCAGCGGCCCAAGCTCGACTCCTACGAGGATTTCGCCCTCCTCGTCGTCTATGGCCCCGCCCCGTCGGGCCACCTCGTCGAGGTGCACTGTTTTTGCGCCCCCAATTTCCTGGTGACAGTGCACCAGCACCCGTGCCCGGGCATGGCCGATGTGGCCCGGCGCATACAGCTGGGCCTCTCCCCGCAAACCAGCCATGTCATGGTCCTTTACCGAGTGGTGGACATGTTGGTCGACGGCTACTTTCCCGTCCTGGCCGCCTTTGACGACCAGATCGACGAGCTGGAGGACGCAATCCTCAAGGCCCCGACAGAAGCTCAGCTCGGGCAGTTGTTCGATATGAAGCGCTCCCTCATCGCCTTGCGCAAGGTGGTGACCCCCGAGCGCGACGTGTTCGCCACATTGGTGGCCGGCGACGCCATCCCCGGGATGACGCCCGATAACGAGCGCTATTTCCGTGACGTCTACGACCACCTCATCAGGGTCAGCGACCTGGTCGACAGCTACCGGGACCTGATGAGCGGTGCTCTTGACACTCACCTGTCGACGGTCTCCAACCGGCTCAACGTCGTCATGAAACAACTGACGATCATCGCCACCATCTTCTTGCCCCTCAGCTTCTTGACCGGTTTCTTCGGCCAGAACTTCGGGTGGATGGTGGCGCGTCTCGGCAGCCTTCCCGTTTTCATCGGCGCCGGCATCGGGCTGCAGGTGTTGACAGTCATAGGCCTGATGGTCTTTTTCCGGCGCCGCGGATGGTTGACGGCCAGCGGCACGGTGCCGTCGGTCAGTTCGGCCCCACGTCCCCGGACGACGTCGCGGTACCGGTGGCTGGTCCTGCACCCGGCCCACGCCCCCGCGGCCGGCGACGAACACGGCGGGGGGCGGCCCACCTGACCTGAGGAGCCCGGCGCGCGTGGAGCCGGCCCTGGGGTGGCGGCCCTGGGGTGGCGGCCCGGCGGGTCAGAGAGGGCTGTTGCCGTGCTTGCGGGGCACGAGGCGTTCGCGCTTGGTGGCGAGGGCCTCGAAGCAGCGAGCTATCGTGTGGCGAGTCTCGGCCGGGTCGATGACCATGTCCACAAAACCACGCTCGGCCGCCACGTACGGGTTGAGGAACCTCTCCCGGTACTCCTCGACCAAACCGGCCCGTGCCTCCTCGTCTGCCCGGCGGTGGACGATGCGCACCGCCCCCTCGGCGCCCATGACCGCCAGCTCGGCACTGGGCCAGGCGATGCACAGGTCGTTGCCCATGGCTTTGGAGTCCATGACTATGTAGGCGCCTCCGTAGGCCTTGCGCAGCACCAGGCAGACCCGCGGCACGGTGGCCTCCGCATAGGCGAACACCAGCTCGGCCCCATGGCGGATCATCCCTCGCCATTCGAGGTCACGACCGGGCATGAAGCCAGGCGTGTCCACCATCGTCAGCAGGCCGAAGTTGAACGAGTCGCAGAAACCGACAAAGCGAGCCCCCTTTTGCGAGGCGGCGATGTCGAGGGTGCCGGCCATGGCCTGGGGCTGGTTGGCCAGCACGCCGACCGCCTGGCCGGCGATGCGCACCAGGGCCGTCACCAGCTGAGGCGCCCACGCCGGTCGCAGCTCGAGGACCTCGCCGTCGTCGGCCACCGCGGCGATGACTTTGCGGACGTCGTAGCTCCCGGTGGCGGTGGTCGGCACCACCTTGCGCAGCTCAGGAGTGGGCCGGGACGCCGGGTCCTCGGACGCCAGGTAGGGCGGGAGCTCGTCGCAGTGAGCGGGCAGGAAACCGAGGAGCTGGCTGACGAGGTCCAGGGCGCCGGTGGGATCGCGGGCTAGCAGGGTGGCCAGGCCGGACCGGGAGGCGTGGACCGACGCGCCCCCCAGCTGTGCCGGCTGCACCGGTACGCCGGTCAGCTCGGCCACCGCCGCGGGGCCAGAAACGTATGACAGCGCACGGGAGGTCATCACCACGGCATCGGCCAGGCCGAGCAACAGCGACGGCCCTGAGAGCAGGGGCCCGTCGACGATGACCACGACGGGCACGACGCCTGAACAGACAACCAAGGCGTGCGCCACCCGGCCCCATCCGTCGAGCGCGGCGGCGCCCTCGCCCAAGTCCGAACCAGAGGAGGCCAGGGACAGCACCAGGGGCAGCCGGCGTCCCCGGGCCAGCTCGGCCGCCCCGGCCAGGACACCGGCGGCGTCGGCGCTGAGGACGCGACCGCGCTCGGCTTGATGTACCAGCGCCGTCACGACCGGCCTCTCGCCCGGGAAGAGCGGACCGGCTTTGACCACGACTTCCCGAGCTTTGCCCGCCTCGCCCGACCGCGGCGCGCCGGCGCCACGCCGACCGGCAGGGACCAGCAGACCTTCGGTCACCAGGCTGCGACGCGCTGACACGTCCCAGTTGGTGGGGGCCGGAGGACGTCCTCTCATACGCCTCCGACCGTGTCGGTACCGGCGGCGTCGTCAGGGTCTTCGACGCCCCGGGCGATGAGAAAACCCCTGGCCCGCTCCATAAGGGGGTACCGGTCGACCAGGTCCCAGAAGGCTTTGCCGTGGCCTCTCACGTGGAGATGGGCCAGTTCGTGCACGATAACGTAGTCGAGCACCCAGGACGGCTCTTTGGCCAACCTCGACGAGATGCGGACCGTCCCGTCGCCCGGCGTACAGCTCCCCCAACGGAAGCGCTGGTTGTCCACCCAACGGATCTCCTTGGGGGACGCCAACGCAAATTTGGCCGAGAGCGCCCGCGCCCTCTCAGTCAGGTCGATCTCGCCCCGGGACTGGCGCAGCTCCACCCGTCGCAGCATCTCACTGACCCACATCTCCTCTTCGGAACGAGTGAGCGTGGCGGGCACGCTGACTCGCAGAACGTCACCAACCTGGCGGGCTTGCACCGTTTTGCGGCGCTTCCGGCTCCGGACCACCTCGACCTTCATCATTGGGGCGAGAGACTAGGCGGGGCCGGTGACGGTTTCGGGCGGAGATGCCAGGAGGTCGACCTTGCGTAAGGCCACCAACTCGGGATCCGGGCCCACACCCTGGCTCTCTACCCACCATCCTCCCAGGTGAGGGTGACGGTTGCCGTCCCTCCAGACACCGAGCGCTCTCTCCAGGGCGATGATGACGCCCCCGTGGGCGACGACCACCGTCTCGTCGGCGCCACCGACGATGCGTGCCAGCGCCCCGAGGCACCGGCCTGCGAACACTGCCGCGTCCTCTCCGCCGGGCACGTCCTCCAGCCGTCCGGCACGCCGGGCATCGAGCTCGGCCGGCCAGACCGCGGCGATCTCGTCGTTGGTCAGCCCGTTCCACTCTCCGAGATCCTGCTCACGTAGACCGGCGTCGACGGTCAGCGGCCCGGCGTAACCGAGCTCGTCGGCGATCAGCGCGACGGTGGACCGGGCACGGGCGAGGTCGGAACTGGCCATCGCCCCGGGCGACGTCCCTGCCATGGCCAGGGCCCGGCCGGCTTGCCTCGCCTGCTCCACTCCCACCTCCGACAGGGGGGCATCGGACCAGCCCTGCCATCGGCCGGCGGCATTCCAGACGGATTGAGCATGGCGGACAACGAGAAGACGACCCACTCGGCCATCTTCGCAGACTCCGGCGCGGGTAACTTCGACCCGTGGGGACCGACGCTGCGCCACCCGCCCAGAGCCCGGGGACACGCGACCGGGGCCCACGGGACCGGGAAATAGACGAAGACGAAGCCGTTACCGTGCTTTTCTTCGCCGCCGCCCGGGAAGCGTCCGGGACGGCCCGGACCGTCCTCCCGGCCGCCGGCGCAACGGTCGCGCAGCTGCTGGCCGGACTGGCGTCCACCCACGGTGACCAGCTCAAAAGGGTGCTCCCCAGCTGTTCTATCTGGGTCAACCGTTCGCCTGCCCCGCCCGGCTACGTCCTGCGCGGTGGCGACGAGCTGGCCCTGATGCCCCCTGTGTCGGGGGGCTGAGCTGCGGTACCCTCAATCGATGGCTGAGTTCGATCTCACCAATGCTCTGAGCCCCGACTACCTCGTAGGGCTCGATCGTCTGTCCCTCAGCGGCCTACGGGCCAAGCGTGACGCTTGCGCCGAGCTGGAGACGGAGCTGTCGTACCTGCGGCGACTGGCCCAAGCCCGGATCGACCTCATCCTGGCCGAATCCGAGCGGCGCCACCTGGGCTTGGCCGACCCCAGCCCCGAAGACCTGGTCGAGCTGCTGCCCCAGATACTTTCTGAGCACAGCCGGGGAGCAGGCGCCGGACGCCTGCCCACGTTTTTCGCGCCGGCTCAGGGCATGCTGCTACAGCTGGCGGCCCGGGTCGAGCAGCTTCTGCCGTCAGACCAGCTCGGGTCCCTACCGGCCCTGTCCGCCAAAGAACTGGGCGAGCGGCTAGAAGCCCTCTCCGACCTCGAGCGCGACGTCTCTGCCGACCGCCGGGCGCTCCACGACATACAGGACCGCTTGCAGGAAGAGCTGGTCAGGCGCTACCGGACCGGCGAGGCCAACGTAGACGCACTCCTGCGCTAACCCCGGCACGGCGCCGTTTTTCGGCCCTGGCGGCCCGGCTCCGGCGACCGGTGCCGCACTAGGATCGGCAGTGCCGTAGCCCGTGTGGGCCACCGTCAATTTCGTTCGGGGAAGTGCGAAGTTCCGGGGCCTCGCGGGTTGCGGCTCGCGCCCTCTATGGTTTGCGCTATGGCCGAAGAGCGAGATCTGCTGGTCGTCGGGGGCGGGAAAATGGGAGCGGCGCTCGTCGACGGGCTCCTGAGCTCAGGTTGGGCCCGGCCGGACCAGGTCACCGTCACCGAGATCGCCGCCGGCCGGCGGGCCGATCTGAATGCCCCGGCGGGCCTGGCCGGTCGTTATCCCGGGCTCCGACTACTCGATGGGCGGCTGCCCGCCGCACACAACGCCATCCTCGCCGTCAAGCCAGGTGACGCCCAGGGGGTCTGCCGTCGACTGGGGGAAGCCGGCGTGGGCAGGCTGCTCTCGATCGCCGCCGGGGTGCCTCTCAGAGATCTCGAGTCCTGGTGCCCCGGCGGTTGCGCGGTTGTACGGGCGATGCCCAACATGGCGGCACTGGTCAGAACGAGCGCCACCGCCGTCTCCGCCGGCGTGTCAGCCGGCCCGCCCGATATCGAGTGGGCGACTGGCATCATGAGGTCCGTCGGGACCGTGGTCGAGGTGCCCGAACGGTTGCTCGACGCCGTCACCGGGTTGTCCGGGTCCGGGCCGGCGTACGTGTTCCTCGTGGCCGAGGCGATGATCGAGGCCGGGGTGCTGTCGGGCTTGCCCCGCCCGGTCGCCTCCGAGCTTGTCATCCACACGCTGCTCGGCTCGGCTCGGCTACTGAGCGAGACGGGCGAGAGCGCAGAGGCCTTGCGGGCTGCGGTCACGTCTCCCGCCGGCACCACGGCGGCCGGGCTCCGCCAGTTGGAGGCCCATGGAGCGCGCTCGGCGTTGATCGAAGCCATTACCGCCGCCGTCCAGCGCAGCCGCGAGCTGGGTTCCTCAGTACGCGAGCTGGGTTCCTCAGCAACCGGACCGAGCCCGGCGGGCTGAGCCCGCCGCTCCGGTCAGCTAGGGCCCACCTTGCACCCCCAGCACATCCGCGGGCGCCCGGCGCGAGGCCGGGCGGGGCCGTGGGAGGTCCTGGCCGTGTTCGCCCTGTGCCTCGTCCTGGGGGCGGCCCTGTTCCATCGGGCGTGGACATGGCCCTCGACCACCTTGGCCGGCGCCGCTGGGGACGCTGACGAGTACACCTGGTTCCTCTCCTGGGCCCCTTTCACCATCGGCCATGGTCTCGACCCGCTCGTCAGCCACTACGTCAACTTCCCGGCCGGGGCCAACCTCATGTGGAACACGTCCGTGCTCCTGCCGGGCTTCCTGATATCGCCGGTGACGGCCGTGTTCGGGGCTGCTTTCTCCTACAACGTCCTGGTCACCGCGGCACCTGTGCTCTGCTCCACCTTCGCCTATATGGCGTTCCGCCGCTGGGTCGGTCCGCTGCCTGCTCTGGGGGGCGCTCTCGTCTTCGGGTTTTCCCCCTATATCGTCTCGCAATCAGTCGGCCACCTGGCCCAGACCCTCATCATGAGCGCCCCTTTGGTGCTGGTCCTTCTCGACCGGCTCCTCGTCGTCCAGACGGGCCGGCCGTGGTTGGACGGCTTGCTCCTCGGGCTGCTGGCGTGGGCGCAACTGTTGACCGGCGAAGAGCTACTGGCCCTGGAAGCGGTGACGGCGACCGTCGCAGTGGCCGTGCTCTGGGCCATCGCCCGCCGGGACGTGGCCCGGCACCTGGCCTACGCGGTCCGGGGCCTGGCGGTGACCGTCGGGGTGTTCGTCGCGCTGTCCGCGCCTTTCCTGGCCGTCCAGTACTTCGGCCCTGACAAAGTCCAAAACGCCCACCCGGCCAACCGGTACGTAAGCGACCTGTTGAACTTCGTCGTCCCCACCAGGAGCACGCTGCTGGCACCGGCGGCGGCCCTGCGCGTCAGTTCCCATTTCACCGGCAACGGGTCCGAGCACGGCGCTTACATAGGCGCCCCGCTGGTGCTGTTCGCCGTCGTGGCCGTAGTCCTGGCCCGCCACCGCCGGGTCACCTGGGTGGCGCTGGCGGTAGCCGCCGGAGCTGCCCTGCTGTCGCTGGGCCCCACCCTGCATGTCCGCGGCTCCATCACCCATATGTACCTGCCGGACTTCGTGCTCGAGAAGTTGCCGCTCCTCCACAACCTCCTACCCGACCGGTTCGCGTCCATGACTGGGCTCGGGGTCGGCCTGCTCGTCGCCCTAGGCCTCGATGAACTGAAGCACCTTCGCCGCCCGGCCCAGGCCGGTGGCTGGGCCCTGGCCGGGGCCGGGTTGGTGGCCATCGTCCCCACCCCCCACTTCGCCGCCTCTGCCAGCCCCCTTTTCTCCGCGTTCTACTCCGGCTTCTCCTGCCCATCGGCGACGGGCACTTCACCTGCCCATCCCCACGGGGTGCCCGGCCATCCTCAGGTGGTGCCCGGCCACCCTCCCGTCGCGTTCCTCCTCCCCGTCGTGAACGAACTGGACCTGCGCTGGCAGGCCGAGTCCAAGTTCTGCTTCGTCATGCCCAGCGCCACGGGCATGACCGGGACAAGCCGGGCCCAGGGCCAGGTGAACGGGATCCTGTTTAGGGCGGGCAGCCCGTCCATGCGCCGGCCACCGATGACAGCGGCGGCGCGCCAACAGGCGGCACAGGAGATCCGTGACCTCGACGTGCAGGAGATCGTGGTCGGTCCCCAGTCCCCCGCCCAGCCCCTGTGGACGTACCAGGACCAGGCCCAGCTCGTGTCTTGGGTCGACTGGCTCGTCGGTCACGACCCGCGGCAAACCCACGAGATCTACATCACCTACGTGTGGGACAACCTCCCGTCGACCAGCGACATCGCTTCGGGCCACGTGGGACAGGCACCGTCTTGAGCAGGCGCCGTCTTGAGGCCGCGGCGCCACTTGGGCCTCCCGCGTCGTACCATTGTGCGGTGCCAGTAGCCCCCGGGCCGGGCGCCGCGGCTGCGCCTGTTCCCCGGTCGTTGCCCGAAGCAACCGTCAAACGCCTCCCGTTGTACCTTCAGGCCCTGGTGGACGCCAACGACGACCGGATGGTCACGATCTCGTCGGAGGAGCTGGCCGGCCGCGCCGGTGTCAACGCGCCCCAGGTACGCAAAGATCTTTCCTACTTGGGCTCCTACGGCACCCGCGGCGTCGGTTACAACACCGAATTGTTGCGCCAGCAGATCAACCGCCAGCTCGGGCTCAACCGGGAGTACAACGTGGCCCTGATCGGGGCGGGCAACCTAGGCCAGGCCCTTGGTCATTACCGCGGCTTTGCCCAACGAGGCTTCCACGTGGTCGCTGCCTTTGACACCGACCCTTCCAAGGTGGGGACCAGGCTCGGGAACGCCGATGTCCATCCTCTGTCGGAGCTGGTGGAGATCGTGCGGAAAGAGCACATCACGATGGCCTTGATCGCCACCCCGGCGATGGTCGCTCAGGACGTGTTGGACAGGCTGGTCGAGGCCGGCATCACGTCCGTGCTCAACTTCGCCCCTACCGTGCTCAACGTGCCGGCTGGCGTCTACCTGCGCAAGGTCGACCTCGCCGTGGAGCTGCAGATCCTCGGGTACTACGAGCACCTGCGCTCCGGGCGGAGGGCTGAAGCGGCCGGGCTGGCGCACACCGCGGGCGGCCGCTGAACCGTGACGCCCGCCGTGCCAGTAGCCACCAGCGTCTACCCGGTGTCGCTGGTCCTCCACGGCCGGCGCTGCCTGGTCGTGGGCGGGGGCCACGTCGCCCGGCGCAAGGCGCTCGGGCTTGTCGAAGCGGGAGCCCGGGTCGACCTGGTGGCGAAGGAGGTGCTGGCCTCCGTGCGCGAGATCGCCGGGCTTGAGAGCATCGAAGAACGCCCCTACCGGCGCGGGGAGGTGGCCGGCTACCGCCTGGCCGTGGCCGCCACCGGGGACCCGGCCGTCAACCGGGCCGTGTTCGAGGACGGCGAGAGCGCCGGGGTCTGGGTCAATTCCGCCGACGACCCCGCGTCCTGCTCGTTCATCCTCCCCGCCATCGCCCGCCAGGGCCCCGTCAGCGTGGCTGTCTCCACGTCCGGCTTCAGCCCTGCGCTCGCTTCGTGGCTGAAGGCGCACGTGACCGAGAACCTCGGCCCCGAGGTGGCCGAACTGGCGGGGATGCTGGCCGAGGCGCGCGCCCGGTTGAAGGCCGCCGGCCGCAGCACCGAGGAGGTCGACTGGCGACAGAGCATCGATTGGGCCATGCTCGACCTCATCCGCTCGGGACGCCGGGCCGAAGCAAAGGAGCGCCTCGAGGCGTGTCTGTCGCTGTAGTTGGGATAAACCACCGGACAGTGCCACTCCGGGACCTCGAGCCTCTGATCGTGCCCATCGGCTTGGTGCCCAAAGCTCTGGCCGACCTTTCGTCGCGTCCCTTCCTGGACGAGGTGGTCGTCCTGTCCACCTGTATGCGGACCGAGGTCTACGCCCTGGTTAACCGGTTCCACGGGGCTATGGCCGACATCCGGGAGTTTTTTGCCACCTGGAGCGGCAAACCGCCCGAGGAGTTCTCGGGCAACCTCTACTCCTATTTCGACGAGGCCGCCATTGGTCACCTCTTCCGGGTGTCGGCCGGCCTGGACTCGGTTTCGGTCGGCGAGGGCGAGGTCCTGGGCCAGGTGCGCCAGGCCTGGGAGCTGGCACGCAACGAAGGCTCGTGTGGGCCGGCGCTGAGCGCCGCTTTCCGCCACGCTCTCCAGGTCGGCAAACGCGCCCGGTCCGAGACCGAAATCTCTCGGGGCACCACTTCACTGTCCTACGCCGCCGTCGAAATGGCGACCGAGGCCCTCGGCCACCTCGAGGGCAAGCAGGCCGTCGTGGTGGGCCTGGGCGAGGTCGGCGAGATGGCCGCCCGGGCCTTTTCGGGCGTGCCCGGGATGTTGCCCGTAGTCGTCGTCAACCGCAACCAGGCCCGAGCGGACAATGTGGCCGCCGCCGTGGGGGGACGCGCCGCGGGGTGGGAAGACCTGGTCGGTGCCCTGTCGGACGCCGACGTGGTGGCGTGTTCGACTTCCGGTCACGCCCATCTACTCGAAGCCGCCACCGTCCGGGAGGCCTTGGCGGGCCGGCCCCAAAGGCCGCTGCTGCTCGTGGACATGGCGGTGCCCAGGGATATCGACCCTGCTGTGGTCGAGCTGCCCGGCGTGGTCCTGCTCAACATGGACGACATCGGCCGTTTCGTCGCCGCCCGGGCAGCTGAACGGCGGGCAGAGATCCCCGCCGTCGAGCTGATCGTGGCCCAAGAGGTAGACCGCTTCAACAGCTCGCTGGCAGCCAGGTCGGTGGCCCCCTTGGTGACGGCCCTCCACGACAGGGCGGAGGCGCTCCGCCAGGCCGAGGTCGAACGCTTTGCCCGCCGGGCCTCGGACCTGAGCCCCGAGCAGCTCGACGCGGTAGAGGCGCTCACCAGGCGGGTCGTGGCCAAAGTCCTGCACGAGCCGACGATCAACTTGAAAGACGCCGCCGGCACGGCCCGGGGCGACGTGCTGGCCGAGGCCTTCAGGGACCTTTTCGGCGTCGGACCTTAGTGCCCTTACGCCTGGCCACCAGGGGCAGCCCGTTGGCTTTGTGGCAAGCCGGCCACGTCGCTTCCCTGCTGGAGACAGCCCATCCCGGCCTGGAGGTCGAGCTGGTGACGGTGACCACGACCGGTGACCGCCGCCCTGAGCTGCCGGTATGGGAAATCGGCGGCCGCGGCGTGTTCGTCCGCGAGGTACAGGCCGCCCTCCTCGCCGGGCAGGCCGATGCGGCCGTCCACTCGGCCAAGGATCTCCAGCCCATTGGTCCCCCCGGTCTGTGCCTGGGGGCGGTGCCCGAGCGGGGCGACCCCCGTGACGTCCTCGTGGGGGCAACACTCTCGGAGCTGGCACCGGGAGCCACCATCGCCACCGGCAGCCAGCGCCGACGGGCCCAGCTGGCGTTCCTGCGGCCCGACCTGGCGTTTGTGAGCCTGCGGGGGAACATCTCCACCCGCCTGGCCCGGGTGCCGCAGGGCGGTGCCGTGGTGGTCGCCATGGCCGCGCTCGACCGGCTAGGACTGGCCCCCACGCCGATGGAGGCGCTCAACGTGCACGTCATGGTGCCCCAGGTGGCCCAGGGAGCACTGGCCGTCGAGTGCCGCGCCGACGACAGCGCCACCTGCGAACTGGTGAAACCGCTCGACGAGCCCCGCTCCCGGCGCTGCGTCGACGCTGAGCGGTCCTTCCTGGCGTCTATCGGAGGCGCCTGCGACCTCCCTGTGGCCGGCTACGCCACAACGACGCCGGATGGCCGGCTACAGCTCGAGGGCCTACTGGCCGCCCCCGATGGGAGTGCCCTGGTCCGCCGAAAGGCCATTGGACCGGTGGGCGACGGCGCCCGGCTCGGAGCCGAGGTGGCCCAGATGGTCCTCGACGCGGGCGGGCGCGACCTTCTGGCGGCCCGGGACGACCAGCGTTGACCCCGGGCGA
>PMWT01000110.1 GCA_003166025.1 Acidimicrobiaceae bacterium | reverse complement strand
TTGTCAAGGCTTACCGTTGCCACAAATCTCTCCTTTGCACGACTTTCCCCTACGCACGCTTGCGCAGCGGTCGCCGGTGTGGAGGCCCCCTCCTTGTGATCAGGCCCTCAACGCCTTTTCGCACAATACCACCAGCCCTTGGACCGCGAACTCGGGCGCCTCCGATCGTGCCGGGAGCGAACGGCTGGAGTAGAAAATGATCATGCAAAAGATCATCAACGAGCCCAGGGCGTTTGTGGACGAAATGCTGGAGGGCGTGCTGCTCGCTCACCCCGGAGAGCTGCGGGCAGCGGCCGAACGCGTGATCGTGCGGGCCGACGCGCCCCGGACCGGCAAGGTCGGCATTGTCACCGGAGGTGGTTCGGGGCACCTCCCTCTCTTCATGGGGTACGTCGGTTTCGGGCTGGCCGATGGCGTCGCCGTCGGCGACGTTTTCGCCTCGCCCAGCTCCGAGCAAATCCTGGAGGCGACAAAAGCGGTGGACGGAGGGGCCGGGGTGCTCTACCTCTACGGCAACTACTCCGGCGACGTCATGAACTTCGACCTGGCCGCCGAGCTCGCTCTCGCCGAGGGTACCGAGGTCTCCACCGTCCTGGGCACTGACGACGTGGCCTCCGCTCCTGCCGCTTCGGCGGCGCGCCGGCGAGGGGTGGCCGGCATTGCCTTCCTTTATAAGGTGGCAGGTGCCCGGGCCGAGGAAGGCGGATCTCTCAAAGAAGTCACCACCGTCACCGAACGGGCGGCGGCCGGACTGAGGTCGATGGGGGTGGCCCTATCGCCGTGCGTGGTGCCGGCGGCCGGCCGCCCGACTTTCAGCCTGCCCGTCGGCGAGATGGAGATCGGGATGGGGATCCACGGCGAACCTGGGGTGCGCCGTGGGCCGCTGGAGCCAGCCGACGAGATCGCCCGACAGCTCGTCTACCAGATCGTGGGCGACCTGCCCTACAAGACCGGCGATGAGGTCGCCGTGCTCGTGAACGGGCTCGGCGCCACTCCTCGAGAGGAGCTTTACGTCCTGTACCGTTCCGTTCACGCCGCCCTCGCCGGCGCCGGGCTGTCGGTGCGGCGCACCTGGGTGGGCGAGTATGCCACGTCGCTGGAAATGGCCGGGGCCTCCGTCTCGGTACTGCGCCTGGACGACGACCTGCTCCGGCTCCTCGACGCTCCGTGCGAATCGCCCTTCGTGGTCAGAAGGTGACCGTCGTGGCGCCTAGCGGGCTGGTCCGTGCCCTCACCGCGGCCGCTTCGGCCCTTGAGGCCTCCGCCGACGAGCTCAACCGGCTGGACGGCTTTGCCGGCGACGGGGATCTAGGTATCACCATGTCGGAGGCCTCTCGCGCCCTGAAGGACGTGCTGGCCGCGAACCAGGATATGGGGGGTGGCCCACTGCTTTCGGCCTGCGGCGCAGCCATCGCCCGCAAGGCACCGTCGACGAGCGGCACCCTCGTGGCCACCGGCTTCCTCCGGGCGGCAAAGGCCGTGACCGGCACAGCCGTGACNNCGGCACCGATGCAGGCGGCACCGGCGTCGAGGCCCTGGAGCGAGCATTTGCGGCGGCGACACTGGGTATCCAGGCCCGGGGCAAGGCGGCGCCCGGGGACAGGACGCTCGTTGACGGGCTCGACGCCGTATGCACCAGCTTGCGGGAGTCCCTCGCCGCTGGGCACACCTTGACGGACGCTCTGCATTTCGCCGCCGCCGCGGCTTCCGCCGCCGCCGACAGGACCGTGGGCATGGAACCCAAGGTGGGCCGGGCCAGCTGGGTGCCGCAGCGCGCCATCGGGCACCCCGACGCCGGTTGCGCCATGCTGGCCATCGCCATGCAAGCGGCAGCAGCCGAAATCACCGCCGGGGGGACAACACCAGCCGGCGGCTGAGCTTGCTTATTACTCGCTCCGGGGGACTGTGTCCACGATCAGCACCGAGCAGTTGGCCTGATGGGCGACCGAGTTGGGGACGCTGCCGAGGACACGGCGCACGCCTTTCATGCCCTTGTTGCCCACCACGATGAGATCGGCGCCGATCCGGTCGGCCACGCGGACGATCGCCTCGGCGGGATCGCCCTTGGCGGCGTGGTACTCAGCCTTGACCCCCGCGTTTTGGACCGCCAGGCGCAGGTCCGAAAGAAGGACGTCGGCCGGCTCGGCCGTCGTGTTGGAAAACTCGCCGGGCAGCTTGTCGGCCCGGACAGGGTCTGGCTTGTAGACGTTCACAACATGGAGCTCGCCGCCCAATGCCTTGACGAACTCCGCCGCCGTACTTACAGCACGGGCAGCCGTTTCGGAACCGTCGGCGGCAACGAGAACGGTCTTGAACATGGCGCCCGGAGACCGGTCAGCTGTCGCTTACGGTATCGACGATGAGCACCGAGCAGTTGGCCTGGTGGGC
This sequence comes from Acidimicrobiaceae bacterium, assembly GCA_003166025.1. Taxonomy (GTDB): domain Bacteria; phylum Actinomycetota; class Acidimicrobiia; order Acidimicrobiales; family Palsa-688; genus Fen-671. The sequence goes on along the minus strand of PMWT01000110.1, from coordinate 100,985 downwards.
GACCGAGTTGGGCACGCTGCCGAGAACACGCCGCACGCCTTTCATCCCCTTGTTGCCCACCACGATGAGATCGGCGCCGATCTGGTCGGCGACGCGGACGATAGCGTCGGCGGGGTCACCGGTGGCGGGATAGTACTTAGCCTCCACTCCCTCGCCAGAGATGCTGGCACGCAACTTCTCGAGCAAGAGGTCGGCGGGGTCGGTCACCCGGTCGAAGAACTCATCGGGCAGTTTGTCCATGCGGGGCGGGTCCGGGGGCTTGTAGGCGGTGATGACGTGCAATGTGCCCCCCAAAACCTTTACGAGCTCGACAGCCGTGCTCACGGCACGCGACGCTGTCACGGAACTGTCTGCACCCACGAGAACCGTCTTGAACATGACACCTCACATCTTGCGCCGCTCGGTCAGCGAGACGTTACCTCTGGTCCGGCTCCTAATCAATCCTTGCCGATTATTACTTCCGTGGACTTGATGATGGCCTTGACCGCGTCGCCGCTCTCGAGGTCAAGGGCTTGGGCCGAATCTTTGGTGATGGCCGACACCACCTCTTGACCCCCGGTGAGACGGATGACCACGGTCGACATGACGGCACCGTGCTCGACCCGTACGACGGTCCCGTCAAGTTGGTTCCTAGCGCTCAGTCTCATGACCGAGAGGCTATCCGGCCGCGCTCCTCACCGGTACGAGCCGTACCTCCTCGCCGACTCGACGAGGGCATGGATGTTGTCAGCGGGGGTGGTCGGGGCAAGGGCGCACCCCGGCCCGAGGATGAACCCGCCGCCTTGCTTGCAGGTACTGATCAGTGCCTCACAGGCGATGTCGATCTCCCCGGGCGTGCCGAACACGAGGAGGTTGGTGTCGATATTGCCGAGCAGGCACGTCCGGCCGAGGGTGGCGGCCTTCGCCCGGGTCGCGTCCGTTTTGTGGTCGATCTCCAGTACCGGGGCCCCGGTGGCGATGAAATCGTCGGTGATCCGGTCTGTGTCCCCGCAAATGTGCAGGTGCAGGATTATCCCTTGGTCCCTCAGCTCTTTGACCATGCGACGCTCGTGCGCCCATGGGTACCTCCGGTAATGACGCGGTGAGATCATGGCTGGGCCGGCCATGGGCTCGCCTATGGACGTGGAACGGCCACCACATTCGATAAGGGCGTAGGCGTAGCGCGTGGCCACGCGCCGGGCGTAATCGAGGAGGGCGTGGATGAGCTGCTCATCCTCGCCGGTGGCCAGGTCCATCATGAACTCGTTCATGCCCCGGAGTTGTGCCGCCAGGTCCATCGGTCCCTGGTCGGCGCGGGCGCAGATCCACGCTTTGTCGCCCAGCTCCCGGGCCAGGATGCGCGTCGCCTTCAGGATCTCCGACATCGGGAAGGTGACGTAAGGATCCGGCACCTGCAGCTCGCCCACCTCCGACAGGGACCGCAGGACAGGCTCTCCCGCCACCGGTGCGGTGTCGTCGCGGTAGTGCACTTCCACGCCGCAGGCCTCGGCATTGCAGCCGGTGCCGTTTTCCAAAAGGACCATGTCATGGCCGAACTCGCGCCAGTCGGCGATCATGGCTTCAGCCAGCAGAGCCCCGTCTCGGAACACCTGGGACATCGGCAAGCCCGTCGCATAGGCGGCCCGTTGAAAACTGTGCAGGTCGACCGGGACTCGATCGGTCTCCCTCAGATCGATCGCTGCCCCTACCCGTTCAACCGAGCCCATCTGACGGCTCGCTCGGCTCCACCCGCTCGTAACGCCCGAAGGTCCGCTCCGCCAGCAGGGGGACGATCTGTGCGATGTTGTGCTTGAAGTGAGAAGTTCCCCGGTGCGACTGGAACGCTTGTTCGTCGGCGTACACCTCGTGGAGCACGAAGTGGTCACGGTCCTCGATCGACCGCTCCACGTCGAAGGCCAGGCAACCCGGCTCGGCGCTGCTGGCCGCCGCGTGGCGAGCGAGCACCCTGGCCACCTCGTCGCCGCGTCCAGGCTGCACCTGGTAGTCGGCGATCACAACGAGCACGGACGGCACCTCACCGGACCGCGATCCTAACCGGCCAAGGCGCTACGTCGGGGTGGGCAAAATCCCGGCTGGGCAAAACGCGGCAACCCGCTCGGGCACAGAGCCTTTCGTGCCGAGCGGGGTGCCAGTTCCTAGACCATTTATAGCCCTTTAGACGACGTTATAGCAGGTCAGAGCCTATATGTCGTAGTAGAGGTGAAACTCCCAGGGGTGCGGGCGAAGTCGGACCGGATCGATCTCGTGGGCTCGCTTGTACTCGACCCAGGTCTCGATGAGGTCGTCGGTGAAGACCCCACCGGCCTGAAGGAACTCGTGGTCGGCTTCCAAGGCGGCCAGAGACTCCTCCAACGATCCCGGGACCTGCGGGACGAGAGCCAGTTCTTCGGGAGGCAGGTCGTAAAGGTCCTTGTCCACCGGGTCGGGCGGCTCAGTCTTGTTGAGGACGCCGTCGAGACCGGCCATCAAGATGGCAGAGAAGGCCAGGTACGGATTGGCCGCGGGGTCCGGGCACCGGAACTCCACCCTCTTTGCCTTGGGGCTCTTGGAGTACAGGGGGATGCGGCAGGCGGCCGAGCGGTTGCGCTGCGAGTAGACCAGGTTGACCGGCGCCTCATAGCCCGGGACGAGGCGCTTGTAGCTATTGGTCGTAGGGGCTGCGAACGCCAGGATGGCCGGCGCGTGCTTGAGCAGGCCGCCGATGTACCAGCGAGCCATGTCCGAAAGGCCGGCGTACCCGACCTCGGAATAGAAAAGTGGCTCGCCCCCGCTCCACAGCGAGCTGTGGACGTGCATGCCGGACCCGTTGTCACCGAACAAAGGCTTGGGCATAAAGGTGGCCGTATAGCCGTTGGCCCGGGCCACACTTTTCACGCAGTACTTATAAAGCATGAGCTTGTCCGCCATCGTCAGGAGAGTGTCGAAGCGCATGTCGATCTCCGCCTGCCCGGCCGTGCCCACCTCGTGGTGCTGGACCTCGATCTCGATGCCCATTTTCTCCATGGTCAGGATCATCTCCGAGCGCAGGTCCTGGAAATGGTCCATCGGCGGGACGGGGAAATACCCCTCCTTGTAGCGGGGCTTGAAACCCAGGTTCGGGCCCTCGTCGCGGCCGGAGTTCCAAACGCCTTCGATCGAATCGATGTGGTAGTAACCCTCGTGCGAGTTTTGGTCGAAGCGGATGTCGTCGAAAATAAAGAACTCAGCTTCGGGCCCGAAATAGGCAGTGTCGGCCAGGCCCGTCGAGATGAGGTAGTCCTCAGCCTTTTTGGCTACGTAGCGCGGGTCGCGAGAATAGGACTCGCCCGTGACGGGGTCGCGGACGAAGCAGTTGAGGTTGAGGGTCTTGTGCTGGCGGAAGGGGTCGATGACGGCCGTGTCCGGGTCCGGCAGCAAGAGCATGTCCGACTCCTGGATCTCCTGGAACCCTCGGATCGACGAACCGTCGAACCCGAGCCCGTCCTCGAAGACACCGTCGTCCAGTACGTGAGCCGGTACGGAAAAGTGTTGCATAAGCCCAGGCAAGTCGCAGAAACGGAAGTCGATGATCTCGACACCCTCCTGCTTGACCTGCGACAGGACCTCCTCGGGCGTACGCCTCGTGAAGGCCAAGGTAGGTTTCCCCTTTCTATTGACGTCTTGGTGGCAACGGCAGGTTGAGGCCACCGCGGCAGCCCACGGTCGCAGGCCCATGTAGCCAGTTCGTTGCTCCTGTGTGAACTCTGTGTGAACGTCGCAGGCGGTCCACCGGTGAGACCGGCAGGCATCCCGCTCCCGATCTATCGTGTCATAGGGAAGGGCCCCGGCGCACGAGCGGTGCCCAGGCCAAGGAGGGACTGTGGATTCCCAAAAGGACTACGTACTGAGGACAGTGGAGGAACGCGGCATCCGCTTCGTGCAACTGTGGTTCACCGACGTGCTCGGTATACCCAAGGCCTTCAACATAACCCCGGCCGAACTGGAGAACGCCCTGGAAGAAGGCATGACCTTCGACGGCTCGGCCATCGACGGGTTCTCGAGGGTCCAGGAGAGCGACGTCCTGGCCGTACCGGACCCCAAGACGTTCCAGCTGCTGCCTTACCTCTCAGGCGAGGCACCGGTGGCCCGGGTCGTGTGCGACATCTTCAACCTGGACGGCGCTCCCTTCGAGGGCGACTCCCGCCAGGTCCTTCGGCGGGTCCTCGACCAAGCCCGCGACCAGGGCTTTTCCTTCTTTGTTGCTCCCGAGCTCGAGTATTTCTATTTTGCGCAGCCGACCGCCAACGACGGCGGCCTACCGGTACCCCTGGACAAGGGGTCCTACTTCGAGCTGATGGGCAACAACCAGGCCACGGCACTGCGCCGCGAGACAGTTCTCATGCTCGAGGAAATGGGCATCCCGGTCGAGTACAGCCAACACGAGGACGCCCCCAGTCAGCACGAGATCGACCTGCGCTACACCGACGCCATGACGATGGCGGACACGGTCATGCTGGTCAGGGTGGTCGTAAAGGAGATGGCGGCCCGCAAGGGGTTCCTGGCGACCTTCATGCCCAAGCCGCTCGGCGGCGTGCAGGGGTCGGGGATGCACACCCACATGTCGCTTTTCGATGGCGACACCAACGCCTTCTACGACGACTCCGACGAGTACCACCTCTCGCAGGTGGCCCGGCAGTTCATCGCCGGGGTCATCCACCACGCCAGCGAGATAACCGCCATTACCAACCAGTGGGTCAATTCCTACAAACGGCTCATCGTCTCTCAGCCAGACCAGCCCCTGATCGAGGCGCCGGTCTACATTTCCTGGGCCCAAAACAACCGGTCCGCCCTTGTGCGCGTGCCTCCCATCAAGAAGGGCAAGCGGGACGCGACCCGCATCGAGTACCGTTCGCCCGACCCGGGCGCCAACCCCTATCTCGCGTGGGCCGTGATACTGGCGGCCGGCCTGGCCGGCATCCGGGGTCGCTATGAGCTGCCCAAAGAGGCCTCGGCCAACATCTACCACATGTCGGCCCAGGAGCGCTTGGCCGAGGGGATCCGGCCCCTGCCCGCGTCCCTGGCCGAGGCTCTCGACGCCATGGAACGTTCGGAGCTCGTCGCCGAAGCACTGGGCGAGCACGTGTTCGAGTGGTTCCTGCGCAACAAGCGGGCGGAGTGGGCAGCCTACAAAGCAGAGGTGACCCCGTTCGAGCTGCGACGCTACCTCACAGCGCTGTGATGCGACCGGTCCCCGTCGCGAGGTGGCTTATCCCCGAAGGCAAAGGCCGATAGAGCGTGGAACCGCTACTGGTATTCCCCGACCCCCCGTCGTCGGCGGTCAGCCAAGCGTTGGGCCTCGCCAGTTACAGCTGGAAGGCCGTCAGCTCGCTGGCCGAGGTAGAGGAGACTGAACCCGACGATGGCTGGTCCGGTGGAGTGATCTGTGCCGATGAGCAGCCCGACGCCGCCTTCGCCCTCTGCCGGGCGCTGCGCAAACGGGACATACCCTTTTCTCCGCTGCTCCTGGTCCTGTCGGTCCAACAGCTCGGTGCGCTCGAGTTGCGCGAAGACCTTTTCGATGACTTCTGCGCCACGCCGTGCGACCCTCGCGAGCTCGAAGCCCGCCTGTCGCACCTGTTCTGGCGCACGGGCCGGGGCCTACGTCCCGAGCTGGTGGAGTACGGACCGCTCCTGCTCAACCTGGAGACCTACCAGGCCTCAGTGGCCGGTCGCCCCCTCTCGCTGACCTTCATGGAGTACGAGCTGCTGAAGTTCCTGGCCACACACCCGGGCAAGGTCTTCACGCGGGAAACGTTGCTCTCCCGGGTGTGGGGCTACGAGTACTACGGCGGTGCCCGCACCGTCGACGTGCACATACGGCGGCTCCGGGCCAAGCTCGGCGAGGAGCACGCGAACGTCATCTCGACAGTACGCTCGGTCGGCTACCGTTTCGGCCAGAGCCGCTGGGCTCTCTGAGGCCCGCAGCCCTCCGGTGCAGCGTCCGTAGCCTCGTGCCTACCCGGCTCTAGCCCGCCAGCGGCTCCGGACGGTAGGCCCAGGCCTCCACCTCGAAACACGCCCCCATCGGCAGAGCAGCCACGGCCACGGCCGAGCGGGCTGGGAAATGGTTGCCGAAGGCACTGGCGTAGACCTCGTTCATATCGGCAAAGTCCGCTATATCTGTCATGAAGACGGTCGTCTTGACGACGTCGCCCATGGCCGCACCGTTACCGGCCAGCAATGCGGCCAAGTTGGTGAGGGCCTGCTCCGCCTCGGCTCTCACACCGCCGGGGACGAGGGCCCCGCCGCGCAGGCCGACCTGGCCCGAAACGATCAACCACGGCCCTGCCCGTACCACGGGCGTGTAAGGCAGCGGGCTCATCCGGCTGCCCGTGGCGGTCGCAGCGCGATGGCGACGCCGCCGGCCATAGCCCTCTTGTCCCCGGCGGTGCTCAGCTGAAGGATTGGCCGCAACCGCAGGTACGGGTAGCGTTTGGGTTGTTGATCGAGAAGCCGGCCCCCTGCAAACCGTCCTTGTAGTCGAGGGAGGCGCCAACGAGCAAGGAAGCGCTGGCCGGGTCGATGACGACCTTAACCCCATCGGTGCTGGACTGCACGTCGTCGTCGGCCAGCTCCGAGTCGAAGAACATCTCGTAGGAGAAGCCCGAGCAACCGCCGGGGCGAACGGCGACACGTAGGAACAGCTCCGCGTTGCCCTCCTGTTCGAGCAGTTCGCTCAGCTTGGCTGCGGCCACGTCTGTCAGGACGAAGGTCTCAGTGGGACTGGACGTCGAAGTTGTGCTCACGGGGCCTCCTGCACGAATTGTGGATTTGGGACATGGTACAGGCTAAGGGCCCGTTCTCGACGCCCGCCCGAGGGCTCCGACGCTGAGAGCCCGCCCTCCGGAAGGGCGGGGAGGCGACGGTCCCTGGCAGGATCGACCGTACGATGGCGGCATGGACGCGACGCCGCTCAACGAAGCCGCCGTGCGGGACGCCCTGAGGGGCGTGGTCGACCCTGAGCTGGGCGACAACATCGTCGACCTGGGCATGGTCGACGATGTCAAGATCGGCCCCGGCGGCGAGGTCGTGGTCCGGGTGGCGCTCACCACCCCGTCCTGCCCGCTGCGGGGCCAGATCAAGGCCGAAGTCATGGCCAGAGCCGGCGCCCTGGCCGGCGTCAGCGCCGTCGACGTCGTGACCAGCTCGATGGGACCGGAACAAAAAGCCGCCCTCATGGCCAAGGCGCGCTGGAAGGCGAGCCAACGGGCGCCCAAGACAACCGTCCCCGCCCGGGCCCGAGTGCTGGCCGTATCGTCGGGCAAGGGCGGCGTGGGCAAATCGTCGGTATCAGTCAACCTGGCCGCGGGGTTGGCGGCCCGCGGTTACACGGTTGGCGTCCTCGACGCCGACATCGCCGGCTTTTCCGTCCCCCGGATGCTCGGCGTCAGCGGTCAGCTCGAGGCGACAAGGGACCCCGACGACCCTGAGCGCAAGCTGATCCAGCCCCTGGTCCGCCCGATCGGTGCGGGCGAGCTGCGCATCGTGTCCATGGGCTTTCTTGCCGGCGAGGACGACGCTGTCATGTGGCGGGGCCTTATGCTCAACCGCGCTCTTCAGCATTTTCTGGAGGAGGTGGCGTGGGGCGACGTCGACTACCTCATTGTCGACATGCCCCCGGGTACCGGGGACATCCAGATGGGCCTAGCCCGGATGTTGCCCAGCGCCGAGGTGCTCGTCGTGACGACCCCGGGGCAGACGGCGCAAAAGGTTGCCGCTCGCGCCGCCACCATGGCCCGCAAAAGCTATTTGCGGATCGTCGGGGTGGTCGAGAACATGAGCGCCTTCCGTTGCTCTCATGGCGAGACCTACGAGCTCTTCGGCCACGGGGGTGGACTGCGCCTCGCGGGCGAGATAAACGCGCCGTTATTGGCCAGCATCCCCCTCGAGCCCGCCGTTGCCCGAGGCGGCGACAGCGGTGAGCCGGCCGCCCTGGACCAGGACAGCGAGGCCGGAAAGGCCTTCTCCAACCTCGTCGCAGCCATCATCGAGCGTTGCCCCGTCGTGCAGATGACAAGCTGTTCAGCCCGGGTGCTGGAGGCCCTCGGAGCTCTGGAGAGGACAACGGTCCCCGTGGCTCCGGCGAGCTGAGCCGGGCTTCTGCGCTGGAGATGCCCCCGACGGGGGCAGCGCGTCCATACCAATCCACGCATTTGCGCTGAAGGACGACCTCATAACGCTCTGCGCGCGGCATCAGATTCGTTCAGCACCGAGGTGGCGCGGGATCACGAGATCACGTGCGGTACGGTCTCCGCGCGTGCAATTGTTGGCGAAGCCCTTAGTTGTCGAGCCGTGCCCACCACGCGGTGGCCGGTCAGTACGGATGGGCAGGCAGGTGCAGGACCGCATCTGCAGCGCACGGCAATGGATAGGAGCAGGAGGAGTGAACCCAAGCCACCCACAGCAGAAGTCAGACATCTCGGTGGTACAGCTCGCCGAAGCGTTGGTCCAGGGAGATGTGCTGATAGCCCTGCAGGAACGGGGAGAGGCGGCGCCAGCGTGGGGTTACCTCAACTTGCTCGCCCACAGCGACCGCGGCTCTCTTCAACGTGTGCGCGACTTCAACCAATCTCGCCGGCCTCTTTCGGGATGGGGCACCGTCGTGTTCGACCTGATCGTCGACATGCTCAATTCCGCTCCCACCGACGACGACCTGCAGTCCCTCCAGCGCAAGGCGCTCGTACCACTCGAGCTCAAAATCTGGGGTGGAGGGGAAACGCTGTGCTCGCCTCAGGATCTCGACATCCTCGTGCGCAGCGCCTTTTACCGCTACATGGGCCAGCTTTAGGAGCTCGCGACAGCAACGACGGCTTAGTTTTTAGTCACGGTCGTCGCGCCGCACGGTAGCGGCGGATAAGCCCATTAGTGGAGCTGTCATGGCCCAGCGAGGGCTCGGCCTCGGAGGTGAGCTCGGGGACGATACGCAAGGCCAGTGACTTGCCCAGTTCGACGCCCCATTGGTCGAAGCTGTTGATGCCCCAGATGACTCCCTGCGTGAACACCTTGTGCTCGTAGGAAGCGACAAGCTCCCCCAGCACCCGGGGGCTCAGCTCGGGCGCCAGGACCGTGTTGGTCGGGCGGTTGCCCGGGAAGCTGCGATGGGGGACCAACCGTTCGGGCATGCCCTCAGCTCGGGCCTCCTCGGCCGTCTTGCCGAACGCCAACGCCTCGGTCTGGGCGAAGAAGTTGGCCATTAGAAGATCTTGATGGCCCCCGACGCGCCGAGAAGGGCGCAGGAAACCAATGAAGTCCGCAGGTACGAGGCGGGTCCCCTGGTGGAGCAGCTGGTAATAAGCATGCTGGCCGTTGGTGCCCGGGGTCCCCCAGACGATAGGGCCCGTTGCCATGTCGACGGGTTGCCCGTCCAGGGTCACGGACTTGCCATTGCTTTCCATGTCGAGCTGTTGAAGGTAGGCGGAGAACTTGGAAAGGTAATGGCTGTAGGGCAGCACGGCGTGAGTTTCGGCGCCGAAAAAGTCGTTGTACCAGATCCCGATAAGGCCCAACAGAGCAGGAAGGTTGTGTTCGTAAGGAGCCTGGCGAAAATGCTCGTCAATGGACCTGAAACCGGCCAGCATCTCCCGGAAATGCTCTGGCCCGATCGAGATCATCAGTGAAAGGCCGATGGCCGAGTCGTACGAGTAACGTCCCCCGACCCAGTCCCAAAACTCGAACATGTTGTCGGTATCGATGCCGAACGCAGCCACCTCTTTGGCGTTGGTCGACACAGCCACGAAGTGGTTGCGGACAGCGGCGGCGTTTCCCAGGGACGACAGAAGCCATTCTCTGGCCGTCCTCGCATTACCGATCGTCTCCAGGGTGGTAAACGTTTTGGAACTCACTACGAAGAGCGTCTCGGCCGCGTCAAGGTCGGCGGTTGCCTCCCATATGTCCGCCCCGTCCACGTTGGACACGAAACGCAGGCGCAAGGCGCGGTCAGAGAAGGGCAGTAGACCCTCGTAAGCCATCGCTGGGCCGAGGTCGGAGCCGCCGATCCCGATGTTGACGACGTTCTTGATCCTCCGGCCCGTGAACCCGCGCCACTTCCCGTTGCGGACGGCGTCGGCAAAGTCGGCCATCTTGTCGAGCACGCTGTGCACGTCGGGCACCACATCGTGGCCGTCCACCTGCATCTCGACGTCACGGGGCGCCCGCAAGGCCACGTGGAGCACGGCTCGGTCCTCGGTGACGTTTATGTGCTGGCCGGCGAACATCGCTTCGGTCCGCTCCCGGAGGCCCGCCCTTTCCGCCACCGCCACCAGTAGCCGAAGCGTTTCGGTTGTGAGCCTGTTCTTCGAGTAGTCGAGGACGAGGTCGGCCGCCTCGACCGTCATCGATCCCGCCCGGTCGGGCTCGGCCGCGAACAGGTCACGCAAGTGCACGTTGCGCAAAGTGGCGAAATGGTCCGTCAGAGCCTTCCACTCGGGCGTGGCGCTGACGCGAGATGGGGTCGTAGGCATGGTCGCAGTCTTTCACCGCCAGGGCGGGGAGCGGCAAGGAACCAGTAGGCTTCGCTGTGCCCGTACAGCGGTTGCTGCTCTTCGACATTGATGGGACCCTGGTCAGGGCGGGGGAGGTCGGCGGTGCGGTCTTCGACCGGGCCATCGCAGCAGTGCTCGGCGAGGCCCCGAGCCGGAGGGTCTCGATGAGCGGCAAGACGGACCCCCAGATCGTGCGGGAGTACCTGGCGCTGCTGGACCATGAAGACCCCGCTCACCTCCCCGCAGTGCTCGAACACCTCGAGACCGAGCTGGCGGCGGCCTCTGAGGAGGTCGCCCGCGACGGGAGCCCGTGCGCCGGGGCCCCTGAGCTCTTGCAGGCCCTGGCCGCGGACGGACGCCTTCACCTCTCGGTCCTGACGGGCAACATCGCTCCCAATGCCGTCGTCAAGCTGGCCGCGTTCGGGCTTGACAAGTGGTTGGACCTAGAGACAGGGGCGTACGGCAGCGACCACGAGGACCGCCAACAACTGGTGCCGATAGCGCGCGAGCGCCTGGCCGCTCTTCGAGGTGCTCGTCTGGCTCCCGACGAAACGTGGGTGATCGGCGACACACCGCGCGACTATGAGTGCGCCCGGGCCGGAGGCGCCCATTGCCTGCTGGTGGCGAGCGGTCGCTTCACGCTGGACGAACTCGGCGACCTGGGGGCCGATGCCGTCCTGGCCGACCTGGCCACCACGGGCTCTGTTGTCGACCTGCTCACCGCCGGCCTGTAGCCCTGGCCAGACGGCCTGAAGTCCTGGCAAGGCGCCCGGGGAGCCCCATTCCCTCCCTTTCTCCCGGTATTTGTATCGTTGAGGGGTTATGGCGATGCCGCCCCGTCCGTTGAGACGCCGCGGTGGTTCTCAACGCTGGCTGATCATCCCGTTCGTGCTGACGATGTTGGTGCTGCTGGTCGACGCCTCGATGCACGCCCGGTCGTCCGGCCCCGAGACCACGATGAACAGCCAGGCTTGGGTCGACACCGTCCTGCCCTACATCGCCGAGTCCACCGTGCAGGGGCGGGAGATCGCCCAGATCAGCTCCGATCGCTTGACCGATGGGTCCGCAGCTGCCGCCGGTCAGTTGTCGCGAGTAGCGGCATCCGCGGCTTCAACGTACAAGGGGGTGACCTCCCTCTCCCCGCCGGCGCCTCTCGCCGCTGCCGCCGGGCTCCTTGACGCCTGTCTCGTGTCCCGCGACAACGGGGCCGCCGAGATGGCCGCGGCCGTTCAGGACCTCCTCAGAGGTGGGCGAGCGACGGACGCGGTAGGGCAGATGAACGCCGCCGTTTCCCAGTTCCAGGTCGGCGACACCGCCTACCAGCTGTTTGCCCGGGACATGCCGAAACTCGGGGTCTCCATGCCTGCCTCGCAGTGGGACGACGGTGCCGGCCTTTACCAGGTGAGCGCCCTAGGCGGGTTCGCCGAGCGGCTGGTCGCCGCCGTTTCCCGTTCGCCCCTGCACAAACTGGCGATTGATGCCATTTCCACCAACCCCCCGGCTTTGAGCATGGCGGGCAAGGTCCAGGTGCTCTCCCCCGCGTCTTCGGTGTCGGTCACCGTAGTGGTGCAGGACGTGGGCCAGGACGCCGAAAGAGGGATCCGGGTAGTGGCCTCCGTAGGCCCGGGACAAGGGCTCGCCGGCCAGCAGTTGAGCGCCTCGGTCAACCTTTCGAAAGGCCAGGCCCAGGCCGTCAGCCTGGCCGGGTTGCGGTTGGTCCCGAGCACACCCACGGCGGTCACCGTGCAAGCTCTGGAGCCGGCCGACGAAGCCGGCAGCGTCTCTAAAGCTCTGCTCATCGAGCTACCGGGCCCCGGTTTCACTGCCCCCGCCACCACCGCGCCGCCGGCCACAGCCGCTCGTCCGTCCACCACGACCACGACGGCATCAGTTGCCCCGACCACAGGGGCGCCGGCAACGACGGCGGCGGTGCCAGTGACCACAACGGCTGTGCCGACAACTGCGCCGGCCACCACAACCCTCGCTCCCACCACAACCCTCGCTCCCACCACAACCCTCGCTCCCACCACCACAACCCTCGCTCCCACCACCACNNCCCTCGCTCCCACCACCACGACCAGCAAGCCCACCACCACGACCAGCAAGCCCACCACCACGACCAGCAAGCCCACCACCACCAGGCCCCCAACCACCTTGGCGCCCACAACGGTGACCACGACACCGCCGGCGGCGACGACTACACCGCCAGCAGCTACAACTACCTCGCCGGCAGCTACGACGACACCGCCGGCCGCTACGACGACATCGCCGGCCGCTACGACGACGGTCCCGCCCGCCACTACCACTGCCGCCGCTGTCATCACAGTGGCGCGGGCGGCAGCATCGTCGACCACGGTGTCTACCCCCGTAGCGCCCTCCCCGGGCGCGGCCACCAGGCGTTCCCCGGCCCCATGACCTCCCGGGCCATATGACGACAGCCTGGGTACTACGAGGCGGGGCCAGTTTCGGTGCCGCCCAGGTGGGGATGGCGAAAGCTCTGATGCAAGCGGGCCACCACCCCGACCATCTCTTCGGCACATCGGCCGGGGCGCTGAACGCCGCGTGGTTGGCGGCCGAGCCCACGCTGGAAGGGCTGGAAGTGCTGGCCAGCCTCTGGACGGCGGTGAGGAGGCGGGACGTGTTCCCGCTAAACGCGTCGGTAGCCATCGGCGGGCTTGCCGGTTGGGGGGACCACCTGGTCAGCTCCCGGCCGCTGGCGAAGTGGCTGAGGTCCACGGTGCCCCTACGCCGGCTCGAGGACGGTGTGCTCCCCCTGACGGTTGTAACGACGGACCTGGAGACGGGGAAAGAAGTGCTGCTGGACAGGGGGCCGGCGGTCCCGGCACTGCTGGCGTCGTCGGCCATGCCCGCAGTGTTCCCTCCTGTGCTCATAGGGGGCCGCTGGCTCATCGACGGCAGCGTCGTCTCCGACACGCCGGTCGGCCCGGCGGTGGGAGCGGGGGCCGACCGCATCTTCGTCCTTCCGAGCGTCCCGGCCGGTCACATGCCCCGGCCCCGATCTCCCCTCAATGTCCTTTTGAGGTCGGCCGCCATATCGCTGGCCCGCCACGACCTCGACTCGGTGACGGCGTGGAGCGGTCGCTGCCAGCTGTACGTCCTGCCCGCGCCGCTGGTGGCGGGCGTATCGCCCTTCAGCTTCGGCCGGAGCCCCGAGCTCATCGAGGCCGCCTACCGCCTCACGTCGGAGTGGCTGACAGGCGCACAGCCGGTCGCCCCCGGCGCTCCGGCCAGCGGTGTTGACGGCCCGCCCGCAGCGGCAAACCTGCAGGACCGGACGGAGGAGAGGTAATTTGTGTGCAGCCGGTAGCGAGGTCGCTGATCACACTTGTTCAGACTGAGAGGATGACCAATGGCGTCTAGAGGCCGGCGCGACCGCGATCCCGAACGTTCTTCGGGGCGAGGAGCCCGCGGCCAGGGCGACGGGCCTGGCCCGTCTGGCCACCGGGACGGCTGGTCACAGCCCGATGAGCGGACGGCGCCCGAGCCGGGCGGCTGGTCCGGTCCCGACGACTTCGCCGAGGCAGATCCGGGGCCGGAGACCGGCCACTGGCAGTTCGACCCCGAGGACGACCGAGACGGCGACGGCACGGCGGCGTGGGACGGTCCCATGGCGTGGGAGGACGACCAACAGGGCGCCACCTGGGTCGAGGACGGCGGCGGGCAGGGCGGGGGGACCTGGGAGCAGGACGTGCCGCCCACCACCTACAGCACTTGGGAGGCGGACCGCTCCCGCCCGAGCCCCTACGGTTACGAGAGCTCCTACCCCACCGCCTACATGAGGCCCGGCGAGGCGCCTGGTGCCTACACCGACTACGAGGGCCCCCGACCGGAGCCGTCGTGGACGGGTGACGGCGGTCGCGGCCGCAGGCAGCGGCACCGTCGGGCCAATGGGCCCTGGCCGGAACTGGTCATGATCACTGCCGTCGCCGTCATCGTCGCCGCGGTGGTCCTGGCTGTGACCAGCGCCGACCGCACGAACCTGGCCAAGTCGCGTTCTTCGTCGAACACGCTTGTCCCCGCCACCGCCTCTCACACAACAAACACGACAGCTCGCCCCACCTCCTCGGTCCCGCCCTCGAGGTCGTCAACAGTGCCACGCCCAACCACGACGGCGCGGCCTCGCACGACCACTGCGGCCGCGGGAGAAAAGGCGCAGAACCTCCTGGTTACGGCGGGCGTGGAAAACTCCCTCACCCGCTCGTGGCTCGCCACCAACCCGGGCGGCGTCGACCTGGGCTCGAAGGATGTTGCCGGGACACAGCCCGGCGAGGTCTACTACGCAGACCAGCCGGCGTCGGCCACCTATTGGGCGCTGGTCGAGTTCAAGCCTTCAGCCACGTTGCTAGAGGAATCTTCGACGGCGGCAGGGCAGGAGAAGCTGGCCGAGTTCCAGAACAGCGTCTATGCCTTCTCCTGGAAGTCGGGACCGGTCTGGACGCTCCTGGGAGAAGCCAACGCCGGCAGTTGCCCGGGGGTCGTCCCTGCGCCGGTCCTTAAGGTTTGGGGGATGTGCGGGCTCTAGCCCCGCTGCTGACGACCCGAAGGACATAATTGTCCGTCACTGAGCCGAGGGAATTGAACACCCGGACGGTTACCCGATGGGCTCCCTGCGTGCCCGGTGCCGGCCGGCCCGACACAGTCGCAACCCCATGACCGTCTCTGGTGAAAATGAAGCCGGCGGGTAGCCTCCCCAGCTCGACGACCGACGGGACCGGGTACCCGAAAGAGCGCAAAACGAAGTGGTAACGCCGGCCCACGGTCGCCGCCGGCAGGACGCCGCTAAGGAAACCGGGGCGGCGCTGCACCCGGACAACGAGCACCTGGCGGGCGCGCCCGCTGGGGCTGAGGGCGCTGAGAGACACCCTGGCGAGCCCGGCGGCCTCGGCTTGCGGGGTACCTGAGATGATTGCCGTCCCCCGCCCATGACGGGCCCATCTCAGTCCTTTGGGCAGCCGCGAGTGGTGCAGAGTGGGCCACGGGTTGCCCGACACCCTCACCCTGAACGAGAAGAAGCGCCCGACCGTCGCCCTGGCTCTTGACGGGCTGATGAAATGGGGCGCCACCGCCGGCATACCCACGGGCGGCTGGGTGGTCGTTGGCGGGAGGCTCAAAGAGGTCGTGGGAGCCGGAGGGGCCGTGGGAGCAGGCGCGGGGCCACCTGACGCCGAGGTCAGGCTCGTGGACGGAGCACTCGTCGTCCCTGCCTGTGTGGTCGTCGTCTTCGCCGTTGTGCCGGTGGGAGAACCGTACTGCCAGCACGCCCAGGCAATGGTGCCGTCAAGGTCCACGTCGGTGTGCATCGTGGCCATCGGGAACGCCAGCGCCTCCGGGCACGTCGTGGTCTCGGCCTCGTTGGCGTACTCGACGTTGAGGACCGGCTTGCCCGCTTGCACGAAAGGCTCGAGGGCCGAGCACTCCTCGTACTGCCAGCACTGCTCGTTCACGGTGCCGTCGGCGAGAGGTTCAATGTCGGCGATAAGACTGTCGCCATTGATGTCGTTCTTCAAAAACCAAGCCATACCGAGACCGTGGATGACGCCGGCCATCTCGGTCATGAAAGTGAGCTCGTTGGCCATCGTCAAGGGGAAGCCGGTGCTGTCGGCATACGTGTCGTCGAGGTCCGTTTCCACACCGTCGAAGCCCTCGTCTTTACACAACTGGAAGCGGGCAGTCAGGATTTGCCCGAGGGTCAACCCCGTCGGCCCGGGGTCATCGGACCACTGCCGGATGTCCAGGTACCGTTCGTCCGTGTAGCCGGGCACCGTGCTGCCGAGGATGGCTGAGGAGTACTCGGAGGCGTCGGACCGGTAGCTTTCCCAGCCTCCTGTTTCGACGTAGCAGATGGCCTTGGCGCCACCGGCATGGATGGCGCCGACCGAGGCCGCTACTTGACTGGTGCTCGTCCCGGCCACATTGCCTTCATCGATGTCGTACGCTTCGACGTTGCCGATGTTCGTGGGCACCGCGATCGGTAATGGCTCCCCGATCGCGTACTGCCACGAAGTAAGCGGTCCCGGGTGCCACCAGGTGGCAGCCGCGGTGGCCGTCGGTAGGTGCGGACGGACCACTCCCAGGGACACGGCTGCCATGGTCGCCGCTGCCAACAAGGCAGCGGCGACATACCGCCCTCGGGCCACGCTTAAGCGCCTGGCCCTTTGACCATCAGGGTGTAGTTCATGGTCACCTTGCCCATCGAGTTGGACGCAACGATACGGATGTGGTGGGCACCGCCCGAGCCGGGCGCAGGGATGCCGGACACGTCGAGCTCACCGCTCCCAGTCTTTTTGAAACTGAGGCCGGCCGGCAGGTCCCCCGACTCCTTCACCGTCGGCTTGGGATAGCCGAAGGCCTTGAGAGCGAACCGGTAAGGACGACCGACTGCGCCTGCCGGCAGGCGGCCGCTGCTCAGCCTGGGCCGGCTGAGCACCCGGATGACGAGGACTTGAGTGGCGCTCCCGGCAGCGCTAGAGGCTCGGAGCAACACTTGGGCTGTCCCTGCCGCCTTCATTTGAGGTACGCCGGAGATGGTCGCATGACCACCTGTGGCGCCCGACCAAACAAGGCCCTTGGGCAGTGCCGAGTGGACCAAGGTCGGGACCGGTTCGCCGGCTGCCATTACCGTGAACGAGAACCGATGGCCGACGCTAGCTGTTGCCGATGACACGCTCTTGAAGGTGGGAGCATGCCGCCCCGCCGCGGCCGGCGTGGTAGTCGGAGGCGCCGTAGTGGTCGGTGGCGTTGTGGTGACAGTGGTACTGGACGTTGAGACCGGGAAAATAGGCGCGGGAGCTACTGGGGCCGAGGAGATGGTGACGACCAGGCTCTGCGGGGTGGTCCCGACAGCATTCGTGGCCGTGAGGTCCAAGGTGGAGGCCCCGGCTGATGTTGGGATGCCCGAGATGGTCGCGGTGCCGTCGGCGTTGTCAGTCAGCGTCAGACCGGCGGGCATCGAGCTGGAAGAGCTGATATAAGGGGCCGGGAACCCGGTGGTACCGACCGTGAACGAAAGGGCCGTTCCGACCGTCCCCGTCGTAGACGAGGCGCTAGTGAAGGCCGGGACCTGGTAGACGGAAAGATCGAACGACTGGCTCGTGGCGCCCACCGTGCTCGTAGCACTGATTTCGAGTGGCCAGGAGCCTGTCGTACCCGCGGCGGGCGTGCCCGAGATCGTGGCCGTACCGTTGCCGTTGTCAGTTAAACTGACTCCCGCGGGCAGGGCGCCGGTCTCGGTGAGCGTCGCCGTCAACGAGCCTGTCGTGGTCACCGAGAACGAGCCGGCGGCGCCGACGGTGAACGCCGTGGAGGCGACGCTGGTTATCGCGGGCAGCTGACCAATGCTGAGGCTCAGGTCCTGGGTGGCACTACCGGCCACGTTGACAGCGCTGAGGTCGACGGTGTTGGTACCGATCTCAGATGCGGTGGGCGTGCCCGAGATGGTCGCCGTGCCGTTGCCATTATCGGTTAAGGAGAAGCCGGCGGGGAGCCCGGTGGCACCGATGGACGGGACCGGGTAGCCACTGGTGGTCACCGTCATGGTGAACGGGGACCCGACGGTGGCCGACGCGGTGCCGGCACTGGTGATCGCGGGCGCCTGGCCCACTATGACCGTCATGGTCTGGCTGGCGGCCGGGCTGACCCCGTTGGTCGCTGTAACCGTCAAGCTGGTCGTCCCGGTGCTGGTCGGTGCGCCCGACAGCATGGCGGTGCCGTTGCCGTTGTCGATGAATGTCAGCCCCGCAGGCAGCGCGCCGGTTTCGGTAATGGAAGGTGTCGGGTAGCCGCTGGCAGCCACGGCGACGGAGCCCATTTGGTTGAGAGTGAAATCAGCGGCCGGGATGGTGAGCGCCGGCGCGGTGGCCGGGTTGACCGTGACCCCGAGGTCCAAGGTGGCTGTGCTCCCCGACGAGTTGGTGGCCTGGAGCACAACGGGGTAGCTCCCCTGCGTACCGGTGGCCGGGGTGCCCGAGATGCTGCCGGTGCCGTTGCCGTTGTCGACGAAGGCCAGGCCGGAGGGCAACGTCGAGGCGGTATCGGTCAGGGTGGGCGCTGGGTAACCGGTGGTCGTGATGTCATAACTACCGGAGAAGGTCGTCGTGAACGTGGCCGTAGCCGGGCTGGTTATGGTGGGGGCGGACGTATTGGTAAGCACAAAAGCTTGGGACGTCGAGCCCGCTGTGCCCGTGGCGTCGATGGTGAACGGGTAGAGGCCACCCGACCCCGTCGCCGGGGTGCCGGCGATGGTGGCGGTACCGTTGCCATTGTCGGTAAAGGTGATGCCGCTGGGCAGGGTGCCGACTTCACTGAGTGCCGGCACCGGCTCGCCCGTGGTGTAAACGGTGAAGCTGAAGGCGGCGCCCACGTTTGAGGTAGCCGAGGCGGCGCTGGTGATCGACGGCGGCACTTTCTCGTTGAGCGTGACGCTAGCGCCGGCGGCAAGGTCCACCCAGGCCGAGAGGTCGCCACCATAGGCCTGGCCGAAGGCTGCCCCACCGGTAGTGGTGCCATTGGGCATGGTGGCCGGGACTTCTATCGCAGAGGTCCCGGTGTTGGTGATGGTGACGACGCCGTTGGTCTCAGTGGCGGTGACGTCGCTGGCGGCCGGGGCGGACCAGGCGCTCTGGTCGGCCAGGACGGTGCCGATCTGGCCCTCGGTCAGCTGCACGTAGGGCGTGAGGGCACTGAAGTAGGTGTGGTAGGCGGCCAGCAGAGGGTCCAGTACCGAGTACAGCGTGCCGTCCCCGGCCGTGGGCGCCGTGGCGGGCATGCAAGTCGCCGCGGTGCAGGTGGGGTCAGGCGCCGTCTCGCAGGTGTTGGGGTTGGCCGCCCAGGTGGCGTCGGTGCAGCCCGGGAGCATGCCGATGATGTTGGTCTGGTGCACATAGCTGGGCTCGGGGTTGTTGGTCAGCATGTACTGCAGCATCTGGGACGCCACCGAGTTGACGATGTCGGGGTAGGTCGCCAGCGTGCTGGTGTACAGGGTGTTGTACTCGTCCAGCTCCTGGGCGTCGGTGCTCACGTTGTAATAGATGTTGATGGGATGGCGAGGCACGACCTGGGCGCCGGGCCACGTGGTGGTCGGGGTGCCTTCCAAGAAGGTCGTGCCGGCGGCGTAGGTGTCGGCCGCCGTCATCGGGTAGGCGACCCCGTAGCCGAACTGGGCGTCGGGGGGGTTGGGGTAGGGCTTGGAGGCATCAGCCCCCACGGCCGTGATGCCAGCGGCTTGCATGGCCGGGACGAAGTACGGGTTGGACTCCCAAGGCAGTTCCTCGGCGTTCTCGTCGACCGGTGGTGTGGTCCACGACGCCGGGCCGGCGGTGACGCAGTAACCGGTGTCGCCCTGGCACTCGGCGGCGGCGCTGCCGGTGTCAGTGAAGGTCAGCTCGGTCTCGCCCCCACCGGCCACGTTGGTGGTGGAAGCGCCGGTGGTATCAGCGGAGCTGTTATCAGGCAGTGTGGCCGAGAAGGGCGTGTTGTAGTTGCCGACCAGCGTCCAGCTGCCGACGACGCCGCCGACGACCGGCGCCCGGTAGACGTTGTAGTTGGCGGCGTGGCAGATGGACTCCCACTGGAGGTTGACGGACCCATCGGCCGGCACGGTGATGGGATCCGTCACATAAGCGGCCGACTCGCCATCAGGCCCGAGCGTGGCAGTCACCGGCGCACCGGTGAACTGGTCGGTGACGGCGTACTCGTAGGTGCCGGCGGCTAGCGAGCCACCGGCGCCGGCCGTCTCTTGGTCCAGGTCCGGCTCGTCCACCGTGGCCGGGTTGCCCGGGACCAGGTCGGCGAAGCCGGAGTGGTTGCCGGGGACGAAGACCTGGGGGTCCTCGGCACCATAGGCAAGGGTGTCGTCGGTGCTGTCGGTGATCCCGAGGCCCCCCTCCCCGGACGTAGTGCCGGCGACGGACGTAAGGGTCGGGGCGGCGGCGATTTTGCTGGTGTTCTCGTTGAGCTCAGCCTCGATATAGTTCTGGGTCGCACAGCCCACGTCCAGGTAGGGCGTGTCGTAGGTGTGGCTGATCCAGCCGAAGTCGTCGGCGTAGGGCTTGCCCGTTTTCGGGTCTGTAGCCTGGAACTGGGCCAGGAGCGGATCTGCGCCCGCTTTCCCCGAGTCGACGGTACTACCGGCGAAGGCCAGGCCACCGGCCTGGGCGGCCACGGTGCTGCCGTAGTTGAACAGCTGGTCGAGGCGGAAGTTGTTGGCCTGGGACCACTCGGCCGAGGTGATGACGTCCTGCGGCGTCATCCGCAACGAGTCCCCGTCGGCGTAGTCGATCTCGTGGGTGGCGGTGTCCCAGGCATCGTCGGGCGTGAAAGTGTCGTCGATGTCCATCTCGACGTAGTTCTGGTACTCACCGAGGTGAGTGCCCTGAGTGACCCAATTGATCAGCCCGGGGGCCAACAGGAGCCACTGGAGCTGGGTAGCGCCGTAGTTGAAATAGAGCGACAGTTCCGCCACCCCCGCCTGGGCATCAGTGGGCGGGACGCCGGTGCCCGGGTGCTGGTAGATGCCGGCCAGGGCGTCGCCGGCGCTATTGGTTATGAGCGGTGTATAAGCGGCGCCACCGGTCGCCGTCGCCGGGTAGCCGTAGGTGCCGGTGGCGAAAGGAATGGGCCCGGCCAGCTCAGGAAAGGCGGCAAGGCCGGCGGCCGTGAGCGTCCCGGTGGTACCGTCCAGTGCCCCGCCGGACGCGTCTGTGGCGCCCAGGGCGGGATCCGGGTACATGTAGCCGTCCACCTGGCGGGCCCCAAAGTTTGACTCGTAGCTGTAGAGGGCACTCAACTGCCCACTGGCGAAGTACAGAGGCGAGTCGGCGACGACCACCCCGTCATAGTTCCCCGTGTTCCCGCTCGAGAGCGTGGGCAGGGTAATGGTCCAGCTACCTGTCGCGACACTGGTCCCGGCGGTAGCGGTGGCGCCAGTGGCGTCCACCTCTGTGTAAGGGGCACCTTCGTTGGTGAGTGCCGCCGCCCACGCCGCGGTTGTCGGATCTGAGGCGCCGTCACCTATCAGGAGCACCCGCAGGTCGAGCGTGGGAGGCGCCACCGAGGCCTCCGCGATAGTTGCGGTCGCCAACCCTCCGCACGTCATGGCAAGGCAGGTAGTTATGGCCAGGGCGCTGCGACGATAAGAAGAGCGGATTTTCATTCGTGCTCCATTCGGAAAGGCGAGATGACGGCGCTGCCCGGTAAGTCCCAAAATGGTCTTCCGCGTACCGCTGACGCCGAGGTACATGTCTTCGGTTATTAGGAGTGCTTCACCCCCGGCCCTAGGAGTACCGGGGGCTTCGCAACACCTCATCTCGGACCGTACCAGTGCCTTTAACGGCGTGGACCACACAAGACGGCGATTTCCGCAGGGGGCACCGGGCCGTACCGGCGTGACTCCGCTGAGCGCGAACACGCCTGTCAGGCACGCGATTAACGAAAGGCGGCTCGAAGTGGGCGTATTTGGCTTGGCTAAGCCTTCATCCGTGGCAAATATTCAGCGCTGCGGCCAACCTGGCCACACACGGCACCGTTTGGTTTCCGCTTTTTCTCGTAAAACGCGGACGCGCCAGTAGGTACTTGCCTGGAAAGTTCGCCGGCCATGGGGTGAGCCGGTCCCGCTCCCGAGTGCGCCACTCAGAGGGTGGCAGCGACCCTCCGCGCCCTAGTGCCTACCACCGCGGCCCCGATGGGGGCCCCCAGTTGTCGTCGTGGGCGAGCGAGTGGTGCTGGTGCTCGAGACAGTGGTCGTCGTAGTAGACGAAGACGTTGTCGTGGTCGGGGCAGTGGTCGTCGTGCTAGACGAAGACGTTGTGGTGGTCGGGGCAGTGGTCGTCGTAGAAGACGAAGACGTTGTGGTGGTCGACGAAGACGTCGTGGGGGTCGAGGTGGCACCGTACTGCCAGCAACCATAGGCAATGGTGCCGTCCAGCTCGAGGCCGGCGTGGACCGTCGCCATCGGGAAGGCGAGCGCTTCGGGGCATAATTTGGGCTCGGCGAAGTTCTCGTACTCCACGTTGAGAATTGGCTTACCTTCCTTCACAAAGATCGAAAGGGCGGAACACTCGTCATACTGCCAGCAGGACTCGTTGATCTCGCCTTCGACGAGCGGGGCCTCCGTGTCGAGCAGGCTGTCGCCGTTGACCTCATTTTTCAAGAAGTAGGCCAAGCCATCGCCGTGCGCCACGGTGATGAGGTCATCGATATAGGCCTCTTCCTCGGCCATGGTGAGGGTGAAGTCGCCGATGTTACCGTCAGTGTAGGCGTCGACGTTGTCGGCCTCAACGGCGTCAAAGCCCTCTTGCTTACACAGCTCGAACCGGTTGGCCATGATCGTTTTCAACGTTTCGTACGGGGCAGGGACCGGCGTTGACCAGTCGGCCACGTTTATGAACTCCTCCCCGGGCCAACCGGGATCAGCGCCGCCCAGCTCGGACCGGTCGAACTCGCCATAGTCGGAGCGCCAGTTTTCTGCCGTACCCGCATCCACGTAACAGATGGCGTGGGCGCCGCTGGCGTGGACGGCCTCCACCGAAGAGACAATGCCCGGGTCTGAGAGCGGCACGCCGTTGGCGCCGAGGCCACCTTGGATGCCGGCATCGATATCGTAAACTTGGACGTTGCCGACATTGGTCGGTACGGCAATAGGCGAGTTCTCACCGATGACGTACGCCCACGAGGTGAGCGGGCCCGGATCCCACCAGGTGGCGGCAACGGGCTTGGCGTTTGAACTTGAGCTGGTCCTCCCGGCGAAGGTTAGAGCGCCCGCTATGGCGAAAACCGACACCGCACATACCAGGAGCGGGCGACGGGGCCGCCTCGTTGCTGCTATGGGCACGTTTACCATTTGGTGTGGCCTCTTTCCTCTGGGGTAAACAGCTAAACCACTGTGAGCGGCCGCCCGCACACAAAGGCTACCGCTCGCTGCCGCTAGATCTCCGAACGAGAAAAACACGCACCTAGTGCGACACGGGAGAACTTCTAATTGCACACAGTGCGTCGAAATGGCACTCGATATGGTCGAGGAGTGGAGTTCGTCTGCTCCTGACCTAGGCCGGGCTGCCAGCAGGCATGGCACACCTGCCTGGCAGCCCGGAGATCGCCTCGGCGGCTAAGACACCGTCAAGGTAAAGGTTTGAGTGGCGGTACCGACGGAGTTTGTGGCGGTAATGGTCAATTTGTACGTACCGGCCGTGGTCGGCGTCCCCGACAGCGTGGCCGTGCCGTTGGTGCCCCTGGTGTAGGTCAGGCCCTTAGCGGTGCCGGTGTGGGTCACGGTCGGCAACGGGTAGCCGGTGCCGGTGAACGTGAAGCTGAAGGTCTTGCCGTGAGTGGCCGACGCCGACGAAGCGCTGGTGATGGCGGGGGCCTGGTCGACGGTAAGGGTGAACGACTGGGTGACAGAACCGTATGTGTTTGTCGCTGTAAAGGTCACCTTGTACACGCCACCCTGGCTAAGTCCCGGGGTCCCGGCCAACGTCGCCGTCCCGTTGCCGTTGTCGGTAAAAGTGACACCCGACGGCAATGCACCGGTCTCGCTCATCGCCGGCGCAGGCGACCCGCTCGTCTTGACGGTGAAATTGAAGGCAGACCCGTCCGTGGCCGTGGCTGTCGCCGCCGAGGTTATGGTCGGGCCGGCCTGGACTGTCAGCACGAAGGACTGAGTGGTCGTCCCGGCGGAGTTCTTGGCTGTGAGGGTGAGGGCGTACGTGCCCCCGCTGGCCGCTGTCGGCGTCCCGGAGATGGTAGCCGTCCCATTACCCAGGTTGGTGAAGCTGAGCCCGGAGGGAAGCGTGCCGGTGTGGGTCACGCTCGTGGTGTAAGTGGTGGTCGGGCTCCCGGTCGTGGTGACCGTGAACGTGAACGCCGCTCCGGCTTTGGCGGTGGCTGTGGCCGCGCTGGTGAAAGCCGGTACGGGGACCTTCGTACTGTCTGTCTTGACCGTGAGCGCTATCACCTGGTTGGCACTGCCGCCGGCGTTGGCAGCAGTAATCGTCACCGAGTAAGTGCCGGCGGCGACGGACGTGGTACCGGCCAGGGTGCCGGTGCCATTGCCGTTGTCGACAAAGCTGACGCCGGAGGGCAGCGTCCCGGCACTCAACGCTGGGACCGGGTAGCCCTTGGTGCTGACGGTGAAGGCAAACGCCGTCCCGGCCGTCTCGGTCACGGTCGCCGCGTTGGAGTACGTCGGCAGCTGGTCCACGGTCAAGGTGAACGCCTGGCTGGCGGTACCAGTTGAATTTTTGGCCGTGAACGTGATCGCGTACACCCCGCTGGCACTGGCTGAGGGCGTACCGGCCAGGGTGGCCGTGCCGTTGGTGCCCGCAGTGAAGGTGACCCCGGACGGGAGCGTCCCGGTGTGGCTGAGAGTGGGAGTAGGCGTACCTGTGGCCGTTACGGTGAAGCTGAACGCCTTGCCACCTGTAGCCGTGGCCGAGCTGGTACTGGTGATGGCGAGCCCACTGTTGACGAGGAGAGAAAGGTCCTCCGTCGCCGTCCCTGACGTGTTCGTCGCCGTGATGACGAGGGCGTAGGTCCCCTGGGTACCCTCAGCCGGCGTGCCCGCGAGGGTGGCCGTACCATTGCCGTTATCGGTGAAGGTCACGCCTGAAGGGAGTGCGCCGGTCTCCGATAATGCAGGGGCGGGAGCCCCGCTGGCCGTCACGGTAAACGTACTGGCCGTCTTGGCCGCGAACGTGGGATCCGCTGAACTGGTTATCGCCGGGGCCCCGCTCACAACGGTGAGGGTCAGGACCTGGGACGTCGGACCGGTGCCGTTGACCGCGGAGAGGTCGACGGTGTACGTACCGACCTCAGACGTGGCGGCCGTCCCGGCGATGGTCGCCGTGCCGTTGCCGTTGTCGGTGAGGGTAATACCAGCCGGTAGCCCGCTTCCCCCGATCGACGGGGCCGGGTACCCGGCGGTAGTGACGGTGAAGCTGAACGGGTTGCCGGTGGTCGCGGTGGCCGTGGACGCACTGGTGATAGCCGGTGCGGAGCCCACCACCACGGTGACGGGGAGCGTGGCGTCAGGGCTGATCCCGTTGGCGGCAGTGACATCGAAGGTCACTGTGCCCGTGGCCGTGGGGGTGCCGTACAGCAGGGCTGTGCCGCCAGCGTTGACGGTGAACGACAAACCGGCCGGCAGCGTAACTGCCGTCGCCGTGATCGCAGGCGTCGGGAACCCGGCAGTGCTGATGGCGAACGAACCCATTTGGCCGAGCGTGAAGTCGGCGGTGGCATTCCCGGTAGCCGTGCTGATGGTAGGTGCCGTGGCGGGGTCCACCGTAACGGCGAGGCTCAACGTGGACAAGCTGTCGTCGGCCGCGTTGGTAGCGGTAACCGAGATCGCGTACTGACCGGCTGCGGTGGCGGCGGGGACGCCGGTGAGCGTGGCCGTGCCGTTGCCGTTGTCGGTGAAGGTCATTCCCTCCGGAAGAGCCCCGACCTCGGTGATCGCAGGTGCCGGGAAGCCGGTGGTGGTGACCGTGTAGGTCCCCGGCAGAGTGGTGGTGAAGGTGGCCGCGGCGACGCTGGTAATGGTGGGCGCTTCGTCGTTCGTGAGCGTGAAGTCTTGGGTCGTTGTGCCCGCGGCGTTGGTAGCAGTTATCACCAAGGGATAAGTGCCGCCGCTAGAGGTGGTCGGGGTACCGGCGATGGTCGCCGTCCCGTTCCCGTTGTCGGTGAACGTGACCCCGCCGGGAAGGGCCCCAGTCTCAGTCAGTGCCGCGGTGGGCGCCCCCGTGGTGGCGACGATGAAGCTGAACGCGGCGCCCACATTGGACGCAGCTGCCGCAGCACTGGTGATCTGGGGTGCAACGTTCTCGCCGAGCACCTCAGTGGCACCGGTGCCGAGTTCGACCCAAGCCGACAGCTGCCCGCCGTACGGCGTGCCGAACGGAGCCCCATTTACGGTGGTCCCCGCAGGCACGGTGATGGGGACCTCAACCGCGCTGCCACTGTTGCTCACCGTCACGGTGCCGTCTGTATCGCTGGCGGTTATCCCGGTACCGGCCTCAGTTGTGGCCCAAGCCGCCTGGTCGGCCAGCGTCTGCGCTTCGATGGCGTCGTTGATGTGCACCAACGGGCTGTTGGCGGCGTTGTAGTAGCTGTCGTACTGGTCCTGCATGTTGCCGATGAGGCCCAGGATCGTGTACCCGTAGTCGGCACCGCCCGGGGCTGTCGCTGGACCAATGAGGTTGGTCTGGTGGGCGTAGTTGACCCGGGGGTTGTTCGCCAGCACATGGCTCAACATGATGGAGGACTCAGAAGCGAGCACGTCCGCCTCGGTGCCCGGGGTGGTCCGGCATGTTGTCGTGCCGGTGCCCTCGCAGCGACCCGTCTGCCCGTTGCCGATGGAGTCGCCGGCGGCGACGTACAGGGTGTTGTACTCGCTCAGTTCGTCGGGCCAATTGCTGGCGTTGTAATAGATGTTGGAGGGGTACCGCGGAGACGACAGGGCCCCGGCGATGGTATAGGACTGAGGCTGGCGGCTGCCGTCGGAACCGAACACGGTGATCCCGGTGCCCTGGAAGGCGGTGGCCATGTTGGGGCTTTCCAGCCCGGAATGCTCGCCGGTCACGATTATGCCTGGGTTGTAGTTGGTGAGCCCGTTGGCGGCGGCGAACGCCTGGTCCAACCCGATCTCCTGTTCGATCGAGGAGTCAGGGTTGGCGCTGGTGGCCGGGTCCCAACTGCCGGCGGTGTTCGAGCAGTCGATGCCGGGGTCGGTGGCAGTGGGGAAGGTGCCCGACGAGCCCGGACTGCCGCTCGGCGTGGTCGACCCGTTATCGGTATAGGAGTACGTCGTTGCGAACGTGGCCGAGGTGTTCTCGGGAACTTGGGCGATCAGCCCATAGGTGGTGGAAGCTGGGCCGGCGCGATAAATGTTGTACCCCCAAAACCCGTCGCCCCCAGAAAAAGTGGCCTCGAGCTGAGCCAGCGTAGGACCTGCAGTGGTACCGTCCTGGCCCACTCCGTTGATCGCCTCCGGCCAGTTCAGCGTGACCGAGCCATCGGCACCAACGGTGGCGCTGAGCGGTGCCGACGGTTCCGACTCTCCGTAGGCCGTGGCGGCGGTGATCTCGTAGCTATAGGTACCCGCGGCAAGGGCCCCGCCGCCGACGTTGGCGACGGCACTGGTGAACGGTTGGGGCGCCCAGAGGTTGCAGCCCAGGAACTGGTGCGACCACGTATGGGTCTCCCAGTCGAAGTTGGCTTGCTGGCCCAGCAAAGCGTCCACGAAGGCGGCGTCGTTGGGAGTGGTGTTGTCTATCACCTGGCCCGGGTCTGTAAAGGTACCACCGCGGTCGACCACGGACCCCGTGCAATTGGCTGTCGACTCCTCGTTGGTCGCTGGCGCCGTGCAGGCCCCCACGGCATTGAACAGCATGTTCAACGTGATCCCCGTCTTTTGCTCCCAGGCAACCACGTAGGCCACGTCTGCCGCGCTCATCTGCACGTCCGGGGGAGTGTCCGCCGGGTTGTTGGCCACCCCGGCGGGGCAGGTGTAGTCGGGTGGGTCTTGGGCACCCGGGGTACACTGGTACGTGCTGCTCCACTCGTTATCGGCGATGAACACGTCGTCGATGTCCTGGCCGAAGTAGCTCCGGTACAGTCCCAGGTGGGCGCCTTGAGTCACCCAATTGATCAGCCCCGGAGCAAGCAGTAGCCACTGCAACATGTTGCTGTTGTAGTCGAAGAACAGCGACATCTCGGCTACTCCGGCCTGAGCGTCGCCCGAGGGATGCTGGTACACGCCCACGAGGGCGTTACCGGCAGTGCTGTCGAGGATCGGCGTGAACGGTGCGCCGACATCAGTGGTGGCCCCGTACCCCCACGTCCCCGCCGCGAACGGTACCGGTCCGGCCAATTCAGGGAATGCCGTGAGCCCCGCCACCGTCAGCGTGCCCACCGTATTGTCCAGCGCGCCTCCGGTAGCGTCGGTGGCACCAAGCGCCGGATCCGGGTACATGTAGCCATCGACCTGGCGGACCCCGAACGTGGACTCGTAGGTGTCCAACGCCGCCAGCTGACCGGCGGCGAAAGCGGTGGGCGAGTCAGCAATGACGACGCCGTTGAAGTACCCGGTAGTGCCGCTGGACAAGGCCGGCAACGCGATGGTTTCCGAGGGCGAGGTGCCGGTCGCATCTACCTCCGTATAGGGGACACCTTCGTTGGCCAGCGCCGACCCCCACGCTGCGGTGGTGACGTCGGTGGGGCCATCTCCGATGAGCAGGATCCGCAGGTCGAGCGTGTTGGACGGCGTCGCTCCGGCCGTGGCGTAGGTGGCGGTCGCCAACCCTCCACCTGTCATGGCTAGACAGACGGCTATGGCCAGAGCTGACCGCCGGCGAGGGGTACGGATTTTCATGAGTGCTCCATTCGGCAGGGCGCGGTGACTTGTGGGCGATTAGGCATGACAGAAAGGGTTGACGACGGTACGACGAGCGGATAAAGCCAGGATGACGGCAGAGATCAGAGCGGCTATGCAAAAGGCAGTGTTTGTGCTCGGGAACACCCAACCCGTATGGACGACTTTGGTGAGCAACGCCCAGGTACCGAACGCGGCCAAACCGGCTGTCCACCCCAATAACACCAGCTCGACGCGCCCAAAAGACGAAACCACGAGAGCGAGGAAGAAAGCGATGGCCAGGCAAATGCCGGCCAGTAACAGGGGCACCGGCACAGCCACGCCGCGGGCATAAGCCAGGGCCTGTACCACCGAGGTGAGCACGACGAGCGCCACCAAGTAACACAGCGCGGCACGGGCCAATTTTCGCCGGGCTGCTACGGCAAAGTCACTTACTGTATAGGACCCGAGGAGCACAGCGCGAGCGCCGGCACGAAGCGAGCGAAGCTGCCACTCCATCACCCCAAGGGAGAGGATCATCGGGTAGGCGGCCGCCGCCGGCCAGCTGTCGGGCCTGACCTTCGCCGGCTCCAGCACCATAAAAAGGGCCACGAAAAGCCCACAGCACACGCCGTGAGCAAAATAACGCAACGCCGTCGGGAGGTCCGCCCTCTTCACGACCGGTAACCGCCACCATCGGCGGGGCAGGCGCCGCAAGGCGGCCACTACGGTCCCCCCCACGCTGATGCCTGCCAAGGCGACGGCAACGATGGTGGGCATCTTGAACGGCTCATGGGTAATGAAGATCAACGAGCCGATCGCGCCGGGCACGAGCATGACCCCTATAAGGCGTTCTTCGGAATGGACGACGAGCTCCGCCGCAGCTGTCATGAAGGCGCAGGCGGCAGCGGCGAACAGAGCCCCGGAGTACCTCCCGCCCATAATGACGTCGCCCGCCAGCCCGAGGCAGGTGCATGACACCAAAGCCACCAGCAGGGCCCACACGACCGTGGCGCCGGAGCCTTCGCCGCTCGCCTGGCGAGAGAAGCCGCTATAGGAGACGAACTGGCCGAAGGCCCATCCACAAATGAGCGCCAGTGGCACTGTCCACCACGAAAGCCACGAACGCAATGCGATGGCCCCCCCGGCGAACATCAAGGTCGGTGTGGCAAAAACGACGCCTCGGCCGAGATCGGCGATGCCACCAGGCCGCTTCGTGCCCGGGTCCTTAGCGGGAGCACCCCGGAACCGAGCCGACCCGTAGAGCTCTTGAGCCAGGCCGAAAACATCCTGGTGGCCAAAGCGGTCCTTGACCACCGCGTTGCTAAGCCCGCACGTCTCCAAGGAAGCTGCTATCTCAAGGGGGTCCACGGCGGCAGTTACCACCTTGAGCAACAGTGGCGGGACCTCGCCGGTGAAGGCAGCCAGGGACGGCGGCACCTCGGGGCTCACCGGGGCCATCTCGGAAAGTGCAGTTGCGGGGACGACCCCAGCGGCGGTGCTCACGCCAGTACCTCCGGCTCCTCAGCAAGGACTTGTTCTGTCCCGCCCTCTCGTACTGGTACCGAAGACCTCAAACGGAACACCTCTTGCTCTTCGGGGAGCGAGATGACCTCACCCTGGCGCGGCCCGAGCTCGTCGTAAAGGCCCCGGTACAGGGCGAAGCACCGCTCGGCGGAAAATAGCTGAACAGCGCGGTCCCGGGCCTTACGGGCCAATGACTTCCTCAGCTTCTCGTCGGTCAGCAGGCGCGCACAAGCGGCCGCGAACGCCGACGGGTCCCTGGGCGGCGTCAACAGCCCGGCGCTGCCCACTCCCTCAGCCACGCCACCCACGTCAGTGGCCACAATCGGCCTCCCGGAGGCCATCGCTTCGAGCACAACGTAAGGTAGGCCCTCGGAAATGCTGGTCAATACCAGGACGTGGCCGGCGTGGTAGGCCTTGACCGTGGGGCGGATCGGCCCCTCGAAGGTCGCCGAGCCATCGTCGAGACCCAGCTCAGTAGCCAGCTCGCGGCACTTTTTGTAGTAATCCTCGCCACCCTCTGGGGTCGGCCCAAAGATCCGTAGGCGGCACTCGGGGACCTTTAACCTGACCTCAGCGAACGCCCTCAACAGGGTCTCAATGTCCTTCAACGGGTCGATGCGCCCGACGAAGACCAGTGTCGGCACCGCCGGATCGGTAACGGCAGCGGGGAAGGAGTTGAGGTAAATGCCGTTATGTACCGGGCGTATCTTCTCCGGAGACGTCCCGTTGGCCATTTCCCATAGCCGGTTGTACCGGCAAACAGGGGCGACGATGTCGGCGTTCTCGTAGGCGGTCTCCACCAGCAACTTGAAGAAGCGCAGGACCATGGTGCGAGCGGCCTGGCTGAGAGTACCAGGCAGGTAGGACAGGTAACGCTCGCGTAGGTACACGCCGTGCTCGGTCATCAAAAACGGTGTCCCCAACTCCCATTTGGCCGAGAGAGCGGGGAGCGTCCCGAGACCATTGGCCGTCGTGTGGCATAGCTCGGTACGAGGAGGTGGGCTAGCCAGCGGACGCAGGAAATGCTCCAGCTGGACGAGCACCTCGACGGCGTCGCCGACGCTTAGTTGCCGGACGCCCTCCCCGTCAGCCCGTTCGTTGCATGCCGGGGACATGCCCACCAGCAGTTCCACCGCATCTTTGCTCGACAAAGCCGCGCCCAGCTCACCGGCACGGGCGAACTCGGTTAGTTGACGCAAGGAGTGAGCGAAACCGCGGCCGTGGTTGTCGATAGCGAGGCTACTTAAAAAGAGCTCCAGCACAGGCGCGAACCGCTTTCGCAGTTCGGGGCCGGCCCGGCGCCGGGATGTCGGCCCCCAGAGGGGGATCGTACCTACCCTCGCGACGTTGCTCGGCAACTCCCAGGTGCTCTTCTCGGTACCAGTAGCGCTGATGGAGAGCAGTTCGAAGGTGTGCTCGCTCATCTCCCGTAGGAGCTGGTCGCACCAGACGCTGACGCCGCCCATATTGTGGGGATAAGTGCCCTCCGTGATAAGGGTGATGTCCACCGCCTTACCTCCCTGTGCCCGGGAAAGCAGAGGCCAGGCCGGTCTCCAACAAGGTCGTTGCCCTGATGGCACCCTCACGTTGGGCGCGAGCAGTCATCGCCACGGGCGGCCTCAGGGCCGGCCCGACGCGAATCACCCCGCGCTCGCTACTAGTTGGAGAAAACATGGGTCGGCAATATTCCCCTGAAGTCGGGTCGGTTGGCAATGGCTTTCGTTGGGACGGTAGCAGCGGCGCCCATGGCGTGGCGCTCCCGCGGTAGCGATTTCCTCGGCATGCACCGCACTGCACCGGCATGACCCCGTTGAGCGCGAATGCGATTGCCTGATCCTTCTAATTACGAAAGGTGCGCCTGACGCGGGATATAAGGCATCGCTCGGAATTTGGAGAAATACAAAAACGTTCCCCAGTGAAGGCCTCACCACTCAAAGCGCCCATTAGCTTTCTCCGTCTTCGCCGATATCGCGGCTATAGGACTGGGCCAGAGCCGCTGTCAATGGCGGGCTGGTGGCAGTGACGTTTTACCTGAGCTGGAGGCCTGTTCCCGGCACTCGTTGTGGTGGCAGCTTTCCCCATTTTCTCCGTGGGGACCAACGACCTGGGCGACGAGGCCATCGACCTGGGCGGCCTCGCCGGGCACGCCCGCAGCGGAGCCTGGTTGTCGCCAGTGGCCTGCTGTTATCGCCGGCGCTGGGTCACCGGTCCGGGGCCAGGCGCACCCGGACGTCTGCGGCCACGGCGCCCTTTTCCAAGACGAACAATGGATTGAGGTCCATCTCGACGATCTCCGGCCAGTCCTGCGCTATGGCTGAGACGCCCCGTAGCACGTCATGGAGCGCGTCCACGTCCAGCACCGGCCCGCCGCGGTACCCGGTCAGCAACGGGTACGAGACCAATGTCTGGACCATCTCGGTCACGTCCTCGTCGCGGAGCGGGGCGACCCGCACAGCGACATCGCCGAGCACCTCGACCAGCCGACCGCCGAGCCCGACGACGACCAACGGTCCGAGCAAGGGGTCGCGATTGGTCCCGACGATCATCTCCTGGCCGGTCCCGATCTGCTCCTGGACCAAGAGCTCTTCGGCCAGTTCGGCCATCCCGGCGGCCTGCAGGTCCGCCCGGACCGAACGAGCGGCCTGCGCTGCACCGGCCGGTGTCGTCAGTCCTAGCCGTACGCCGCCCACATCGCTCTTGTGGATAGCGGCGGCGACCTTGACGACGACCGGACAGCCGAGCTCGACTTGAGCCGCCGCGGCTTCGTCCGGAGTGCGCACAGGAATGGACCGGGGCACGGCGATGCCGTAGGCACCCAACAGCGCCTCGGCGTCGGCGGGGGCCAGCCAGCCGTCATGGGCGCGCTGGCGCGCTAGGCCCAGGGACCACTCGATCGCTCGACCATGGGCTTGCGGCGTTCCCACAGAGCTCGAGGCGTCGCCCGTCGGGGCCGGATGAGACCACCTGCCCCTTCTTTCGTGCCATGCGACGCTTCGACCGAGGGCGCGCGCCGCGTTCTCGGGGAACATGAAAGCGGGGATGCCCGCCTCGCGCAGCGACGCCGGCGGTCCCTCACGGTTCAAGAACACCGCCACCAGGGGGACATCGGGGCCAAGGTCGCCGCGGGCGGAAACGAGCTCGGCGGCTACGTCCGCGGCGGTGGCGACCACGGGAGTGTTGAACACGACGATCAGTGCGTCGACGTCCGCTGAAGACCCGAGGGCTCGAACTACGTCGCCATAATGGCGGGCAGTGGCGCTGGCGATCATGTCGACGGGGTTGCCCACGCTTGCCTCGGCCGGGAGGAGCGACTTCAGGGCCCCAGTAACGACCCCGCCGAGCTCGGGGACCACGAGCCCGTTGTTCTCGCACGCGTCGGCAGCGACGACCCCGGAGCCACCCCCGTTCGTGACGATGGCCACCCGGCGTCCCCGGAAGTGTTTTTGCGAGCCCAAGACCGTGGCCAGGTCGAGCACTTCCTCGATGGACCCGGCCCGTATGACGCCCGCCTGGTGGAGCAAGGCGTCGACCGCCACGTCGCCCGCGGATAGTGCCGCGGTGTGCGACGCTGCCCCGCGGCGACCGGCTGGAGTGCGACCGGCTTTCAAGACGACCAGAGGCACTCTTTCGCCGACGTGGCGGGCCACCCGGATGAAGGAACGGGGATCGGGGACGGACTCGAGGTAGGCGAGGACAACGTCGGTACCGGGGTCCTGGCCCCAGTACAGCAGGAGGTCGGTCACGCCGATGTCGGCGGTGTTGCCGACTGAGACGAAACCACCGAGGCCCAGGCCCCGAGCCTCCATAGCCTCGACGACGGCCAACCCGAAGGCCCCCGATTGACTGAGCATGCACGTGCCCCCGGAACGGGGGACGGTCCGGCCGAGGGTGGCGTTGAAGCGAGAGCTGCCGGCACCGCTCAACACCCCGGTGCAGTTCGGGCCGACCAGGTTGACGCCGCGCTCGAGGGCCGTCTCGACCAGGCTCGCCTGGAGAGCGGCCCCGGCGGTGCCTACCTCCGCGAAACCAGCCGAGATGACACAGACGGCCTTGATGCCGAGGTCACCGGCCTGAGCGACCACCCTGGCCACAGCGGGGGCCGGCAGACAGACAATGACAAGGTCGGGGACGACCGGGCAGGATGCGAGATCGGGATAAGCGGTGACGCCCTGCACCAGGGAGTGGTTCC
Organism: Acidimicrobiaceae bacterium; assembly: GCA_003166025.1. Taxonomy (GTDB): domain Bacteria; phylum Actinomycetota; class Acidimicrobiia; order Acidimicrobiales; family Palsa-688; genus Fen-671. The sequence goes on along the minus strand of PMWT01000110.1, from coordinate 66,409 downwards.
GGTTGACAGGGAGGATGGGACCGTCAAAGTGGCTGTCGACCAGATTGGCGAACAGCAGCCCCGAAAGGGTGGCGGGGTCGCTGCTGGCGCCGACCACGGCGATCGCCTGCGGGTGCAGGAACGCGTCCAGCGCCGGAGCGACGGCTCTCGAGCGGTCTCTCAAGTCCTCGTCGAGACGCTCGGTCCCGGCGTCATCGGCCCCCGGCCCGTTCTGGTCGTCCACAACCTCAGTCTCCTGCAGCTGCTCCCACCGTTGTAAGGGCCAAGGTCACTGGTTGCCGCCGGCGGGCCAAAGGGCCTTTCGGCACCCCCAAGAACAGACTGACGGACCTAGGGGCCACGCCTCAGGGCCCGGGACGTCGAAGTAGCGTTGACAGCGGCATCGTTGTAGGAGGTCGTGCCATGACCATAGTGGCCGGACGACCCAAGCCTTTCGTCGTACCCGCGTATTGCAAGGGTTGTGGGAGGTGCATCAGGGCCTGCGTCAAGAACTGCTTGGCGCCGGGCACCGAGATAAACCCCGAAACGGGGCTTGTCCCGATGGTGCTGGACCTTACGGAGTGCAATGGCTGCGCCCTCTGTGTCGATGCCTGCCCTGAACCCCACGGTCTCCACCTCTTCGAGGAAGCCTTCGACGTCGTCGGGCCGGCCACGCCCCAGGGGGCGCGGCCCTTTACCGCGCCTCACCCTGAACCGTGGCCGGGCACACTGGTGGACCTGCCCGAGCGGGAGCCCCTCATCGTCAAGGGGACCTACGCCGCCGCGCTAGGCGCCATCCTGGCCGGCTGCCGCCACGTCTTCGGGTACCCCATCACGCCGTCGACCGAAGGCGCTGAGCTGATGGCGAGGGTACTGCCCGAGCTTGACGGGATTTTCGTCCAAGCCGTCAGCGAGGTGGCGACGGTGAACATGATGTACGGCGCCGGCGGCGCCGGGAAACGCTGCATGACTTTCACGAGCTCCCCCGGCTTCAGCCTGATGCTAGAGGGCATCTCTTACATGATCGGGGCAGAGGTGCCTGCCGTTTTCGTAAACATCATGCGGGGCGGCCCCGGGCTGGGCAACGTCGGGCCCGAGCAGGCGGACATCAAACTCGCTTGCCGAGGCCTCGGCCACGGCAACACCCACGCCATTGCGCTCGCCCCGGCCTCTCCCCAGGAGATGCTCGACCTGACCATGCTCTCGTTCGAGCTCGCCTTCAAGTACCGGAACCCGGTGGTGGTGCTAGGCGACGGCTATCTCGGCCAGATGACCGGGAAGGTACAACTGCCGAGCCAAATGGTGCGGCCCGGGATCCCCGAGTGGGCCGTCTACGGGGACCGCTCTCATCGCGGCAACCTGATCTGTTCGATCCGACTGGAGCCCGAAGAGCTCGAACAGCACAACATAGACCTCAACGAGAAGTACGCCCGGATCGTAGCCCACGAGCAGCGCGTCGAGTTCCACCGTTGTGATGACGCCGAGGTACTCCTCGTGGCGTGCAACACGCCCGCACAACTGGCCAAGGGCGCCATTAGGGACCTGCGCGACAAGGGCCTGAGAGTGGGCCTCCTGCGCCCCATCACCGTCTGGCCATTTCCCATAGACGGCTTGTGCAGCGTGCTCGACCAGGTCAAGCGTCTCGTAGTCGTGGAAGCTAGCAGTGGCCAACTGGAGGACGAGATGAGGCTGGCGCTCAGCCACGCCGGCGTCCACGCGCCGCCCCCGATAAGCCATGTGCGCCGCATGGGGGGTATCCTCCCGTCCCAGGGCGAGATCATCGAGCACGTGCTCGGCGTGCAGGAGCTGTCCTGATGCCTACTTCGGTCTTCTACAGCACCTTCGAGCGCCATGCCCACGGCGAAGGGGTCAACGCCCATTCGACGACCTACTGCCCCGGCTGTGGCCACGGGTTGGCTCACAAGTACCTCGCTGAAGCCATCGATGACCTCGGGGCCCAAGACCGGACTGTTCTCGTCTCGCCTGTCGGTTGCTCGGTGTTCATGTACTACTACTTCGACGTCGGCAATTCGCAGGCCGCGCATGGACGAGCCCCGGCCGTGGCGATCGGTCACAAGACCGCCAACCCGGAGTCGATCGTGATCGCTTACCAGGGAGACGGAGACCTCGCGTCCATCGGGCTAGCGGAGATCATAAGCACGGCACAGCTCGGGATCCCCATCACGGTGATATTCATCAACAATTCCGTGTACGGGATGACCGGAGGGCAAATGGCGCCTACGACGCTGATGGGCCAACGGACGACGACCACCCTCGAGGGCCGGGCACCCCGCACCGGACAACCCCTGAGGATGGCAGAGCTGATCGCCGGCCTCGACGGGCCTGTGTACGTGGAACGGGTCGCCTTATACGACAACAGGCGACGCACCCACGCCAAGCGCGCCATTAAGAAAGCGCTCGAACTACAAGTCACCGGCGCGGGCTTCGCGTTCATCGAGGTCCTCTCCGAGTGCCCCGTCCACCTCGGCCTCGAGCCCGAGGCGGCCGAAGACTGGGTGCGAGACAAAATGGTGCCGGTCTTCCCTCTCGGGGTGAAAAAGGACATCACCGACGGCCCGGCTTTCCCGGCCATCCCGTCCCCGACCTACGACCCCGCCACGACCCTGGCCGCGCTCGGCGCGAAGAGCGAGCGCGAGGCTCGCTTCGCCGATGGGTTCCCGGCCCACCTCGATCCTGAGGACGTCGGCTTCAAGCTCGCCGGGTCGGGAGGCGACGGTGCCCAGACAGCGGCGATGGTGATCGCCCGCTGCGCCATCAACGAGGGTTACGACTCGACGCTCATCCCGAGCTACGGTCCCGAGTCCCGTGGCGGCACTTCCTACGCGGACGTCCACGTCGCCAGGCACGAGGTGCTCTCGCCGGCGGCGCCGAGGCCCCACGTCCTCGTGGCGTTCAATGCTCCCAGCCTCATGAAGTTCGGTCCGAGCGTCCGGGCCGGCGGGACGATCATCTACGACAACTCCGTCATCAGCGCCCTACCGGGTGACCTCGCTACCGGGGTCAGGACGGTGGGAGTACCGTTCGCCGGCGCCGCCAAAGACCTCGGGGCACCGCTGGTCAAAAACGTCGTCGCCCTGGGCGCCCTGCAGGTAACGACGAAGGTCTTCCCGGAGGAGACCTTCCTCACCTCCATCCGTGCCGCGTTGCAGGCGAAATGTGCTTTGGTAGCGCTCAACGAAGAGGCGTTCAAACTGGGAGCAAAGTTGGCTGCTCGTAGCTAAGTGGGCTAGAGCAACGGCCTACGGGCAATCCCGGCCTGAGCGCTGGCGTCGGCTGCCACAATGGCGTCGACCAACATGGCCGGGGACACCTCGAACGGCTCGTTATGCGCTGTCTCGCCTTCGGCCAAGCTGCGTTCGGCGATGCGCAGCAGCACCCCCTGGCCTGGGGCGTCCAGACCGAGCTGGGACAACGTGGTGGGCAGCCCGACCTCTCGGGCGAAATCTATGACCGTCCGCAGCTCTTCGGAAGGTCTGCCCTCCAAGACCAACTGGACCAGCAGGCCGAATGCCACCTTCTCGCCGTGGAGGTACCGGTGCGTGCCCGGTGCGACGGTCAGCCCATTATGCACCGAATGCGCTACCGCCAGGCCTCCTGACTCGAAGCCGAGCCCTGAAAGCAGTGTGTTGGCCTCCACCAATCGCTCGAGTGCCGGTGTGACGGCCTCCCGGCGCACGGCCTCGCACGCAGCCGGTCCATCGGCCAACAGGGTGTCGAAGCAGAGACGAGCCAAAGCGCCTGCGGTATTCGTGGTCGCCCCGTGGAGCTGGTTCGGCCGGTGCGCCTCGATCACCGTCCGCGCCTCGAACCAGGTGGCCAGCGCGTCGCCCATGCCGGCGACCAGCAGTCTCACCGGCGCCCGCGCTATGACCGCGGTGTCCACAAGGACCAGGTCGGGATTGCGCCGGTAGAAGAGGTAGCTGTCGAACGCCCCGTCGTCTGTATAAAGGACCGAAAGGGCGCTGCAAGGTGCGTCGCTCGATGCCGTGGTCGGGCAGTTGACCACCGGGAGGTCGAGCTCTGCTGCCGCCGCACGGGCGGCATCGAGGACTTTTCCTCCCCCGGCACCCACGATGACTTGGGCCTTGAGCGCCTTCGCCGCGCTCACAACCGCCACCACCTCGCTCCGCGTGCACTCGCCTCCGAACTCGTGCACACCGAGTTCGACACCGGCCCCGCCGAGGCTCCTTTCCCACACCGCTTGGAGGAACCGCCGAGGCGACGGGCTGGCCACGATCAAAGCTGGTCCCGTGAAACCCATGGCGACCATCTCCGGGCCGAGCTGCTCGGTGGCATCGCGTCCTTGCACGTAGCGGCTGGGCGAACAAAAGACGCTGAGCATGAAAATCAGAATACGGAGCGGCAGATCTGTACCGCGCTGCCACGTTTGGTCGGCCGCGTCGGCTTCTTGGAGGTCATTGCCCTGATTGCAGGACGAGGTCGGCCTCGTCAACCTCGTCAACGGTCACTTCAGGGAGCAGACGGCGCAGACGCGACCCGACCGACCAACGGGCCGGCTTGCCCAAGCGAGAGCGACGAAGGGCGACGACCACCCAAGCGGCGCCCCGGGCCCGCGCGAAGGCAGCGAGGGCGGGGGCGGCGGATGTCCCCTGCATTTCGTGGAATGTCCCCCCCAGTCCCAGTGCCAGCTCCCTGTCCTGGTCGAGCTCGTGCCGGCGCCTAGGCGCTAGAGAGTCTTCGAGCTCCACATGGACGACGACGAGCTCAGCGTCGTGTTCTCGCGCAAGTCGAGCGGCGTGACGGACCACATGCTCACTGCGTCCCGACCCAGAGACGCCCGCGACCACCAACGGGCGCGTGGCCGGCGTGCTGAGCCCTTGGCGCACGAGAAGCTCGGTGCCAACGACTTGGACGTCCCCGGCCATCCAGGCCCGGCCCAGCTGGCTCAGGGCGTCGAGGTTGGACGTCCGAAAGTAGTCGGCAAGTGCCCCGCCAACCTGGTCGGCCGAGTAAACCCTCCCGGAGGCGATGCGCCGGCGCAATGCCTCGGCCGCCATGTCGACCAGGACGACCTCGCCGGAACGCACGAATTCGTCCGGCACTAACTCGACAGCGCCCACCCCGGTGATACTGGCGGCGTAGTCGCGCACCGACTGTAAGTTGGCCACGTTGACGGTCGTCAGGACATCGAGCCCGGAGGCAAGGACGTCGACCACGTCCTCCCAGCGCCCTCGGCTCCTATCGGGTACCGTGTGGGCCAGCTCGTCCACCAACACCAGGTCGGCGCCGCTGGCGACAATGGCCTCGACGTCGAGCTCGGCGAACGCAACGCCTCGGTACAACGCCGTTCGTGGGGTTATCAACTCCAGGTCGCCAAGCTGAGAGCGAGTCTCGGCTCGTCCGTGGCGTTCGACCCAACCGACGACAACACGCTCACCGCCGTCCCGACGGCGCCGGCCCTCGGCCAGCATGGTGTATGTCTTGCCGACACCGGGGGCGATCCCCAAGTACGTGTGTAATAACCCTGGTGCGACCAACTACGCCGTTCCTTCTGCGGTCATACCAGGTTCTAACCCGGGGCTCACGGCAGTTCTTCCCGCCCCGACCCCCTCAGTCTGGCTGTCAACCTCTGTAGTTACTGGGCCATCCGTTCGTCCTCGCCATCGAGCCAGTCCAGCTCACCGGGCCCCAGCTCCAACGTCGGGGCCTCGTAGCTCCCCGGCCCCAGGGTTAAGGGCGGGCGCACTCCCTCAAACCTCTCTGAAGGTACCTCTCTCCACGGATAAATCGCGAGCCCATAGTGCGCGATAGCTTTACTTCACGCTGTCTGTATAGAAACGTTCATCCGTAACCTCAGCCACCTCAATGGGGAGACCCTCCCTCGCCGAACAAATGGACGCGATAGCGACTCGCAAGTCGCGCAGAGCGTCCCGGCCGGTGTACCTCGATGGTCGGCCACCTATCAAGGAATCTACGAACTCGTGCATGCGGTGGACATGCGCGCTGCTGTAATACGAGACCTCAGACTCCCAGATGTCGTCCTCGCCCTCGTCGTCGAAACGGAACGTCTCTGGCTCCTTGCCGCGGCGGTGCAGCACAAGATGGACGAGTTTGCCATCCCACCGCAGGCCTCCGCCACCTTCGCCGAGGAACTCGATGAGGCCTTTCTCACCGATTACCGTCGCCGACAAGCCGGTCATGAAGTCGTACTTCCCGTTGAGGCGCTCCGCACGCATCCAGACCCCCAGGCAAGCCGGGTCTTCATGTGTCCACGTCATGAGTGGGAAATCATATTCCGTGTTGACCTCGTAGAGTTTTTCGGAGCCTTCCCCGTCATCTCCAGTTTGCGGCGCCACTCTATCGCCCAACCAAGAGTTGTCCGCCTTGACAGAATACACCTTCTTGACTGGGGAGCCGTTCATCAGGTACCGCGCCATGGCAAAAAAGTGAATATTGTGATCAAATTGCCAGGGGAACCCGTTGCCGCCAGCCTTGCTGGAGTCCTCTCGCCACTTTTCAATATTGGTGGTGTCACCGTGAACTGCGGCGATAACCCCCGGGCGGTCGAGCCACGTGCCAAAGCGCTGTCGGATCTGTTGCGGCTTGCCGATCTCGCCCGCTTCGATGAGCTCGCGTGCCTTGACGATTGTTGCCATAAAGACGTAGGTCTCGTCGACCGCCAGCGCCACGCCGTGGTTGTCAGCCTGGTCGCAAATGTCCCCCCCCTCTTCCAGCGTGAGGGCGAGAGGCTTCTCACAATGGATATTCTTCCCGGCCTTGGCGGCAGCGACCGCCATTGGCCTGTGCAGGTATGTCGGGGTCATAATGTCGATAGTGTTGATTGCCGGGTCCGTGAGCATCTCGGTATACGACGTGTAGTACTTGGGGATGCCGAACTGTTTTGCGACCTTCTGTGCCTGCGGCTCATCCAAGTCGCACACGGCGACTACTTCCGCGCCGGGGTGGGACATGTACCCCTTTATGTGAGCGGAAGAGACTAGCCCGAGCCCGACAACACCGATCTTGACCTTATCAAGCTTCACAGATCAATTCTCCTATACCTGGCAGGGTGGGGGACCACTAGATATTGTCGCGAGGTCGTAGTCCGTCACCGTTGCCGGCCAGCACAGACGGATAGCGCTGACCCAACCACCCACGACATCTCTCGAAAGCGGTCTCTGGGACACCAGGCCCACTACGCGTTTCACTCACTACGGTGCTCAGCATATGCTGCCGGTTGTCCATTCTTTGGGCAACAGCTCCCTACGCCCATGGCCATGAGGTGGGCGTCGTTGCGCGATGAATTCGAGGAGGCCTCGGCGACGTCCAGCACGCCATGTGGAGCTCAGGCGACGACCGCTTCGGGCTGGGGTGACAGCCCGCTCGGCCTAGCCGCTGGCCTAGCCGAGGCATTGTAGCCCTGGCGGCGATTTCCGACGGGTCGCCAGAGCCCTACGATTTCATTCCGTTCATGTGACGATCGGTAAGACATTGGGAGACGCAGTTCGTTGGGCACTGCTGGCCCGGATCATCGCCACCTCGCCGACCCTCCAAGCCCGGCCAGGACCGAACGCCGCATATGGGGCCCCGACGACCTGACTGCCTTCGTGGAGGCAACCAAGGCGGACCGGCTGTGCCCGCTCTAGCTGCTGGCGACCACCACCGGCCTGCGGAGGGGGAGAGTTGGCCCGGTTGCGCTCACGGTGGCCGGCGCACGGGTCAGCGTCCGCTACCGGGTCGTCGAAAGCGGGCCCAGGACGAGCAAGAGCCGTCGGACCATCGCCGTCGCTCCAGCGGTAACAGAAGCGCTTCAGGTCCACCGCCGGCGCCAGCTTGAGGAGCGCCTAGCCTGGGGGCCCGCCTGGGCGGACAGCGTGCTCGTCTTCACCCGAGAGGACGGCACGGGGTACCACCCCGAGTACCTGACCAGGACGTTCGGCGCAGTCACCAAGAGAGCTGGCTTGCCCCCGATCGCCTTTCACGCGCTCCGTCATGGCCGCCTTACGACCGGCTTGCGCACCGGCGTCCCCCTGCTGGTGATGTCACGGCGACTGGGACATAGCTCCGTGCAGGTGACCGGGGATATTCACAGCCACGTGGTCGAGGAACTCGACTGTGACGCCGCCGAGCTAACCGCCGACCTTGTCCACCCCCCGGCGGTCGGCCGGTGACGCCAGCCGACGATCACCTAGACTCCCCCCGGTGCGTTGTTATATGACCAGCACGGTTTCGGGATTTAGTGGCCTCATCGGAGGGCACTGCAAACCTCGGTGTAGGAGCATGTTTGCAAACTGTTTGCAAAGTGCCCCGATGGAGGTCCGGAGCTCCCGCTGGTAGTGTAAAAGCGCAGGTCAACACATGTTGCGCTCGTAGCTCAATTGGATTAGAGCATCTGACTACGGATCAGAAGGTTGTGGGTTCAACTCCCGCCGAGCGCACTAGATACGGGCAGGTCAGAGGGGGTGCGGGCTTCGGTGCTTGACCTGCTAGGGGCTCCGTGAGAACATCTTGAGAACCAAACCGTTCTCACGGTTCCCAACTCGCCCAGGCGCAACGGAGCACCCGTCCGCTCGAAGCTGCGGTCGACACTATCCTGGCCCTTGCCTCTAGTAGATGAGCCGAAGACCCACCCCTTCACGACCACCGGTCACGGGCGTATGCCGAGATCTGCTGTCCCCGCCAGCGCGGCCAACGGACCCGCTCGCCCCGGACAGAGCCGTCCGTGGCGCAGCTGGCTGAGCGCGCCACCGAGGAGCTGCTCGACAGCGGCCATACGGTCATCACGACATCTATAGGGACCGTGGAGGCGAGGCTGGAACGACCAACCAGGTGGACAGCCGGGCGCTCCGGGTCCGGGCCGAACATGACGACAGCCCCACGAGCAGCAGCGAAGAAGCGGTGCACCAACGTGAAGACGTGCGGCAAGAGGCGGTGCTCCGCCTCACTGAAGGTATCGTTAGCTTGGTGGGCGGTTGAGAACAGCAGTCCGAGCGTTCTGGCGTGGCCGTCACGCAGTCGAGAGGCAACCGACGCGGGGTTGAGCTGTCCGGGGAAGCGGGGGCTTCCGACTCTCCACAGAATGTTCTGTATGCGCTTCTCGAGAACCCCTTGTGTTTCAAGAGGCATCCGAGCAGAACGGCGGGAGTGTGCGCCTGGAAGCGCGCGCAGCAGAGGCCGCAACGAAACGTTCAGCCAAGGGCAGGAGCCGCCGTGTGGTCTAGTTGCGGTTATTGCTGGTGATGTACCTCGTCCACATGGTCCCAGTGGCCGGAGCTATGAGCGTGCTGGCAGCAAACGACGCTGAGGCGCGTGCAAGCGCGGCCCGACTGGCGGCCGAGGTCGACGCGACGAGCGAGTTCGGTGCCGCGGTGCGCGAGTTGTTCGGGGGGGTGGCGAAGAGCGAGCACCTCATTGTTCTGCGCCCCGACCAGGAAGTCACGCCGGCCGGAGCGGCCGACCTCTTGGGCGTGAGCCGCCAGTTCGTGGACCGCCTCTTGGCCGACGGCGTGCTGGAGTTCCGCCGACTGCCCGACAGCAAGCACCGCCGTATCAACGTCGGAGACGTCTTGGTCCTCGCCGAGGAACGTGACCGGCGCCGGCAAGGCGCACGAGCGGTCCGCTCTGCTCTGGGAGTACACCGGCCCAGTTCCAGGTGAAAGGCGCGCAGCTGGCCTTGACGAGGGGCACCGGTCCTTAGCTGAGCTTCATAAGCGGCTACCGCTTGGGCCGCTGTCCCAAGCAGGTCCTGCTACTAGGCGGACGTTGCCCAGCCGCTGCCCTGTAACCTCAAAATTGTGGAACCTGCCCGCGACGTGGAGTTCGTCTTCGAGCCTGAGCCGGAAGGTGGCTATCACGCCTACGCCCCCGAGCTGCCCGGCCTGCACACTCAGGGCGAGGACCTCGAAGAGGCCACCGCGAACGCCGAGGAGGCCTTGGCCCTCTACGTCGAGGGGATGCGCGAAGAAGGGCGGTCCCTGGAGATGGGGGTCGTCCGGCGCCGGCTCCCGCTCTCGGCTTGAGCGGGGCACTGCCGGTCGTTTCAGGAGCGGAGCTGGTCTCGGCACTGGGAAAGCTCGGTTGGGTAGCCGTGCGCCAGGGGGCAGCCATGTAAGGCTTCGGCACCCAGATAGCCGGGTCCCCTTGGTCGTGCCGCTAAACCGAGAGATCAAACGTGGCACTCTCGCGGGGGTACTGCACGACGCAGGCGTCACCGGCCGACCAGCACACTGCAGGCAATCGAGCTTGCCGGGTGGCAGGCGGTGGCGGCGGCATAGGCGTGGTGCAGCCCAAGGCCGACGGTCCACACGTACACCGCGAGGGCGCCCAACAGGGCCGCCATGCCGCCCAGTTGAGCCAGGCGGTGTTGGCGCCAGGTGACCCAAGCCATCCGCCGCCACGGCACAGCCCGAATACCCGCGTTTTCCGCTAGCCGGGCGGGCACGGTCAGCGCGGTCAATTCCTCACCACCGACAGTTCGGCGTCCCGGCCAAGAGCCGGGCCCGGCCCCGCCGTGGCGTCGGGCTCGCGCAGGTAGGCAAGGGCCAGCTCTTCCAGGGTGACTGAGTGCACCTCCCATCCCGATGGCATCGGATCGGAGGTCCCGTTGCCGCGGACGAGCAGGTGCGCTTGCGACGCGCCACGGCTGGCGTGCACGACGTTCCACTGGCGCGAGCACGGCTCGAGTTCCGAAGCTGGGCCGGTGAGGACACGATGGTGCGCCAGGAGGTCGTCGACCTCGCCGACCACCTGGACGCTGCCGTGCGAGAGCACTACCAGATAATCGGCAACTCGCTCGAGTTCGGCAAGGACGTGAGACGACAGCACGACCGAGACACCGTCGTCGGCGACCGGCGTCATCACCGTCGCCATGAAGTCGTGCCGGGCGACCGGGTCGAGCATCGCCATCGGCTCGTCGAGCACGAGGAGCTGCGGGCGGCGCGCCAGCGCCAACGTCAACGCGAGCTGGACCTGCTGTCCGCCAGACATTTTGCCCGCCTTCTGCTTGAGCGGGATGTCGAGCTCCCCAACCGCTGCTCGGCGTAAAACTGGTCGAAGCGGTGGTTGAGGTTGCGGGTCACGTGGAGCAGCTCGGCAGCTGAGAGGTTCTGGTAGAGCGGCGAGTCCTGAGCCACGAAGGCGATCCTGTCCAGCGCGGCCAGAGAACCGGCGGGGCGCCCGCCGAGCACTGTCACCTCACCTGTGGTCGGTGTCGCCAGTCCAACAGCGAGGTTCAACAAGGTCGACTTTCCGGCGCCGTTCGGCCCGACGAGCGCGACCACGTGCCCAGCAGGAACGGCCAACGTGCAGTCGTGGAGTGCTCTCGTAGCGCCATAGGACTTACCGAGGTCGTGGGTCTCGATGACGTTCATGCCACGCCTTCCGCCTGGTGCCGCGCGCCACGCTGGTCGGCCGCGCCCCCGCGACGCTCACGAAAATCCCGCAGCACGTTGGCGACGAGGGCAGAGATCCCGTCCTCGTCGAGCCCTGCCGCGTCGGCGGCTGCCACCCAGGACATGAGAGACCGGCGCAGCCCGGTGAGCTCGGGAAGCCTCACCTGCTTGAGCGCTGCCTCGATGATGAACGTCCCCTGGCCGGGCCGTCCGACTGCGAGGCCCTTGGTCTCCAGCTCCTTGTAGGCCTTCAGCACAGTGTTCGGGTTGATCGCCAGCTCGGCGACCACGTCCCGGACCTTCGGGAGCTGATCGCCGAGCGCGAGGTAGCCAAGCCGCAGGGCGTGCTCGACCTGGTGCACGAGCTGCAAGTACGTCGGCACGCCCGAAGCGGGTTCGAGGCGGAACTCGATCGGCGAGGCTCGCCGTGAGGCCTCGGCGTCGCTACCATCTTGCTCTAATACCATATGACAATGTTACAGCAGCCCGAGCGGCGGCCAAACCGGATCCCGGCAGACCGCAACAAGCCCTTCTGGCGCCCCTTCGGAGCCACAAGCCCCCGAGATAGGCGACCCCGGGCGTGTCGCGTTCTGAGTACCGGCCTTTACTCCATTGATGGCGCTACTCTAATATACTCCTGTCTTATGACGATAGATAAAGCGTCAAGCCAGGTCGCGAGTGAGCGCGCCAAAACGCTTCGGGCGGCGAGGCCAGGGTTGGTCGGCCCAAATGGCGCCGGCGAGCACCAGGCGATCGCTTCGTTGTCGCCACCGAGGTCGTCATAGCTACGACCGAGATAGAAAGCCGTGAGACGCGAGCCCGGTCCCACGAACAGGGAAGTAGAACTGCCGTTCGCGTGACGGGTAACTGCCATCGGCGAACGCTACGGTGGGCGACGGTCGGGAGCCCGGGCCGGTAGGCCATGGGGGGTTAGCCACATCAGCCCGGGCTTCCTGCAATAAGGCTAATGGACTGGACCAATCGCAGGGTGGGACGGGGGATGGCCGTCAGTCGTCGTTGACGCCCGGCGCCCTGGCTGTACCCGAGGCCCCGGGCGCAGCGTCGCCCCCCTGTAGCAGGAGCTAAAGGGGGGACGAGGTGAGGATCTTGGTGGTGGAGGACTGCCGGGCCTCGGCCGACCTGGTGGCCGAGGGTACGACGGGAGTGTGCGCCTGAAGGCGAGTGACCAAGGACCAACAGAACGCTCGGTCAAGGCCAGGAGCCGTCCCGTGATCTAGTTGCAGTTATTGCTGATGGTGTACCCCTGTCCACATGGTCCCCGTGGCTGGAGCGATGAGCGTGCTGGCAGCAAACGACGATGAGGCGCGTGCAAGCGCGGCTCTCCTGGCGGCTGAGGCCGACGCGACGAGCGAGTTCGGTGCAGCTGTGCGCGAGCTGTTCGGGGGGGTGGCCAAGGGCGAGCACCTCATTGTTCTGCGCCCCGACCAGGAAGTCACACCGGCCGGGGCGGCCGACCTCTTAGGCGTGAGCCGCCAGTTCGTGGACCGCCTCTTGGCCGACGGCATGCTGGAGTTCCGCCGCCTTCCCGACAGCAAGCACCGCCGTATCAGGGTCGGAGACGTCTTGGCCCTCGCCGAGGAACGTGACCGGCACCAGCAAAGGCACTGAAGCGGTCCGCTCCGCCCTAGACCAGCCCGCAGCTCTCAGGTGAAAGGACGCTACAGGGCCTTCGTCGACGCCCACGGGGCCGTACCCGTCGCCACTGCGGCGGGGGGACCTTCCGGGCCCGGCCGCCGAGTGGCCAAGCCGCAGCGAGGCCAGGGCCAACGAGCTGGTGAGCACCCACGTGGCCGGCCGAGGCGAAGAGCAAGTCCGGGCCATCGCCGCCGCTGTCGGTAGTCACATCGAGACCATCGCGAACAGGAGACCTTCGTGAAGGCACCCCGGGGTGCTGGTCGGACTGTCAGGCGTATGAACCCCGGTCCAACCGCAACCTATGGCGCGCTGCTCAGATCGGCGGCCGCCTGACACGGGCCCGATGATCGAGTGCCCCCGAAGCGCGTACAGTTTGGCTTCAGCCGGTTCGAGAAGGGAGCGCTCAAGTATGGTCATCGTTGGTGGGACCTTTGAAGTCCAAGGCAGATCCCGGGAGCAGTTCCTGGCGGAGCGTTTGGACCTCATGCGGAGGTCGCGGGCGGAGCACGGATGCCTCGAGTACACCTTCAGTGCCGACCCGCTAAACCCAAGCCGGGTACTGCTCTTCGAGATCTGGGCCAGTAGAGAAGACCTCGACGCCCATCTCGCCGCCGGGAGGGCCGCTCCGGCACTAACTACCGCAAGCGTTACAGCCATCAGCTCCGCAATCACGACATATGAGGTCGCCGAGACGGCACCGCTCGGCTAACAGGTCGAGACCGAGTCCGCCGACGCTCGCCGGGTTTCTGACTGCCGAACTGTGGCCAGGCACAATTGAAGAAGACCCCTTCCAGGATGTGCCGGAAGACACTCACAACCCGCGGACCGACCGCGGGGCGTTGACTTCGTCAACAACATCGCGGAGCGGTCATTTCGGATGGTGAAGATTCATGACAAAATATCTGGCACCTTTCGCTCCAGCGCAGGGGCCGAGTCCTTCGCTACCATCCGCAGTTACATCCAAACCGCCGCCAACCACAACCTCAACCGGCTCGACGTCCTCCGCCAGCTCTTCACCACCGGTCCCTGGCTACCACCCAACCACGCCGCCGGTACCTGACTGGTTACCACGGGAAGCAGTGGTAAAACGGCGTTGGTCTTCTCGGGTACCAGAATGAGAGCGGGGATATAGCCAACATTATCCGCACCCGGCAAAAGGACCGTGGTATATAGCTGTTTGGGTAATCGGGTGTGATGGCACATTGTTTTTATAACCTCTCCTACATGAGGGTATATAGAGAAAGAAACTAAAATGCCTGTGCCATGCACACCCTAACCCTCTGACCTGCATATTTGCCATGTTCCATCCACACCCGACCCGTGCCTCGGCTCTCCTCCAACATCCTGTTGCTCCGGATGAGAGTAGGGATCCGCTTTGCGGCTGGAACAACTGTCCGAGGCAACGGGACGGCCCATGTAAAGTTCCAGCGGAGGTATAGCCTCAGCCCCGTTTCTGCAACCGTGCCGTCTCCAGCTTGTAATCGAGCACGAGGAACTCGCTGGAGCGCGCCACCGCGCACCCGTAGAGCTCCATATGGATCGGGCGCTCCACGTAGCGCTCGAGATCATCGTGGCCGACAGCGTCGATGGAAGGCACCGTATCTGCGAAAACTTCTGCCTTCAGCGCCGACGCAGGGCTGCGTGGTGACAGGACCTGCTCAAAGGTCAGCCGTCTCGAAGGCGCGAGCATCGCCGAGGGGACGTCCGCCGCTAGCTCCGCTATTTGGATAGACAAACGGGAGGCAGCTCGTTCGGGTGCTGTAGGGGTGGTGTCCGGCCACACGGCTCCGAGATATCCGACGTCATTCTCGGAGTGAGAAGGCAGATCATGGCTTCCAACTCCGCCGCGGGCAGCGCTCGGGCGATGAGGTACCCCTGCATGAGATTGCATCCTGCTCTCCGGAGACAGGCTGCTTGACCCGCGTCCTCGACCCCTTCGGCCACTGTGGCGAGCCCCAGGGTGTGCGCGAGCAGGACGACGCCCTTGATGAAGTTGTAGCCGTCCGTTTCGGTCGCGATTGTGTCTACGAATGATTTGTCGATCTTCAGGCAATCAACGGGAAGACGACGGAGATGGCTGAGCGACGAGAAGGCCGTCCCGAAATCGTCGAGGGCCAAGCTGATGCCGAGCTCCTTGAGTCGCCGCAGGCGCTCCTCCGCTCGGATGGGGTCGACCAGCAACGCGCTCTCAGTGAGCTCCACGACAAGGAACCAGGGATCGAGATCGGCGTCTTGTAGGACCTGTTCGATACGGGTGACGAGGTCCGGCTCCGCGAGTTCGCGGGGAGAGAGGTTGACGCTCAGCAGGAGGCGATCGTCGGGCCATTGGTCGTGCCAGGACTTTACCTGCGCGCAGGCCTGGCGGAGGACGAAGTTGCCGATGTCGACGATGGCTCCGCTCGCCTCGGCGGCCGGGATGAACTCCGCCGGCGGCAATAGGCCACGTTCTGGGTGCTGCCAGCGCACCAGCGCTTCTACTCCGGTTATCCTGCCGGTTGTAACGGAGGCGATGGGCTGATAGTGGACGACAAACTCGCCATTCGCCAACGCTCGACGGAGTTCCACGTCAAGGCCAACGTCGGGACGGCTCACGTGCATGGAGGGTTCGAAGATACGGTACGTGCCTGGAAGCTCCCGCTTGGCGGTGTACATGGCGGTATCGGCATTGTTCAGCAACTCGTCGGCGTCGTCGGTGTCGGCGCCCGCCAGGGTGAACACCACCCCCACGCTTGCCGTCACCGAGACCTCGTGGCCATCGAGCGACAACGGCTCGGCCACAGCGTCTATCAATCGCTGGGCAATGGCAACGACTGTGCCCACTGTCGTGTCGCTCTCCGCCAGGACCAAGAACTCGTCGCCTCCTAGGCGGGCGACGGTGTCCATCGAACGGACGCATGCGGTGATGCGGCGGCCGACGGTGACGAGCAACTCGTCGCCCGCGGCGTGGCCGAGGCTGTCGTTGATGGGCTTGAACCGGTCGAGGTCGATCAGCAGGACGGCCAGACCGCGGGAGTGGCGGCGACTGACCTCTAGGGCGTGCTCGAGGCGATCGTAGAAGAGAGCCCGGTTGGCGAGCCCGGTGAGCGGGTCGTGGAACGCCTGATGTCGAACCTTCGCCTCCGCCTGTTCCTGGTGGTGCATGACGTCTGCCAGGCGCAGTATGACCAGTCCTATGACGACGATCGAGGCGAAGGCGATCGGGAGGGCATCGATGCGTTCTCCCAGCCAGGCCTCAGTAGCCAGCAGTCCCGGCCCTACCAGTGTGGCCCCACCCAGTGCTGCGATACGCAGTCGCGAGCCCTTCGCCTCTTCGCCCGACCTCGGCATGGTCAGCTCTCGCATCGATGGGTGCAGGCCGCAGGCCCCGACTGAGACGTAATAGGCGAGCCAGCCGACCTCGATGAGCGACCCGGAGCTGTAGGTAACCCCGTGCAAGTTGAACCAGCCGTACACCGAATCAGTGACCGCCAGCAGGATGAGCCCACCGGTGAGAAAACGAAATGACGTCCCCCGGTGTCCGCTACCGGCCAGCAGTCGAACGGCCATGACAACCAACATGAGGTCGGTTACCGGGTAGGCAATAGATGTAAGGCGGACCGACAGCGCGAGCGCACCTTCGGTATACGGCTTTATTAGGACTACCCACGACAAGAGGCTGGCGGCAATGCCGACGATCAGCGAGTCGATGACGGCAGCGCGATCGCGGCCGCTGCGTTTACGGATCATGAAGGCCAGGGCGGCGACCATCAACGGAAGCCGGCCGAGGTAAAAGGCGTCGGCCAGGCCGGGGAAGGGGATGGAGTGGGTAATGTAGAGGCCCCGGTAGTAGACGAAGTCACCGATGGTGTAAACGGCTTGGCTGACTGCCATCAAGCACCAGGGCAGGACCGGATCTGGCCTCCACCGCCAAATGCCGACGATGAGGGCAACCACGGCCGACGCGTTGACAATGACGTCGAGCGGATAGCGCGGTGCCCACTCTGGCAGCCCGGCTACGTTCGGGTTAGCAAAATAGACGCCGATGAGGAGCAGTCCCACGCCGGCATAGACCCAGCAGGCCAAGACCCGCCAAAAACGCATCCGCTCCTGACCGTCCTCTGCTTCCGTCCGCGGAACCTCACCAGCCCGTCGCACGGCGCGCCTTCGCCAACCTCTCATTCTCCCTTATCGACACCCACCCGACGCACCTAGACAGAGTCGAAAGATCTTTCGTGGAGGAGAAGGTCAGTCCACTTCTTGCCGAGCCCGTAGACACCAGGGGCAATACCTGGCGCTCAGTCCGCTATAAGGCTCCTCGGCCCAAGCCCCGCACACAGGACAGAAGTAGGCCTCGTGGGGCAAACGGAGCGCCATAGGGACCGCATACATCGGGTGCCGGCCTGCCGGTTGTCGCCATCAACGCCCTTATTGGCGAGCACGGATTGCCTGCGTAGGGCTAAAGTCGGGGCGTCCCTATGACCCGCGAGCGGAGGTCCTACCGGCACTTCGCCTTGCCTATGGCGTGCGCCGCGTTCATAACGACCGGCTTGGCCACCGCCACGGCGCTGGCTGGTGCGTCTGGTGCCCTAGGAGCGCTCAGCCCGGCGGCCGCTGCTCGAGGAGTGGTCGACAACGAGCTGGCCGGCGACTGGCCCGCTTCGTGCCCGTACTTCCGGCCCAACTTCTACGCGATCTGCCTCCAAGCAAGTAGCAAGCTCGACGCCGAGCACTTCCGCCTCCATGGGTCGGTCGCTGTGCGGGGCACCGTGACGCAGAACACACGGGCTCTGGTGGAGATCACTGGGCATATCTGCCCTCCCCCCAGCGCTGGGCCTTGCCAGTCGAGCGAAAAGCCGAAGCTGGGGATGCCCGGACCTACGCGCAGTTTCGCTGCCGCTTATTCCGCCGCCGCCAATCCCAACTCCAACGCCTTCAGCCCCATCCCGTGCGTCCAGGTCGCCGGCCGCTGGTACGTCGACGCAGCCCCTCCCAGCTAAAAGACCCGCCCCCGGCTGGGCTACTGTCTGGGCCAAGAGCTATCGCCAGGGGCGCCCGAGTTGCCGCCACCACAATCGTCCTGGCCGCGCTGGCAGTGGCCTCACCCACCATCGCCTCACCCACCGGGCCCCCCGTCACCCCGTGGCCGCTATCGCTTTCGGACATGCCAGTCGGCTGGGCCGTGGCCCCACCGTCGTCGGGTTCGGGCTCGTTCACAAGATGTACCAACGTCCATGACAGCTCGGCGAAGCGCCACCCTTACCACCACGGCCAGGTGGGGTTCAGGGCTGGCGACGGGATACCCGAAGTGGTGGAGCTGCTCGGTTCCTGGGCGTCGGCCTCGGTGGCCACAACGACCTGGAGGACGGTCAACGCCGTGCTCTCTAACTGCCACAGGGTGACCGGCACCGACAACAGCAAAACCGTGGTCTTCACTATCGAACCTACCCCAGGTGGGGCACGCTTCGGTGGCCTACGACATGTCCGGGACGATCGAGGGGATCCCCATCGTCTATGTCCTCGACCGGGCGCGCATGGGCCAGGCCGTGATGCTTTTCGGCTACGGGGACCTCGGCAGCCCTCCTACTTCCCAGGTCGTCCACCTCCTGCGGGTAGCGGCGACAAAGGGAAAGGGATGACCAGAGGATGCAGACCCGGTTCGCCCAAAGACGTGAAAAAGAGAGCGTGATCGCCGCCATGGATGAGGTTGAGATTGTTGCACTCGGTCGGCGAGAGCCGCTTCGGCTAAGAGCAGCGGTCATCGGGTGTGTGGGGCTCGTTGGCCGTTGAGTACATATGTGCGAGCTCGGGTGATCGCCATGATTCTTGCTGACGCAGAAAAGGCCCGGACGCGCTCAGGGGCTACCGATACGTGACCTTGACGCGCTTGCGCGAATAGGAGTTCCTTCCCTTCACCGCCAGGTGGACCTCGGTGCGCTCGGCTAGCGCCTGCACCAGCCGGCGCCGACTGACGCTTCAGGGAACTGACTACGGCCTTCACAGAACCATCACAAGTCGGTCGACAACCACTCACAAAGACGTGCCAAGGTTCATCGTCGGGACCCTTTCCCTGAGCTGATGAGAGGTATCTGACGTGAGAAACCGGAGACTGTTCGTCTCATCGGTGCCGCTGTCCCTGGGGATGACCACGTGCCGGGGTAGACCGTCGTGATCAGACGATCGGGCCCAGGGTGGTCTGGCCGGCGCTGTCACCGAGGTGCGCTCGTTCCCGGACCACCCTTTCGAAGGTGTCGGGGTCGTCGGGGGTGAGGAAGGGGCGGACGAACCGGCCCAGGTCGAGGATGAGGGCAGTCTGCTTCGTCGCTCTTCGCGGGTCCAGGCTGGCCCAGTAGCGCGGGTTGGCCGTGCCCCAGATCCTGGGCTTTCCTCTGATGGCAGTCAGCTGCACCCTTCTGATACCGCGCACTGACCGGTACGGGATACGTTTCGTACCCCACAGGTAGTACCAGCGGGCCCGGATCTCATCGTCTCCGCAGGTGATCCATCGGTCCTCGTACAGGTTGGCCATGGCCCGGCCCTCCTTCTCGCCTCCAGGCTGCCACGTCCGCAACGGCTAACGCGCCCGCCCTCGGCTACGGTCTGAGCCATGACCCTGACCGCAGGAGAATGGACCGAACTTTTCGCCACCAAGCTCGGCATTGCCCCTCCGAGCGAGGAAGAGAAGGACCGCCTTCTCGAGCTGGCGGGGACCGCTGCCCATGCCTCCGAGCGTACGGCCGCTCCTATCTCCTGCTGGTTGGCAGCGCGTGCGGGCGTTGGTCCGGGGGAAGCCAGCCGCCTCGCCCAGGAACTGGCCGATGAGCTTGAGGCCCAGAGTTAATTTTGAGGGAGGCGCTATGGTGCGCCGAGCCGGCAATCCGGGCAGAGATCCTCACCTGACAGGAGCCGACTGGCGATGACGGGGTGGGACGCGGCCAGTTTGGCGGCGACGGCGTTGGCGACCAGTCCCGCTCCTACTGGTTCCCCGCACGACGCGCACCGCTTACCCCCGGCGACCTGGGCGACCGTCCGCCGGCCCCCCGGGAGGCAAGACGAGCCGATCGCCCGGTGCAGGGACAGAGCGCCCTCGGGGCACGACGAGGCACAGGCTCCGCAGGCCGGGCAGGCCGAGGCGTCGAAGTTCAGCACCATCGCCCCATCTTCTTGGCGTCCCGGTGCGGAGATAGCGCCCGTCGGGCAGGCCGTCAGGCAAGCGCGGCACGCCGAACAACGGGCAACATCGATGACGACGTCGCCCAGCGGAGCGACGGATGAAACCAACTGCCAGGGGCCTGTGTGCTCGGCGAGCGCCGACATCGCTCGGACCGTCGCCCCGGGCTCGTGAAGTTCCACCGCCAGCCCATGTCCGCGCCGCCGCCCTACCTCGAGCGGTGTACCTGCCCCATCGCGCGGGCTGGGACCTTCGCCCGGTACGACGACCAGGCCCCGGCGCCCGGGGGCGACCTTGCCGACCACATCGCCGCTCAGGCGGGCTAGCTCGGCCCCGCGGCGGCGGCAGGCGCCCTCCCCGCAGCTCCGTACCGTCACCATGGCTCCGGCGGCAACGATCTCGAGCAGCCAACCCGTGGTCACCATTTCGAGCGACGGCACTTCTAGCGCCAGCCACGGTCCCCCCAGGGCGACCTTGGCAACGGCCGAGGAGCACACGATCGCCACCCCGAGGCCGAGCCGGACGGCGTCCTCGACCAGCGCGCCGGCTGCTGCCTCGAGCTCGGCCATCGAAGCCCCGCTCAGCGACATGGCCCCCGAGCGGCAAGCGGCCACACAGGCCCCGCACCCCCGGCACGAAGCGGCGTCAACCGAGACGCCTGGCCCCGCCGCCGACAAGGCTTGGGACGGGCAACTTTGGGCACACAGTCGTGACGATCCCCGCCCCTGACAAAGGTCTGCCGTCCAGGCGGCGACCGGGCGGCGACCAAGGTGACCAAGGTGACCAAGGCCGAACAGGTCGCGGCGGGAGACGCGGCCCGGGCCGAGCACCGCCCCCGCGTCCCTTACCGGCGCGCTGACGTCAGCGCCGGACACCCGGGCCAACGCCGCCCGCAGCCTGGCGACGGACTGCTCGGCGACGTCCTGCGGTCGAGCCAGCGCGCCGGGCATAAGGTCGACGACTTGGGCGGCGGCCGGGTTGACGCCGGCATCGCGCAGGGACCCCAGGATCTTCTGCCGTCGGGCATGACCCCGCCGGCAGCCGACGACCACCCGTCCGGCCCCGAGGGCACGCACGGTCGCGGGCAGGCCTGACAACGGCGAACAGAGCTCCGGCACGACGAACACCCTTACTTCGGGGCTGTGGTGGCGGAGGGCGGCGCAGATCATCTCCGCCGACAGCTCAACGGGCTGATGGTCGAAGACGTCGGAGCAGACCAGGACGGCGCCCGCCGCGGCAGCGCACGCCGTGGCCTTGGTGCTGCCCCCGACGGTCATGAGCCCGGGTCGAGTAGCTCGATGTAACTCTGGAGCGGCCCCGTCCAGGCCAGCGTGGTCTCGGCCAGGTCGCGGTAGAAATCGCTCTCCGTCTCGTGGGCCACGGCCCGGCACAGCCGGGGGAGCCACCGCCGTAGGTGGTCGGCGAAAAGCGCTCGGGCCTGTGCCTGGGCGGCCGGCAAGGAGATGGCGTAGGCGAGGGCCTCGAGCTCGACGGCGACATGGTCAGGCATCTCGCCGGGGGCTGGTGCCATCTCCAGGCCGAGCACCGCATAGAGCTGGCGCAGTTCGGCTGTGCACGGGCCCATGAGGCTGCGGCGGATATCGATGGGCACGTCCTCACGCCAAAACGACTCATAGGGAGGGCACGGGACCGGTCCTGGGCCGACGAAGAGACGTTCGTGCTCGTCCAGCAAGCCCGTCCGATCTCCGCCCCCCGAGCTCAGGAGCAGGTCCACCTTCCCCTCGGGCATACGGCTGCGGACTTCTGCTTCGATTTCGGCGGCGCCGGACCAAGTGGTGACCTCCTTGGCCACCGGCCGGCTCCACCAGTGAGCAAGCAGTTGGAGGGCCGCCACCGCGGTGGCCTCGTCCAGCCCGCAGCCGCGTCCGGAGCCGCCGGGACCGCCCGCCTCCGGTGCCGCACCGTGGTCCCGGGGGCGGGCCTCGAGGGCGACCGTCGTAACTCTGTCCCGGTCTGTCACTTGTCTGGAGCCGGCCGGCCGGGGCGCGCTGGCGCGCTTGCCATCCTGAGCCTCTGGTAGCCGAAAGTGACCATGCCGGCGAACAGGGCGACGAGGCCTATCACGATCCCGTACTCGACCCAGGTAGGGGCATAATGGCCGGCGAGCTGGAACGACGAGGTCGCCGGGTTATAGGTGCCGACGGCGTTCCCGGGCGGGTACTGCGTGAGCGGGTTGACGAAGCCGATCACGACAAGCTCGATGCGGAAGATGTAGACCCCCACTATGGCGAGGAAGGCGGCCAGGCCGAGCGCACCGGGCAGGCGGCGCAGGCGGGGCACCAGCAGGAACAAGAGCGGCACCACGCCACCGACGGTCCATTCGCCCCAGAAGGTCCACGACCAGGCGCCACCGGGCAGCACGAGGTTGAGGGCTGAGCGGTCGGCGGGCACGTTGCCCCACAGGACAGTGATGTAATCACAGCCGACGAAGAACAGGTCGATGATCAGGGCGACGGTGATAAAGCCGCGCAGCCAGCTTTTTGTCTGAGCCGGCAGGCTGAAACCGGCCCAGCGTTCGCTGGCCAGGGCGAGGAGCGTCACGAGAGCAGTGCCTGACAGGATGGCGGAAACGACGAACAATGGGGCCATGAGGGCCGTGTTCCACCACGTCCGGGCGATCTGAAGGCCGAAGATCCAGGCCGTTACGGAATGGAGCAGCACCGCAGTCGGGAGCCCTACATAGGCGAGGGCCCTGGCCGTGCGGCGCAGCTTGGTCGGCTCCGCCTCATGCTGGTGCAGAACAGCCAGGTCCACAACGGAGAAAACGAAGTAGACGGAGATTATGAGGATGTCCCAGATCAGCGGGGAGCTCCAGTTGGGGTGGACGAAAATGTTGAGGATCCGGTCGGGCCGGCCGAGGTCGGGGATGATCATGAGCGCGGCCACGCTCACGCAGGCGGCGGCCGAAAGCACCCCTAGCCGGGAGAGGGGCTTGAGGGCCTTGATCCCGAACACCTCCGCGCTCGAGGCCATTATCAGGCCTCCGGCGGACAAGCCGATGAAGAAAGCAAATGTGAAGATGTACATCCCCCAGGACACGACATCGCGCATGCCCGTGGAGGAAAGGCCCTTTTCTAGTTCGTAGATCCACGCCGCCAGCCCGAAGGCGGCCGCGGCAGTGAGCACCGCGTACCACAGGCGGCCCCCCAGCCGCCGGGTACCGGCGCCGTCGGCTGTGACGGGGAGAGGTATAGCAGGACTGGTCATGGTTTAGCCTCCTCAGCTCTCGCTCGCCACGCGCTTGCGGATGGGCAGGTAATAGACATTCGGGTCAGTGCCCAGCTCGGGGTGCAACTGAGCCCCGCCACTGTCGTTCACGAGCTGGCTGACTTCGCTTTCGGGGTCGTTGAGGTCACCGAAGACGCGGGCACCCATCGGGCACACCTCGACGCAGAAGGGCTCTTCGCCTACGTCGATGCGCTCGACGCAGAACGTGCATTTCTCCACTACGCCTTTGGGGCGTTCGGGCTCGAACACCAGGTGGCCCTCGGTCACGTAGTCCTTCCCGTAACCCACGGCACCTCCCGGCGCGTACTCGGCGTCGCCCCAGTTGAAGATGCGCACTCCGTAGGGGCAGGCCGCCATGCAGTACCGGCAACCGATGCAACGTTGGTAGTCCACCAGGACGGTGCCGTCGTCGCGACGGAAAGTCGCCTGCACCGGGCACACCTTCACGCACGGGGCGTCGTTGCAGTGCTGGCAGGCGACGGGCAGATAAGCCAGCTCCACGTTCGGGAAGATCCCCCAGGGCACATCGATGTTCTCGCTGGCCGGTTCCTTCAGTGCCGTCGACTGGTTGGGAGCGGTGGTTAGCACCCGGTTCCACCAAAACCCCAAAGGTTCGTTGTTGACCTGCTTACAGCCCACGGCGCAGGCCCAGCAGCCGATGCACCGGCTGGTGTCGATGAC
Organism: Acidimicrobiaceae bacterium; assembly: GCA_003166025.1. Lineage (GTDB taxonomy): Bacteria > Actinomycetota > Acidimicrobiia > Acidimicrobiales > Palsa-688 > Fen-671. The sequence goes on along the minus strand of PMWT01000110.1, from coordinate 42,325 downwards.
CATGGCATGGTGAGGGGTCGTAGGGTGGTTTTTCGCGGCCATTTGCGTCAGTCCTCCACTCGCTCGACTTGGACCAAGCAGTCGTAGTATGCGGCGTTGGAAGGGAAATTGGGGATCAGGGCCTGCGCCGGCTTGGCGATCTGGTGGGTCAGGTTGTTGGGGTGACCCTCGATATAGTGCTTGACCTTGATGGTGTCCCAGCCGCCCTGGTAGCAATTGACCACGCCGGGCTTCATGGACTCAGTCAGCCTGGCCCGCACCTTCATTTGGCCGCGGTTGTTGAACACCCTCACCACCTCACCCTCGGAGATACCGCGCGAGGCGCTGTCCTTGGGGTTGATCTCCAAGAAGCCTTGGCCACCGTTGTTGACTTCTTTCAGCCAGGGGAGGTTCACGTACTGGGAGTGGGTGCGGAACTTGGTGTGGGTCGAGAGGAACACGAGAGGGAACTTCTCGTACAGCGGGTTGGTGGGCGACGCCTCTATCGGCTCCTTGTGCACGGCGAGCTCCTGGTCGAAGGGGACCAGCATCTCGACGTAAAACTCGATCTTGCCGCTCTTGGTCGGGAACTGCTTGTTGAAGAACGGTACGTAGGGGAGCGGGTCGGTGTTCAGGTGCACCGTGTCCGTAGTGAGCTGTTCCCAGGTGAGCCCCTTTACCGTGGGGTCGGCGTCGGCCTGGCCCATATGCATGATCTGGCGCAGGTACTCGTCGGGGGACTTGTCGAAGTACTGTCCCACGCCCATCTTCTGGGCGATCATGCGTATGGCGTCGAGATCCGACTTCGACTCGAAGAGCGGGTCGATGATCTTCGGCATGTACTGGAGGTAGAAGTTGTTCGACGACAGCAGGTCGGTTTTTTCGAGATAAGTACAGGCCGGGAGGACCACGTCGGCGATGTCGGCGGTGGCCGAGAGCACGTAGTCGGACACCACGCAAAACTCGAGGTCGTTCATGGCCTGTACCACGCGGTTGCGGTCCGACATCTGTTGGGCGAAGTTGTCGATCATGAACCAGGCCGCCCGGACCGGGAACGGTTTGTCGTGCTCTACGGCGTCGCAGAAGTCCATCGGCTCGAGGACCGTGTAGGGCTTGCCCGTGGGGTTCCAGAAGTGGCCGAAATCAAAGGCCGTCGTCGTGATGCCACCGGCGAAGGTGGTGACGCCCCCCCCGTGCACCCCGATGTTCCCGGTGATGGCCTGGAGGGTCAGCAGGCCCTGCATGTGGAGGTCGCCGTGGTACCAGTGGGAGAGGCCGAACCCGACCCGGACGGCCAGAGGCTTGACCGTGCCCCAGGTTTGGGCCAGGGAGATGATCTGCGCCGCCGGCAGGTCGGTGAGCTGGGACGTGTACTCGGGCGTGAACGGGGCCACGGCATCGACCAGGGCCTGCAGGGCTGGGCGCGCCTGTAGGTGGCCCACGGTGTGGGTACCGAGCAGGGCGGGCGACTTTAGGGTGGGGTCACTGGCCGCTTTGACCTTCCCGTCGGCCTCGTCGAGGACGACATAGTCCTCGCCGGCTTTGCCCTTGGCGCCGGCTATGAATTCCTTGGCCCGCAGCCACCCCTTGGTCCTGGGGTCGACCAGGTACGGCCCGACGGTGTAGGCGCGAACGTAGTCGGCGTCGTACAGGTCGTTGGCCAGCACGTAGTTGATGAGCCCGTCGATGAGGGCGGTGTCCGCGCCGGGCCGGATGGGCAGCCATTGGTCGCTGGCGGCGGAGGTAACAGTGAACCTCGGGTCGATCGAGATCAACTGGGTGCCGTTTTGGTCGCGGGCGTCGACCATGACCCGCCAGTCCGGCAGCGACGTCTCGGCGACGTTATTGGCCCAGAACACGATGGTCTTGGCGCTGAGGAAGTCCACCGACTCGTGGCCGGTGAAAAAGCCCCCGCCGTTAGCCGGGTTGTCCGGGTCGACGAGAACATAGTTCCATCCCGCCGGTGTGGCCGAGTCGCCTTCGTTGTCGCCCTCTGAGTCGCCCGCCGAGGCCCCGATGACGCTGGCGAAGCGGAAACCCGCTCCCACGACGCCTTCGATCAGGGCCAGGGAACCGGTGTAAGGGGCGACCCAGACCGAGGGCTTGCCGTATTTCGCCTGGATGCGGGTGAAGTTCTCGGCGATGAGAGACGTGGCTTCGTCCCAGCTGATGCGTTCCCACTTGCCCGAGCCTCGGGCGCCGACCCGCTTGTAGGGGTACTTGATCCGGTCCGGGCTGTAGGTGTTGGAGATCTGGGAGAGGCCACGGGCACAGATGCGCGGGTGGAACGTTGGGGCCGGAGCGCCCGAGACCGTCTTGGTGCCCCAGGCCGCCGGGCCTACCATTGTCACCCTTCCGTCGACCACGTGGACCAGGTGGCCACAGGCGCCGTCGCAGTTGTTGGAGTGCCCGGTCCGGTAGACGAGCTCTTTGCCCGTCGCTACCGCCCCAGACCCGCTGAGTTCGGCCGCCGCCGCGTCCGCCGAGAGCGGTCGGAAGAACCGCAGGTGGTCAGCCAGCGCCAACCCGCCCACGGCCGCGGCGCTCCCGCCGAGAAAGGCACGTCTCGACAAGCTCATCTTGGGACCTCTGTTCTCTTGTCGTTGCTGGCCCGCGGGGTCTTGGCCATGCTCTGCATCACCTCCCGTCGGGCTTTCAGGGGCTACTCAACCAGTCCCAAGTGGCGCTTACCTAGGGCCGTACGGCCCCTAGATAATGACGGCTGGTTATTCATTGCGTAGGCGAGTAATAATGCAACCATGTCGCTGATGGACGCCGTTGCCCCGGTACCTGCGCCGGCGAGCGGGCAGCGGGCGACTTACCGGGCACTGGCGGGGGAGAGCCGCCAGGCGCTGCTGGCAGCTCTGCACCAGGTGGGCGGTCCGCTCGACGCCGTCGAAGCGGGCGCTTCGGTCGGCTTGCACCCCAACACGGCCCGGGTCCACCTCGAAGTCCTATGTTCCGTTGGCCTGGTGGAGCGACGGACCGAAGACCGTTCCCGGAGGGGCCGCCCCCGCGTTCTCTACGAGATGGCGGCGCCCACCCGGAGCTTGCTTGATGGCCGGGCCGGGGAGGCTGGCGTCAGTTACCGCGAACTGGCCCGTCTCCTCGCCCAACAGCTCTCCGCGCTGCCGGACGTGCCCAACGAGGCGTTGCGGGCCGGCCGTAGATGGGCGACGGTGCTGAGCCACGTGGCCTTGCCGACGCAGCGGCTCTCTGCGGACGAGACCATGGCCGTCGCCGTCGACTTGCTCAAGCAGCTCGGGTTCGAGCCCGAGCCGGACCGCGTCGCCGACCGGATCGTGCTGCACCATTGCCCGTTCCGGGAGGTGGCTTACGAGTCCCGCGCCGTGGTTTGCGGCATCCACCTCGGCATGCTCAAGGCTACTGTCGAGCGTCTGGACTCTCCCCTGGACGTCGCCGGCCTGGAACCGTTCGTGACCGACGAGCCGGTCGCGTGCATCGTGCAGCTGGCCGTGCGGGAATGAACGCGTCGTCCGAAGTGCCGGTCGTCCTGCGCCGTGGCGTACGCCCTCCCAGCGGGGCTCCGGCGCAGGCTTCGATGCCCCTCGAAGGACCGCTCGTGGACGGCTACGGCCGCGTCCACACCGACCTGCGGGTGTCGGTCACCGATCGCTGCAACCTGCGCTGCGTCTACTGCCTGCCCGAGGAAGGCGTGCCCTTCCTGCCCCGGGCGGAGATCCTTTCGTTCGAGGAGATCGCCCGGGTGGCGGGCGTGGCCCGTTCCCTGGGGGTGAGGTCGCTCCGTCTCACCGGTGGGGAACCTCTCGTGCGCCGAGGCCTTGTCGAGCTGGTCCGCCAGCTGTCGACCGTCGGCTTCGACGACCTCTCCTTGACCACGAACGGGACCGTGCTGGCACCGGTGGCGGCCGAGCTCGCCCGGGCCGGGCTGCACCGCGTCAACATCAGCTGCGACTCCCTGCGGCCGGACCGGTTCGCGCAGATCCGCCGGCGCGGGCAACTGGCTACGGTCCTGGTGGCCATGGACGCCGCCGAAGCCGCCGGCCTCGCGCCTCTCAAGGTCAACGTCGTGTTGATCTCGGGCGTCAACGACGACGAGGTCCTGGACTTCGCCGCTTTTGCTCGCCGGTACGGCCGTACCGTCCGGTTCATCGAGTTCATGCCTCTGGACGCCGAAGGGGGCTGGCGGCGCGATCAGGTGGTCCCGAGCGAGGACGTGCTGGCTCGCATAAACGCCAGCTGGCCCATCGAGGCCGTCAAGCCCTCTGAGGGCGACCCGGCGCCGGCCGACCGCTACCGGTTCTGCGACGGTGGCGGTGAGATCGGTGTGGTGGCCAGCGTGACGCGCCCGTTTTGTGGTACTTGCAACCGGCTGCGGCTCACCGCCGACGGCGCCGTCCGCAACTGCCTTTTCTCGGACGACGAGGTCTCGGTCCGCACCCTCCTGCGTAGTGGGGGGAGCGACGAGGACATCGCCTTGGCACTGCGCCGTTCGGTGTGGGGCAAGCTTCCCGGGCATGGCATCAACGACCCGGGCTTCTTGCGACCGTCCCGGTCCATGTCCATGATCGGAGGGTGAGCTCATGAAGGTGCTGGTAGTGGGGGCCACGGGCCACATAGGTACTTACCTGGTCCCCCGGCTGGTCATGGCCGGTCACGAGGTCGTCGCCATGAGCCGGGGCCAGCGGGGCCCGTACCTGGAGCACCCGGCCTGGGACCAGGTCGAGCGGGTGCAGGTCGACCGGGAAGCCGAGGACGGGGCCACCACCTTCGGCTCCCGGGTGGCGGCGTTGCGTCCTGACGCGGTGGTCGACCTCGTGTGCTTCAGCGTGCCCTCGGCCCGCCAGTTGCTCGAAGCCCTGGTCCCGTTGGGCTCCTACCTCCTGCACTGCGGGACCATCTGGGTGCACGGCAGTGCGGTGGAGGTGCCCGTCGCCGAGGACGAGGCCCGCCAGCCGTTCGGCGACTACGGGACGCAGAAGGCCGCCATCGAAGAGCTCCTGCTCGGCGCCGCCCACCAGGGCAGGCTGCGCTGCACCGTCCTGCGCCCGGGCCATATCGTCGGGCCCGGCTGGGCGCCCGTCAACCCCGCCGGCAACCTAAACCTCGAAGTCTTCAACCGGTTGGCCCGCGGCGACGAGCTGGCCTTGCCCAACCTTGGCCTGGAGACCGTCCATCACGTACATGCCGACGACGTCGCCCAGGGGTTCGCCCAGGCGCTGTCCGATCCCGGCGCTGCTTCCGGCGAGGCGTTCCACCTGGTCTCGGCGCGTGCCCTCACCCTGCGCGGCTACGCCGAGAGCGTGGCCGCCTGGTTCGGGCAAAGCGCCCGGTTGTCGTTCCAACCCTGGGAGACCTGGGCGGGCGCCTGGGAGCCCCAGGATGCTCAAGCCACGTGGGACCACATCTCTCACAGTCCTTCGATGAGCATCGACAAGGCCGTCAAGGCCCTGGGCTACCGGCCCCGCTACAGCTCTCTGGACGCGGTGTTCGAGTCCCTGGCCTGGTTGGTGGGGCAAGGCCGGGTGGACGCGGCCGGTCACGAGATGCACCGGGCCTGAGAGGCTAAGGAGCTGGGCTCCCCAACAAACATCAGGACCGGTCGGCAGAAATGCTCATAGCGTAACTTCTGCCTAAGTCTAAGCTCAGGGGAAGGGACACCCGAGGTGTGGGGAGGTCGTGCGCTCTGGCGGCAGACCTGGTGCGCCGCTCGCCGGTGGAGGAGTGAGCCCTCCCCCACCGGTGGCCGAGCCGGTTGGCTTAGCTCAGCGAGTCCCGGAAGGCGATCGCCTGTCTGCGTCAATCGTAGGAACGGGTAGCGTCTCGTTCAGCTAGGAACCGAGCGCACCACAACTACTGTTCGCGTCCTCACGGTCCATGACGGGTCGTCACCACGACTGGAAAGACCATCCCGCCCACTTTGTCGCGTGCCGTCCTAAGTAAGAGCCATTCGTTGGTAAAGGGGGAGCTTGAACTTGCCTTTGACTATGCCGCCCGCCCGACGAAGAGCCGGCTGGATCGTGGACCCTCCATCTCCCGTGTAGGACACGGAAAAACCCGTCACGCCGCTACCAGAACCATTGGTGGTGTAGCTCGACGGCGTAGATACCTGCATGCCGTTTTGCACCATGTCGATCTGGTACCAGTCGTTGTCCGTCCCGCTAAGGCCGAGATCAGAGAAGGTGACGCCCGGCTCATTGCCATCAGAGTCGGTGTACTCAGCCAGCGGGCAGACGCCGTTGCAGTCCCCCGCGTTTGTTGTTGCCTCCACAATCCATTCAGCTGTCGCTTCAGAGCCGTCGAAGGGGGTGTCCTGGACGAAGCTGCCGCCGCTTGTATCGTCAGTAACTTCCATGGCCCAGGTACCCGCGCTGACTTGCTCGATGTCGACGGTTACGGTATCGCCTGCACTCACAGGGCTCCCATTCCAGTCGTCCGGGAGTTCTGAAGCTGCCGGGAGCACTTCCCACCACGGCCACGACGTGAACTGACCGGGCGTGCATTCATTGGTGATGGGGTTGGTTTCGCTCTCGCCGACACCGGCCTGGATGAGCTGAGTATCAGCGGGCGTCCCTGGCGGGCTGAACCCATCGATCCCAACCCATATAGACAGCTCAGCTTCACAACTTGCCGCAGTGGTGACGTAGGGGACCGTGAAAGTCGCGCTCGCTCCCGTGAAGGGCCCGCCCGTCACCGCGTAGCCCGACCAGTTGTCGCTGGTTATTGGTATGCCCGTGGTCGAGCTGGCCACAGTTGTAGCAGCAGAGGGCGGCAGCGTCGTGGTGGCTGCTGGCACGGTCGTGGTTGCCGCTGGCGTCGTCGTCGTGGCCGCAGGCGAGGTTGTGGTGGCAGCGTACGGGAGCGTGGTGGTGGCAGCGGCGGGAGGCACGTAGCCTGCCAGCCCAATGTAGAAGTACCCGGTGAACGAGGAGGAGCCATCGCGAGCGATCAGAGCAAAGGCTATGGTCCTGTGCGCGGCCGTTCGATTGGGGCTTACGATGACGTGCGCCGTGAAGGAGGTACCACACGGGCGCGCCGCGGCGGAGTAGACGACCGAGAATGATTGCTGGCTCATGAGCTTGAGCTGGCAGCTCTTTCCGTTCTTGACAGAGGCCCTGATCGCCGTGTTCCCTCCAAACTGCCCTAGCTGCTGGGGGGAGGCGCTGACCGATGAGATGAAGGGAGCAGGAAGGGAAGGCAGCGTGACGGAGAGGTCGGCGGTGAAGGAACTCGTAGGGTTGCGTGCCATCAGGGCGAAGGCGATCGTTCGTGTGATCGTGTTCAGGTTTGCCCCGATGGTTACGCGGGCGGTGAAAGATGTCCTACACGAACGCCTGCTGCTGGCGAAAATGACCCGGAAGTTCTGATGGCTGAGCAACTGGAGCTGGCAGTTCGTCGCGTTCTTTAGCCGAGCCTTGATCGTAGAGATGCCGCCATAGGAGCTCACCTGCCGGGGAGAGGCGCCGACCGAAAGAACCTGAACCCGAGAGAAAGCGGGATGGCTGGTCGCACTGGCCGTGGGTGTGACGAACGTCGGCAGCAGGCATGTTGCTGCGACAAGGGCAAAAATGGTCTTCCTCATGGAACTGGCCTTCCTTCCCTTCGGACGTACCACGTCTAGAGCGTGGCCGGTAGAGGCGAAATGCTCTCGCGCCCACTTAAGCCGTCGTGGTCACGTGCCCGTGTAGCAGCACGAGAGTTGAACAACAGGCGTGTAACTCCGACGTGTCTCCCCGTGCTCGAAGTCGCAGAGACTGAGCCGGGGAGGCGCAGGCCCGTTGCGCTCTGTCCTACGCCCTTCCCTGAACGCGCTGGCGCCGACGATCTGAAGCACTCCCCTGTCCCCACCGCAAGCACTGCCAGGCCCGTCTCCGACGGGGAAGGCGTGTCGTGAGCTCAGGTCTGGACGAGAGCCGGGAGTGGCGTCAAGCGCGTGAGGATCGTGACCGAGCTCCTCCGCAACGAGCGATCACCGTGGCATTGGCCGTTTGGATGTCTAGGAAGTTCGATCCAGTCACGCCGCTCACCTGGGCGTTATATGGCTTGCAGCCGTCATTGTTGTAGGGACCAGCTACGGCAGCGGCAAATGTTCGTGTTGACGCCAGCGGCGTACACAGCGGCGAAGGTGCTCGCCTGGGCACAATCACCAGGACTCTCAGGAGTGGCGGTCGCGGAACCGAAGCCCGCCTGGCGCCTAAAGCTCCCGCCTAGCGCCTAAAGCTACCGGAGCCAGCGGCCAACCGCGGGCGGCAACGCAGTCACGGCAGAGGCCGAGCCCGAGGTGATCGCCACCACACCTACGAGCCCCGGTGCATCGATAGCAGATGGGGTTGGTCCTCTTCATAGGCGTTCATCCATTGGCGCGCCACGCTCTTACATGCCGTGTGCGGCGACACGTAGGGGGAGAACTTGGGGCGGACATAAAAGCCGAAGCTGTCCAGCACCACGTCCGACTTGAGGCCCTCGATCACCACAGAGGGGGAGGCGGCGCGGTGCTCCGTATGAGCGGCGACCCAACCTTTGCTTGGCCGACCTTGCATCGTGGGAGGGTCAGTGGGGTCAGCCGTGCATTGCGCCGATGGTGGGTGTACGTCCGGGTGGACGCAAAATGGGTCGTGGCCGGCTGGCTCCTCGGGACGCCACAGGGTCACGGTTTACTGGCCCGTCTCGATGAACTTGAGTTCCCGTGCAAGCAAGACAGAAAGCTCGGCAGTGGGCCCGGCTTGACACTCGTACCTCACAGTGACGTTGAACATGGGCAGGAAGCTCCTTGGCCTGTTGGGGAAGGAAGCGCCGAACAGCTCGCAATCAGAGAGCCACATTTTCGACATTCCGTGATAGCTGCTTCTCCGTGGTGAACTCGTGAAGCGAAGGTAACCCGGCCCAATGACCGCATCAAGGGCTTTGGTCCCGATACGGACAACCACGAACATGACGTTGCGGTACAACCTCGCTCAGCGTTATTTCCACCACGCGCTGCCTGGCAAAGGCATCACCAGTTCTGGACAGTTAGGAAGGCTGAAGGGACAATCTCACCGGCACCCTGGGAGCAGGCCAAGCACGCTGACCTGGGGCTGGGCGACACCTGCGAGGGGCCCTTGCTTGGGCCAGCGCCAGGCTGGCAGCCAAACCAAATAGAGTGGACAGAGCAAGCACGGAGCAGCACAACCTGGCGTGGGTATGCATCCTCGCTCCCTTTCGTACCGGGCCTAAGGTCCACCTAGCGTAGCGCCTTCATATTGCCTAGTCTGCACCCGAAGTGAACACAACCAGCTGCGCCCATTCGGTTGTCAATAAAGTGGCTCGATGACCACCGAACCGATGCCGGCGGCGTTCTTGGGGCATGGGAGCCCAATGAACGCGCTTGATCGCAACCGCTATACCGATGCTTGGCGTGAGCTTGGAACCGGCGTTCCTCGACCGCGCGGCATCCTCGTGATCTCCGCACACTGGTACGTCAACCTCTCGGCCGTCACCGCCATGGACCGGCCGAAGACGATCCATGATTTCTACGGGTTCCCCGATGAGCTCTTCTCCGTGCAGTACCCCGCGCCTGGTGACCTCGCCCTCGCCGAAGAGGTCGCCGAGATCGCCAAGCCCACCTGGGTCGGGCTCGATCACGACAGTTGGGGCCTCGACCACGGCACCTGGTCGGTACTGGTCCATGCCTTCCCCGACGCCGACATCCCTGTTGTCCAACTGTCGATCAACGCGCTGGAGCCGTTTGAGTACCATCTCGGGCTCGGTGCTCAGCTGGCGCCGCTGCGTCAACGGGGCGTGCTCGTCATCGCCAGCGGCAATGTCGTCCACAACCTCCGCCGCGTCGACTGGGGCCAACCCGACGGCGGGTTCGGCTGGGCCCACCGGTTCGATGACGCAGCGCGGCGCTGCATGACATCTTCGCCCCAAGATCTCGCCGACCTGCGGGGCCACGGGGATTTCAGCGCCGCGGTGCCGACGCCCGACCATTTCATACCCCTCCTCTACATAGCCGGCTTGGCCAGTGCCGCCAGTTCCACGGCGGATGTGCTCGTGGACGGCTATACGTATGGCTCACTCTCCATGACCAGCTATACCATCGGCACCAACTGGCCTGAGGAAGAGCACTCGAGAGTCGCCGCGGCTGCGCTTCCCGGTCCCGATCTCGTCCCACCGGACGACACCAACACATGACCCGACCGGTTGTTTACTCGGTGTTTGGCCACGCTAGGAGGCGACAACCTCTCCAGGCTTTTCCTCGTTGGTGACCTCCGAGCCTGGACGTTCGAGGCCCACATGCACGTCGTCGGCGAGGGCACCGGCAGGAGCGCGAGGCCCCCACGGGGCGACCACGAATACCGCAGGCGCTTTGGAGGCCGACGCCATCAACGCCCGTGCCGCTGCCCTGTCCGGTGACAACCATCCTCACGGCTAGCCTTTGCCTCAGGGGAGGTGGGCAATGGCAGAACTGAGCCCTGAGGGCAACGACCTGGTGGTACACCTGAGCCTGGCCGAGAAAGCGGAAGCGGTACACGGTGACATCCGAGTGCCGATGTCGTCGGTCCGCGAGGTCGAGGTCGTAGACGACGCGGTGCACGCCGTCAATGCGTTCACCAAGTCTGTAGGGGCTTCCTGGCCGGGGCTGTTCGTCATCGGGACGTTCCACTCACAGGGCTCCAAGGTCTTCGCCGTTGTCCACCACAACACAACACGAGGGGTGAGGGTGAGGCTCGAAGGAGCCAACTTCGACGAGCTGCTGGTGGGCTGCGACGCCCCGGAGGCGGTGGCGGCGCGTCTCTCCCCCGCCGGTCCGGCCCCGGACTGGAGCTCCATCGGTTACCAGGACGAGCCGCCGAGCCAGGGGTAGCGGGAGCGGGCGTCGAAACGGGACCAGGCCCCGGTATCATCGCCCGATGACTGATAGCAGGCCTTCCTCCGCCGGCGCCCAGCGTTACCGGTTCACGCGACCAGGCGGCATTGAGATCGAGACCAGCGATCTGGACGGCGACGAGGCCGCCGAGGCGTACGCCCGGGAGTTGTCCAAAGGGCAAGAGACGCCGGTCATCGTCGAGCGTCGTGACCATGTCGACTGGGAGTACGTGACTGAGGTCGACACGCGTCCCTGACTAGTCCGTGGGCCCAGCTGCTCAAGCCGTGAGCCCGGCCGCTACCTCGTTACCAGGCGCAGGACCAGCAGGTTGGACAGTACTGCCGTGGCGTACATGCCCAAAGTGATGAAGACGGCCGCCATAACCCCGAACCGGGGGCGGTGCCTGATGACCATGACACCAAGAGCGCCGAGGATCGCGAGTTTCACCCAAAGCAGGCTGGCGCTGGCCAGGAGGAGAGACGATAGGGGGTTGGCCTCCTGGGCGCCGTGGACCAGCAGGAGGTGGGTGGTGACAACGTCCGCCCCGTTGAGGACTATCAGGGCGCCCACGCCTATCAGCGTTATGAGGCGCAGCCGGTCCTGCTCAGCTGACAGGCCCTGGACGTTATGAAGGTAAGCAAACCGCGAGGGATCATCAGGGCCCCTGTGGTGCAACAGGAAATGCCTCAAATGTGCCCTCCCTTGAAGGGGCGCGCCCATAAACGGCGGCAAATACTTGAGCTCTCGTAAAGAACTGTACGAGACCTGTATTTTGTCAGGTCTCCACCCGATATTGGTGGATAGTCGGCCGCCGCTTGAGAGCTAAGACAGGGCGCCCACAACATGGTCGATGCAAGCCGTAAGGGCGGCCACGTCATCAGGCTCGATGGCCGGGAACATGGCGACCCGCAACTGGTTGCGCCCCAGCTTTCGGTACGGCTCCGTGTCGACGATGCCATTGGCGCGCAGCACCCTGGCCACGAGGGCGGCGTCGACGGAAGTGCCGAAATCTATGGTACCGACAACGTGCGACCTTTGGTCCGGCTTAGCCACGAACGGGGCCGTATAGGCCGTGGACTCGGCCCAGCCGTAAAGGATCTCGGCTGAGCGGTCGCAGCGGCTGGCCGAAAACTCCAGGCCACCATTTCCAAGTACCCATTCGAGCTGGTCGACGGCCAACAACAGCGTAGCGATGGCCGGAGTGTTGTAAGTCTGGTCGAGCCTGCTGTTCTCCAGAGCGACAGCAAGGTCCAAGAACGCCGGTACGAAGCGGGTCGACCCCGGTCCGGCCAGCTGTCCGACCCTGGCCACCGCCGCCGGCGACAGAAGAGCTATCCATAGCCCGCCGTCGGAGGCGAAGCCCTTCTGGAGCGCGAAGTAGTAGGCGTCGAACTCCCGGGCGTCGACACGCAGGCCGGCGGCAGCGGACGTGGCGTCGACGGCCACGAGAGCTCCCGGGTCGGCCCCGTCCGGCCGGCGGATCTCCATCATCACGCCCGTCGACGTCTCGTTGTGGGTGAGCGCGTAGAGGTCAACGCCCGAGCGCCCGATCGCTGTTGGGTGCGTGCCGGCCGGGCTGGTGACGACATCGGGGTCGTCGAGCCAGGGGGCGGCCTTGGCCGCGGCCGCAAACTTGGAGGAGAACTCGCCGAAAGACAAGTGCTGGCTGTGCCGGTCGACGAGACAGAACGTGGCGATGTCCCAGAAGGCGGTCGTGCCCCCGTTGCCGAGCACGACTTCATAACCCTCGGGCAGCCCGAACAGCTCCGCCAGGCCGGCGCGCAGACGGCCTACCAGCGACCTGACCGGCTTCTGCCGATGGCTCGTCCCAAGAGGGCCCTGGGCGGCGAGGCTGAGCGAGGCAACGGCCTCGGCGCGCACCTTCGAGGGCCCGCTGCCGAACCGGCCGTCCGCCGGGAGCAGGCCGGTGGGGATGATGATGTCGGGAAGCTCAGTGTCGGGCATGCAGCAAGTCTGCCAGGGCCGCCGGGCGCGGCGCGGAGACTTAGCGCCGCGGAGACTTGTTGGGAACGCCGGCCCAAGGACGGGCCGCGGCGAAAGCACTGGAGCCGGGCCCAACCGGGGTGCGAGCATGGTGGGATGTCCCGTGTCCTGGTCACCGAAGAGATCGCCCAACCCGGCTTAGACCTGCTCGCCGAGGCCGGGCACGAGGTGGACGTCCGCCTGGGCTTGTCGCCCGCCGAGCTGCTTGAGGTGGTCCCGGGGGCCGCGGCCCTGGTCATACGCTCCGCCACCAAAGTGACCGAGGAGGTCCTGGTCGCAGGGCGTGAGCTCGCCGTAGTGGGCAGGGCGGGCATCGGCCTGGACAATGTCGACGTGGCCGCCGCGACCAGGCGAGGCGTGATGGTGGTCAACGCGCCTCAGTCCAACATCCTCTCGGCGGCCGAGCATACGATCGCTCTCCTGCTGGCCCAGGCACGCAACGTCCCTCAGGCACACGCGGCGTTGAAGGCGGGACGGTGGGAGCGTTCACGCTGGGAAGGCGTGGAGCTCTATGGCAAGACCCTTGGCGTCATAGGCCTCGGGCGGGTCGGGACGCTGGTGGCCCAGAGGGCGCTCGCGTTCGGCATGCACTTGATCGCCTACGACCCCTACCTGGCCCACGAAAGGGCCCGCCAGATAGGCGTCGAGCTCGTCCCCCTGGAAGACCTGGTGCGCCAGTCCGACTTCGTGACCATCCACCTGCCCAAGACACCCGAGACGATGGGCCTCGTAGGCGATGACCTTCTGGCTGTCGCCAAGCCCGGCCTGCGCCTCGTCAATACGGCTAGGGGCGGCATCGTGGACGAAGCCGCCCTTGCCCGGGCGATCTCGGACGGCCGGGTGGCGGGCGCCGGCCTTGACGTGTTCGCTGTGGAACCCCCCGGGAACTCACCGTTGTTGCAACTCGACGAAGTGGTGGTGACGCCGCACCTGGGGGCGAGCACCCGCGAAGCCCAGGACAAGGCGGGCGTGACCATCGCCGAGCAGGTCGTTCTCGCCCTGGCCGGGGACATCGTCCCCTTCGCCGTCAATGTGCCCGCGGCCGAGGCCGACGAGGTCGTGCGGCCCTTCGTACCCCTGGCCGAGCGGCTCGGACGGCTCTTCGCGTCGCTGGCCGGCGAGTTGCCGGGAGTGCTGGAGATCGAATACGCCGGCCCCATCGCCGGCCATGACACGCGGCTGCTCACCCTGGCAACGCAGAAGGGCCTCTTCTCCGCCGCCAGCGAAGAGCCCGTGTCCTATGTGAACGTAGCCCAGCTGGCCACAGAGCGGGGTCTCGAGGTGCGGGCGACGACCGCCAGCACCTCTCATCGTTACGTCAACCTCGTCCTGGTCCGGGGAGGAGGGCGGACTGTCGGCGGGACGCTGTTCGGGCAGGGCGAGCCCAGGATCGTGCTCCTCGACGAGCATGAGATCGAGCTGCCGTTCGCGCCATGGCTGCTGGTTGTCCGCAACGACAACCGGGTGGGCATGGTCGCCCTGGTAACAAATGCTCTGGCCACCGCCGACATCAACATCAACGACCTTCACCTTGGCCGCTCCGCCGACAAGCACACCGCGATAATGGCGATCTCCCTCGAAGAGCCTGTGCCCGAGGCGGTGGTCAAGCGGCTACGCGCCGCCCCGGGGATCCTTGACGTCATGCCCCTGGCGGAGCTCTGATGAGCTCGCACGGGCTCGTACCGTTCGACCTTCGTTGTGCCCACAAGCAAAACCCGCTGGGCGTAGAGCCCGACCGGGCCCGGTTCGCCTGGCGTAGCGCCGTCGCCGAGCCGGGCACGGGGACCGGAGCAGGGCGATGGCAAACGGCTTACCAGGTCAGGGTCGGGCTCGACGGCGCTGACCTAGAGCACGGAGCCTTGGCCTGGGACAGCGGGCGCGTTGCAGCGGAGGCTTCGACCGACGTCGCTTACCAAGGAGCACCCCTGGTGCCGGCGCGAAAGTACGTCTGGAAGGCCCGGGTCTGGGACGAGACGGGTGAGCCGGGACCATGGAGCTCGGAGGCAACCTTTGAGACGGCACTGGGTACCGCCGCCGGGTGGAGCGCGTCCTGGATAGGCCTCGGCCCGGGCCGCGACCCTTCCGCTCCCCCGGGCCCGGGCGGGCCTGTTGACGCGATCGCTCAGGCAATGACGGCGGCTCCCTATTTGCGGCGGGCCTTCACGCTCGAGCGGAAAGTTGTTTCGGCCCGTCTTTATGCGACGGCGCTCGGCATTTACCAGCTTTCGGTCAACGGCCGCCCGGTGAGCGACGGGGTGCTGGCGCCTGGATGGACCGACTACACCCGGCGGCTTTTGTACCAGACATACGACGTGACCGAGTTGCTCCTAGGAGGCGACAACGTTATCGGGGCAATAGTCGCCGACGGTTGGGCCTGCGGCTTCTATGGTTTTGACGCCAAGCGCGCCGGCGCCCACTACGCACGCGACCCGGAGCTGTTGGCACAGCTCGTCATCACCATGGAGGACGGTGGCGAACAAAGGATCGTCACGGACGAACACTGGAGAAGCTCCACAGGCGCCATCGCCCACGCCGACCTTCTGATGGGCGAGCGCCGGGACCAGCGCCGGGAGCCGCCGTCGTGGGACCGACCGGGTTTCGACGACAGCTCGTGGCGGCCCGCTTCGTGCCGTGGGCGGGGCGACGCCGCGCTGGTGGCCGACCCGGGCCCGCCGATAAGGGTGACAGAAGAGCTGCCGGCGAGAACCGTCCTGCCGGCGGCCGGTGGTGGGCTGATCGTTGACTTTGGCCAAAACCTCGCCGGCTGGGTACGGCTGAAGGTCGACGAGCCTCCCGGCACCGTCATCCGCGTCCGCCATGGCGAGGTGCTGGACGAAGAGGGCAGTCTGTACGTCGACAATCTTCGTACGGCGCGCCAAACGGACCTGTTCACGACGGCGGGCGGGACTGAGGTGCTAGAGCCCCGCTCAACTTTCCACGGTTTTCGCTACGCCGAGATCTCGGGTTTGTCCGGGGACCTCACCCCCGCCGCCGCGACCGCGTGCGTCGTGCACTCTGACACCCCCCGCACCGGTTTGTTCGAGTGCTCGTCTCCCGAAGTCAACCGCCTTTACGCCAACATCGATTGGGGCCAACGCGCCAACTTCATCAGTATCCCGACCGACTGCCCTCAGCGCGACGAGCGGCTCGGGTGGCTCGGCGATGCCCAGATTTTCGCCCGGACGGCGGCTTATAACCGTGACGTTGCCTCCTTTTTCTCGAAGTGGCTGGATGACCTCAGCGATGCTCAGTTGCCTTGCGGCGCCTTCACCGACTTCGCCCCCCGGCTCAGCCTCGACCAGGAGGCAGCGCCGGCGTGGGGCGACGCGGGCGTGATCGTGCCCTGGACCGTCTACAAGATGTACGGCGATACAGGGGTGCTGGAGCGCAACTTCCGGTCGATGGCGGCCTGGATGGACTTCCTGTCGACGAACAACCCGACGAGGCTGAGGACGCAGAAACTAGGCAAGAACTTTGGCGATTGGCTCGCCCCTAAGGGTGACTTCACCCCACGCGAGCTTCTCGCCACGGCCTACTGGGCCTACGACGCCGTCCTGATGGCTGAAGTGTGCCGGGCGGTCGGGCGGCCCCAGGACGAAGCCCGCTACCAGCAGTTGGCGGGCGAGGTCCGAGACGCGTTCGTGGAGGAATATGTAGGCCCGACGGGCACGGTGGCGAGCGGGACGCAAACCGCCTACGTGCTCGCTTTGCATATGGGCCTGCTCCCCGAGCACCTCCGGGCCCAGGCCGCGGCGCACCTGGTCGAGGCGATCGCCCGGGAGGACTGGCACTTGGCCACGGGTTTCGTCGGCGTCGGGTACCTCCTGCCGGTGCTCAGCTCCAACGGGTACTCTGACGTCGCCTACCGGCTCCTGGAGCAGCGGACCTTCCCGTCTTGGCAGTACACGATCGACCGCGGGGCGACGACCATCTGGGAACGCTGGGACGGCTGGACCGATGACAACGGGTTCCAGGCGCCGCTGATGAACTCGTTCAACCACTACTCTCTGGGCTCGGTCGGGGAGTGGCTCTACCGCTTCGTTCTCGGCATCGAGCTCGCCCCCGGAGCGACGGGCTTTGACAGGGTGGAGATCCGTCCGCACCCGGGCGGGTCTTTGTCCTACGCCCGGGGTTCCTTCCAGTCGGTACGGGGGGAGATCTCGACATCGTGGGCGCGCGACGGGGCCCGCTTCACCCTGGAGGTCAACATACCTCCCAATGTCCGGGCCAGTGTTCACGTACCTTCCGCCCGGCCCGGCGAGGTCGTGGGCGCCGACGGGACCGGTCCTGGGCTCGTCGCCGACTACCCGGGCACCATTGGACAGAGGGAGGCCGTGTTCGAGGTCGGTCCCGGGCGCTATTCCTACTCAGGCCCACACCTGGCCGGTCCCTCACGACGCTGATGGGTGTAGCTCGCCCGCGGCCGGCGAGCTAACCTGGCCAAGCGTGCCCTCCCTGTTCACGATCTACTGGGCCAATCCCGCCCGGGATCCAGGGACGATTTCGGCGGAAGGCTGGACGCGGGAGGGCGAGGAATATGTGTTCGACTGCAGCCTGACACCAGGCATGCCGGACCGCTTCAGTTTCCCCTGCAGCACGGTACGGCTGATCACGCCGGACGCTCCCGGGACCTCCTGAGGGGCCCCCGCCGCCGGCCCGGGTGGACCGGCCCGGGCCGGGATATGACAGAAGTAACGGGCAAGTTGTGAGCCGGCGCACTTACGCCCGGGCGCGCTCCGGTGCCAATGTCTATTTCATGCCCGTAAACAACGACATGAGCAAAGACAGGGGCGGGGCCGGGATCGTCCTCAGTCACCTCAGCAAGTCCTACGGCAAGGTCCACGCCGTGCGGTCTGTCGACCTCTCCATCAACGCCGGCCAGACCGTGGCGCTGCTCGGGCCTAACGGCGCCGGGAAGACGACGACGATCGACATGGTGCTTGGGCTCGCCCGGCCAGACGCCGGCACTGTCTCGGTGTTCGGGATGACGCCGGCGGCGGCCGTGAGGAACGGCCTTATCGGCGGCATGCTCCAGACGGGCTCACTGGTCCAAAACCTGAGCGTGCGTGAGCTGGTCACCATGGTGGCGTCGCTGTACCCTCGTCCCCTGGACGTAGACGAGGTGCTCAGCGTCACCGGCACGGCTGAGTTCGCTGACCGCCAGACAACGAAGCTTTCCGGCGGCCAGACCCAGCGCGTCCGGTTTGCCATCGCGCTCGTAGCCGGTTCTGACCTACTGGTGCTCGACGAGCCCACGGCGGCGCTCGACGTGGAGAGCCGCCGAGACTTCTGGAACGCCATGCGCGCCGTCGCGGCCGGCGGGAAAACGGTTATCTTCGCTACCCATTACCTGGAGGAAGCCGACGCGTACGCGGACCGGATCATCCTCATGGCCCGCGGCCGGGTCGTCGCCGACGGCCCCGCCACCGAGATCAAGGCGATGGCGGGCAGCCGCACCATCCGGGCCACCCTCCCCGACGCAGACGTCGCGTCACTGTCCGCCCTGCCCGGCGTTAACAGCGCCGACACCCGAGGCGAGGCCGTGGTGCTTTCGTGCTCCGACTCCGACTCCGCGCTGCGGGAACTGCTCCGCCGGTTCCCAGGCGCCCGCGACATCGAAGTGCGTGGCGCCGGCCTCGAAGAGGCGTTCTTGGAACTGACCGCTGACGAAGACGACGACGACGAAGTTGAGGTGGCCCGATGAAGCACCCGACCTACCTGCGCTACGAGGTGCTCCGCACCTTCCGCAACCGCCGGTTCCTCGTTTTTTCGCTCGGCTTTCCCTTGCTCCTGTTTTTCCTCATCGGGGGGACCAACCGCACAGCCGATCTCGACGGCATCTCTTTCCCCCTCTACTACATGACGGGCATGGCGTCGTGGGGGACGATGGTGGCGGTGATCTCGAGCGGGGCGCGCATTGCCGCCGAGCGCCAGTTGGGCTGGACGCGCCAGTTGCGCATCACCCCCCTGGCAACGAGCGCCTACTTCCGGGCGAAGGTGGTCTGCGGGTACCTGATGGCGCTGCTCAGCCTGGTGGTGCTCTATGCCGCGGGGACATCGCTCGGCGTCCGGCTGTCTGCGGGCGAATGGCTGACCATGACGGTCCTGCTGCTCGTCGGGCTCATCCCTTTCGCGGTTCTCGGCATCCTCCTCGGCCATCTGTTGTCCGTCGACTCCATGGGGCCGGCTATGGGTGGCACCACCACCCTGTTCGCCCTGCTCGGTGGGGCCTGGGGGCCGCTGGCGTCCAGTGGCGTCTTGCTCACCTTGGTGAAATGCCTCCCGTCTTATTGGCTTGTCCAGGCCGGTAAGTCGGCCCTCGGTCACAGCGGCTGGCCCCCCCTCGAAGCCTGGGTGGTGATCGCGATATGGACTGTGGGGTTGGCTCAGCTTGCGGTACGGGTGTACCGCCGTGACACGGCTCGAGTATGAACCGCCGGGGAGCACCCGTCACGCTCGAGCCCAGTACGGTTGAGGCCGGTACGGTTGAGGTCGTGGGGACAGCAACGGTCCCGGCCGGGCCGGCAGGCACAGAATGGGTGGCGGCCCAGCGTAAATGGGCCCGCGGCTGGCGCGGGACGGTGTTCCCCGGGGTTTTTCTTGGTTACCTTGTGCAAGTCGTCGGGGCCACGGCGCACGATTCGAGGGGCGTTGCCGCCGTCGCCGGCTACGCCATCATCGTCGGCTTCGGCGCCTGCTACCTCATCGCCATCCGGGCGCTATGGCAAGCGGGTGCCCTGCGGTTCTGGGGCCTCTATGCGGCTCTGGTGGCGTTGTGGGCGGCCGAATTGCCGTTCGCTCATGCCGATGCCTCCGTGATGTGCGTTTTCATCGCCGTCGTGACGGTGGCAGGTCTCGGCACCCGTTCTTTGCTGCCGGTCGTCGCCTTAACCCTATTTGCGGTGTTCCTCCCCCCTGCCGTCGCTTCGTGGCACGACAGCGTCGGCACGAGCGTGGACAATGGCACCCTTATAGCCATCCCTTTGACCGCCCTGGCTATGTTCGGTTTCTTCCAGGTCACGCGCGGCAACCGCGCTCTGGCCGATGCCCGTTCCGAGCTGGCGCGCCTGGCCGCGGAGAACGAGCGCTCTCGCATCGCTCGGGACCTGCACGACCTTCTCGGCCACTCGCTCACGACCATCACGGTGAAGGCGGGCCTGGCTCGGCGGATCGCGGCCACCGACCCGGCGCGCGCCCTGGTCGAGATCAGTGAAGTCGAGGATCTGGCGCGGAGCGCGCTGGCCGACGTGCGGGCGACGGTGGCGAACTACCGGGAGGTCACCCTGGCCGGGGAGCTGGCCACGGGAAAGGAGCTTCTCCGGGCGGCTGGGGTGACAGCCGATCTGCCTAGTGCGGTGGACATCGTCGACCTCCGCCATCGGGAGCTCTTCGGCTGGGTGCTTCGGGAGGGGCTGACGAACGTCGTCCGTCACGCCCATGCGACTTCCTGCGCCGTCCTGTTTTCCACTTCGTCGGTCGAGATCATCGACGACGGCGTAGGAGGGGTGCCCCTGGCCGGCAGTGGCCTCGCCGGTCTGCGCCAACGGGTCACCGCCGCGGGTGGCAGGGTCGACGCCGGTCCGCGAGAGCCCAACGGGTGGCGGCTGCGGGTATCCCTGGGCATGGACGGGGGGGCGCCAGCATGATCCGCTTGCTCCTAGCTGACGACCAGGAGCTCGTCCGCACGGCGCTGGCGGCGCTGCTCACCCTGGAGGAAGACTTCGAGGTGGTCGCCACTGTCGGTCGGGGGGACGAAGTGGTCGCCGCGGCCAAGGCTCATCGTCCAGACGTAGCCCTGCTCGATATCCAGATGCCGGGCATCGACGGCCTGGCCGCCGCCGCCGTCCTCGCCCAGGAGCTGCCCGAGTGCCGGTCGCTCATCCTCACCACCTTCGGCCGCCCCGGGTACCTGCGCCGAGCCATGGAATCGGGAGCGCGCGGGTTCGTCGTGAAGGATGCACCGGCGGAGCAGCTCTCGGATGCCATCCGCCGGGTCGCGGCCGGCGAGCGGGTCGTCGACCCCTCGCTGGCGGCGGACTCGCTCGCCCACGGGACCTCGCCTCTCACGCCGCGCGAACGCGATGTGCTGATGGCCGCCCGCTCCGGCACTTGTGTTGCCGAAGTCGCCAAAGCGCTTTTCCTGTCGGAGGGAACTGTCCGCAACTACCTTTCGGCCGCCATCGCCAAGACTGGCGGCCGCAACCGAGCGGAGGCCATCCGGGCCGCCGACGAGCGGGGCTGGCTCTGAGGCTGGGCTGGCTCCGAGGCTGGACGGCGCCTATCAGCCGCCCGCCTTGACCTGGTCGAGCCGGGCCACGTCCTCCTTCGAAAGTTCGAACCCGATGTCGAAGTTCTCCTCGATCCGTTCCCGCCGGGCAGACTTGGGGATCACCACGAACCCATGCTCGAGGTGCCACCGGAGCACGATCTGTGCCGGGGTCTTGCGGTAAGCCCGGGCCAGTTCCACGAGCACCGGGTGCCCCAGGCTGCTGCGTTTGAGAGGACTGTAACCCTCCAGGACAACGCTGCGGTCCCTGAGGGCGCCCGCCGTCCCCGGGTCGTAGAGGAAGGGGCTCCAGGGGATCTGGTTCACCGACGGGGCTTGCCCGGTGGCCTCTATCAGCTCGTCTATCTGGGCGATGCTGTAGTTGCTGACGCCGATCGCCCGGGCTTTACCGGCGCCGCGGGCCTCGATGAACGCCCTCCAGGTGGCGGGGCGAGCCTGACCGTTGGGTGGCCAGTGCACGAGCCATAGGTCGACAAAGTCAACACCGAGGGCCCGCAGGCTCTCGTCCAGCGTCCTCAGTTCGTGCCCGGCCCGCTCGGGCGGGCACTTCGTGGTCACGAAGACTTCGCCCCGCTCGATACCGCTGTCGCGGAGAGCGGCGCCGACGCGGTCCTCGTTGGAGTAGCCCGTCGCCGTGTCGATGTGCCGGTACCCCACCTCGAGGGCTGCCCGCGTCCCCTCGTAGGCCTCTGTACCCTCCAGCTGCCAGGTCCCGAACCCCAGCAGCGGGATGTGGCCCCCACCCGGGAGCGGTGCCGTCAGTGCGCTTGCCTCGTTGTTCATGGGTCCTTCCTTCAGCCGGGGAGCATGTCCCGGACAGGTTAGGTCCTAACAGGGCGCGAACTCCGGCCACCCGCTAGCCTCGGGCCACATGTCGGGGCCGAACGAGCCGCGCGCGGTTTTGTCCCTCTGGTCGGAGGGCTCCGTGCTGTCGATCTGTTCAAGAGGATCCGTCCTGTCGATCGGCTCGGTGGGCTCGGCGCTGTCCATCGGGTCGGTGGGTTCCTTCCTCTCGGTGTTCTCGGTCGGTTCGGCGTGGTCGGCCCTCTCGCTGCTCTCGGCCGGCTCGGTGTGCTCGGTCTTGGCCTATCGGGCCACCAGAGCGGTCCTTCCGAGGCGGTGATGGTCAGGTGGACAAGGCCGAGCTAGCCCGACGCGTACAGAAGACCTGTTACCTGCGCGGCCACTTCGTGTTGCGCTCTGGGCAGGAGACTGACTTCTACTTCGACAAGTACCAGTTCGAGGCGGACCCGCTGCTATTGCGGGCGGTGGCCGAGCTGGCCGCTCCCCTGGTGCCCCCGGGCACCGAGATCCTGGCCGGCCTGGAGCTGGGCGGCGTCCCCATCTCAACCGCGCTTTCGCTCCTCACCGGGCTTCCCCAAGTGCTCGTCCGCAAGCAGGCCAAGACGTACGGCACGGCGAAGTTGTCAGAAGGGCCGGACGTGGCCGGCCGCCACCTCCTCGTGGTAGAAGACGTCATCACGACGGGTGGCCAAGTGGTCTCCTCGACCCACGAGCTCCGTGCCCGGGGAGCGGAGGTCGCCACGGTCCTATGCGTCATCGACCGGCGTGACCCGTCGGCGACCGGCCCGGGCAAGCTCGAGGCGGCCGGGCTCTCGGTGCGGTCTGTATTCGATCTCGACGATCTCCTCAGTGCCGAAGGACCTAACGGTGGTGGAGAGCGAGGCCGCAAACTGTGACAGGGTGTGATAGATACTGGTAACTGTGTGTGCGGATTGCCTCAGGGGGCCACGGCCGGGAACCAGCTGACGTGAGGAAGACGAGCCAGCGGCTCGCTGATGACCGCGAGATCATCTATTACGACTCTGCCGCAGTTGGGTTGCGACAGGCCAAAGATTTTCGCGACATCGGCTCGGTGACCGTTTCATCTGAGCTCCGCCGTGACCCGCTGCTCGGGATGTGGGTCATGTACGCATCGCACCGCCAGGACAGGACCTACCTCCCGGCGGAACGGGACTGCCCTCTGTGCCCGTCCACCGACGACCACCTCACCGAAGTACCCGAGCATGACTACGAGGTCGTCGTGTTCGAGAACCGTTTCCCGGCTCTCAAGGCGCCGCCTCTCGAGACGGTGCGGGCCGAGACGGTGCGGGCCGAACAGGCCATCGGGGCCCTGGTCGACTGCACCGGGGCTTCCCTGCTCGCCGAACGCCCTGGCGCCGGGCGCTGTGAGGTGGTCTGTTACACCGCCGATCACAACGCCGCCTTTCATGAGCTGACGCCCAGCCGCATCGACCTGGTGCTGGAAGCTCTCATCGACCGGACGCGGGAGCTGGGCGCCCGTGAGGACGTGGAGCAGGTGTTCTGTTTTGAGAACCGTGGCCAGGAGATCGGGGTGACCCAACCCCACCCGCACGGGCAGATCTACGCCTACCCCTTCATTACGCCCGTCACGGAACGGGTCCTGAGCACGGTGGCGGCCTACCGACAAAACTGCGGGCGCAACCTGTTCGACGACGTGCTCGACGCCGAACGCGCCGACGGTTCCCGTACCGTCCTCGCCACCGACCATTGGACAGCGTTCGTGCCCCACGCGGCCCGCTGGCCCTACGAGCTCCACTGCTATCCCAACGACCGCGTCCCCGATCTGCCCGCTCTTAGCGGTACCGCCCGCAGCGAGCTGCCCGAGGTGCTGCACGACATCTTCGGCCGCTTTGCCGGACTGTTCGACACGCCCGCTCCGTATATCGCGGGATGGCACCAGGCACCGGCCCGGACAGGGCGGGAGGACTTCGCCCTTCATCTCGAGCTGTTCACGCTCCGGCGCGCCAATGACAAACTAAAGTTCCTGGCCGGGTCGGAGTCTGGCATGGGAGCCTTCGCCAACGACATCGTCCCGGAGGCGGCGGTGGCGCGCCTGCGGGCACTGGCAGTCTGATCCGGTGTTAGCCCGCCTGAGGCGTAAACAGATCCTGGAGGAGCTCCAGGCCAAGGGTGGCGTCCGTCTCGCCGAGCTGAGCGAGACGCTCGTGGTGTCGGAGATGACCGTGCGCCGCGATCTCGACGCGTTGGAACGCGAGGGGCTCATCGAGAGGGTGCACGGCGGCGCAGTGCTCGCTCATCGTGGGACCGAGGAGCCAGGTTTCGAGAAGAAGGCGCTCAGGGAGCAGCCCGAGAAGTCGGCCATCGCCGAGCACGCCGCCCGTCTCGTCAAGCCCGGCTCCGCCATAGCCCTATCGGCGGGCACGACGACCTGGGCTCTGGCCCGACAACTCTCCCGAGTCGACCAGATCACTGTGGTGACGAACTCCATGAACGTCTGGCACGAGCTCCAGCAGGACGGTCGGGTGGGGACAACGGTGATCCTCACCGGCGGCGAGTTCCGCACCCCCTCCGATGCCCTCGTAGGCCCTACCGCGGACGCCGCCATCCGTTCGCTTTACTTCGACATGCTGTTCCTTGGCGTGCACGGGATGGACCCTGTGGCTGGGCTCACAACACCGAACATCTCCGAGGCCGAGACCAACCGGGCGTTCATTTCTCGTTGCCGGAAGCTGGTCGTCGTGGCCGATCACACCAAGTGGCGCATGACGGCTTTGTGCACGATGGCCGAGCTCTCCGAGGTCGATGTGCTGGTGACCGACGAGGCGCTTCCGGCAGATGCCCGCCGCCTGCTCGAAAGCCAGGTCAGAGAGCTCGTCGTAGCCGGTACGAGCAGCTCCTAAAAGACGAGACGGCCGCCGGGACGAGCCACGACGGTGACTTTAGGCGAGGAGGGGCGCGTCGGCACCCGCCGGGTTGCCGGCCACAAATGGGGGATATTGGTCGGGTTTGTACGGATCCAGAGAGGCTCCTTGCGGTGAAGAGGTGTGAGCGCTAACCTTCGGCCGACACACCCGGGTCGCTCCGACCACCCCCGCTGTCGACCAGCCGGGGCGAGGGCACCTGGCAACAGCGGCGCCACTACCTAACGTGGTGGCTAGGGGAAAGGGTAACTATGGCTACAGAGCCCCATGAAGTAGATCCCAAGAAATACGACGCGTCCAGGAGAAGGTTCCTGCGCAACGCCGGTATGGCAGCGGCGGCTGTGCCCTTTATGGGCGCCTTCACCGAAGTGCTCACCGAGAGGGGTGCCGCCGCGGCCTCCTTCAAGGACAGCACGGTCCCGATGTTCGCAAGTCACCCCGCCTACCGCTTCAGCTTCGTCAACCACGTCACCACCAACACGTTCTTCACGGCCACCCGCTACGGGATCGCCGACGCTTGTGCCCTCCTGGGGATCCCCACGGCGCAGTGGACCGGCTCCCAGAACTCCATCGTCTCGGAGATGGTCACCGCCATGGACCAGGCCATTGCCGCCAAGGTCCAGGGCATCGCCGTGGCCCTCATCGACCCGGTGGCGTTCAACACCCCGACCGACAACGCCCTCAACCATGGCATCCCGGTGATCTCCTACAACGCCGATGAGGCGGGCAACGACCGCATGTGCTACGTCGGCCAGTCCAACCAGAGCGCCGGCGCGGCCGCGGCCGAGCGCATCGTGAAGGTGGTACCCAAGGGCGGCCTGGTCGGCATGGTCATCGCCACCCCGGGCTCGGGCAACATCCAGCCCCGTATCGACGGCGCCCTGCCCATCTTCAAGGCTGCCGGCCTGGATACCGACGTCGTGGCCGGCGGCGCCCTGCAGGCCGCTGAGCTCACCGCCGTGCAAGCGTGGTGGGAGGGGCACAAGGACGTGAAGTTCCTCTACTCGGTGGACTCCGGTGACTCCATCGCCGTGGCCACCCTCATCACGAAGAACAAGCTGGCAGGCAAGGTGCTCGGCTCTGGATGGGACGTCGGGATCCCCGTGCTCCAGGATGTCCAGAACGGCTCGCTCGACTTCACCATCGACCAGCAGGCTTACCTGCAGGGCTTCGTCCCGGTCATCCAGATGTTCCTCTACCAGGTCTCCGCCGGCCTGATGCAGCCGTGCGACACCAACACCGGCCTCGGCTTCGTGACCTCCGCCAACGTGGGCCCATATCTGGCCCACGTCACCCGCTACGAGGGCAGTGGCGCCACCGAGACCGCCTTCGCCCCGCCGTCCAAGATCGGGCACTGAGCCCTCCGGCCGCGCTAGAACGTTGAGCTGTGGCGCATACGGGTTATCCAACCCCCGCTGAGACTTCAGCTTCGAGTACCGTCCGGGCCCCGGTGAACACGCCGGGGCCCGGACGGTCACGGCCGGTGCAGAAGATATTGCTGCGCCGGGAAACGGCCATATTCGCAGTGGCCGTGGTGCTTATCGTTTACTTCTCGCTGCGGAACCACAACTTCTACTCGTACGCCAACATCGTCACCATGGTGCAGTACATCGCACCGATCGCCGTTATCGGCGCGGGAGAGGTGCTGGTGCTGGTACTGGCCGAGATCGACCTGGCCGCAGGGCAGACCTTCCTCATCTCCTCCTGGATCGCCTATCTGCTGTGGCAGGACGGGCTGCCCGTGGGCGTGGCCATAGGGCTGTCGCTTTGTTGCTGCCTGGCCATCGGCGCCATCAACGGGCTGATAACGGTGCTGCTGAACGTGCCGTCCTTCGTCACCACACTGGGCGTCTACTTCGCCCTGCTCGGGCTCGTCCTGGTGTACTCGGGGGACAACCAGGCCGACATGCCCGGCGTCACCGGCAACTTCGGGCAGGCCTTCGGCATCAGCAACTGGTCGGAGATCGGCTGGGCCATGGCCATCGTCGGCGTGATCTGGTTCGTGCTCAAGCGCACCCGCTTCGGCCTCCACGTCACCGCCACGGGGGGCAACATCCTGGCCGCCGCCGAGTCAGGGATACCTACCAAGCGGGTCAAGGTGTGGTGCTTCATGATCCTGGCCGTCAGCGCCGGCTTCATCGGGATCATCGACTCCATCCGCATCGGGAGCCTCGACCCCGCCGCGCCGGGCACGGCCGAAATGTTCCTGGCCGTTTCCGCCGCCGTTATCGGGGGGACCGCCCTCACCGGGGGCCGGGGCACGGTACTGGGCACCATAATCGGCGCCGTCGTGCTCGGCGTCCTGGAAGACGGGTTCATCCTGATAGGTGTCTCTGAGAACGCTTTCATCCTCGCCGAGGGCGTGGTGATCCTGGTCGCCATGGCGGTGAACGTGCAACTCAACCGCATGATCCTCCGGAGAGAAAAATGACCGCCACAGACGGCGACATGGCCTCGAAAGGGCCTTCCGTCGGCTCCGCTCGTCCTGGCTACGTCCCGGACGCCGCCCGGACCGAGGCCGATGTGATCTTTCGGGCCGAAGGCATCACCAAGCATTTCGGGGCAGTGGTGGCCCTTTCCGGGGTCGACCTGCACCTGGACCGGGGCGAGGTACTGGGCCTGGTGGGCGACAACGGTGCCGGGAAGAGCACCCTGGTGAAGATCCTGTGCGGCTTCCTCCGTCCCGACAGCGGGCGGATCTTCGTGGAGGGCAAAGAGGTGACCTTCCACACGGTGCAGGACGCCCGGGCCCAGGGGATCGAGACGGTCTACCAGGATCTCGCCCTGGTGCCCCAGCTGACCGTGTACGAGAACCTGTTCCTCAACCGTGAGATCACCGGCGCGGGCCGGATGGGAGTGCTCTCCCGTAGGCGCATGCGGGGGCTGGCGAAGGAGTACCTCGACAACATCAACGTTCATATCCCCAACATCGACGCCGAGGTGGAGCTGCTCTCCGGTGGCCAGCGCCAGGCCATCGCCGTGGCCCGGGCCACCCGCCAGGACGCCAAGATCCTCCTGCTCGACGAGCCCCTGGCGGCCATGGGGGCCAAGGAGTCGGCGCTGATCATGGACCTGGTCAAGGACCTCTCGAGCCGGGGCGTGTCCATGATCGTCATCGACCACAACTACGCCCACCTCTTTGCCCTCTGCGACCGGCTGAACGTGATACAGCAGGGAAAGGTGACCCTCGACCGGCCCGTCGCCGAAACCTCTGTCAATGAGCTCACCGACCTCATGGTGAGCTCGTTCCGCCGGCAGCTGGAAGCCGGTCACCTCGCCGCCGCCGAGGACTGAGCTGGACGGCTAGCGCCGTCCGGTCATCCGCCGTGCCCCCCGCCTCCGAAGACTTTGCCGTGAGCAGCTGCACGTCCGGGTACGCACCGACGGTTCCGGGGGCAGGACGACCTCCTGTGGCCGCCGCCGTTTGGCCGCTGCGAGCTCGCCGATGATGCACGAACTGGTTGGGGTGGTAACGTTTGGCTTTGTCCGGCCGGTCAACTGAGGAAGGAGGTGCGGGCTGTGCTATCAACCATCTTTTCTGGCGGAGACGACCTGATCGTGATCCTGGTGGCGGTTGTGGTCCTCTTTGGAGGCAAGCAGCTGCCGAAGTTGGCAAAGAACACGGGCGAGGCGCTGAAGGAGTTCCGCAAGGCGAAGACTGAGGCAGAAGCGAGTGGGAGCGCACCCGTCGCGCCCGTGCCCATTGCGGCACCCGTGGCGGCACCTGTCCTGCCCGCCGCGCAAGTGGTCGCGAGCCAGGTAACGACTGCAGGCCCAGGAGCGAGCGATTCAGTTACGGTCTCGCGCTCAGAGCTCGATGCCCTTTTGGCCGAGCGCGCCGCTCGCGCCCGAGCCGAGGGGCCCAGGGCAGAGAGCTGACGCCGTGACCAGGCCTGATCAGTTCTGCCGGGCTTAGGTCGGGGCGCCAGGCGGTGAACCTCGACCCCGACAAGCTGGTAGTGCTCTTCGTGATCGCACTGCTGGTGCTGGGCCCCAAGCGCATGCCCGAAATGGCCCGCACCGCCGGGCGGTGGATGGCCGAAGTGCGCAAGTACACCTCTGCCATCCAGGGCGAGCTCCATGGTGTCATGGGCGAGCCCCTAAAGCAGACCTCGGCTCTTCGTGACGAGTTCCGCTCGGCCATGGCCGAACCGAGAGCAGCGCTGGAGGTGGGCGCCCGCGAGGTGCGTTCCAGTTTTGACGCCGCAGCGGCCGTCAGCGTCCCGCCGGCGGCGAGCAACGGCGCGGCGCCGGTCGAGGTAGCCAGTGCCCCGCCGCTAACGGGGCGTGTACCACCGGCCGCGGTGCCTGACGACCCCGGCTTCAACTAGCGATGCTCCCAGAGGACGAGGAAGGGGCCCAGGCCGGCCACGCCGTCGGCGTGGGGACCGACCCCCTGGGGGCGGAAGCGAGCGCGGAGACCCTCGAGGCGGAGCCCGTGACCGTCAGAGTGGCGACGACCGCTAACGGTAACGGCGCCGGCACGGGCACGGCCGAGCAGGACGGCGCTCCGCCGAGCCTCAACGGGCACGGGACCGCCTCGCAGCCACCTGATGACGGTGACGGGACCACCCCGCAGCCACCTGATGACGGTGACGGCTCCCGTATGACGTTGTTCGAGCACCTGGCCGAGCTGAGACGGCGGGTGCTTTACTGCGCCCTCGCCATCATCGTGACCTCGATCGCGGGCTGGTTCCTTTACAACCCGGTGCTGCACTTCATGACGGAGCCTTACCGCGCCTTTTACCACAGCCACAAACACCTGGTCACGCCGGAACTTGTCATATCAAGTCCCACGGAAGGTTTCACGACCCGCCTGAAGGTCTCGATGTACATAGGGCTGGCCCTGGCCGCGCCCGTGTGGCTCTGGCAGGCGTGGCAGTTCATCACCCCGGGCCTCAAGCAAAACGAAAAACGTTATGCCGTGCCCTTCGTGCTCTCTGCTCTGGCTCTGTTCTCCATGGGTGTGGTCACCGCCATCCTGGTGTGGCCCAAAGCCCTCGACTGGCTGATCGGCGCCAGCGGCAACGGCGTGGCCCCCCTGTTCAGCCCGGCGGGGTACGTGAGCCTTTACGTCCTCATCTGCCTGGTGTTCGGGGGGGTGTTCCTATACCCGATCATCGTGGTGTTCCTCATGATCGCCCGAGTCGTCCCGTCTTCCAAGTGGCGCAAGTGGCGCCGACCGGCCATCGTGGTCCTGTGCGGCGTGGCGGCCGTGGTAACGCCCTCCAACGACCCCTTCACCTTCCTCGGTATGGCGGTGCCAATGGTGCTGTTCTACGAAATGTCGATAATCGTGGGCAGGCTGCTGAAGAGATGACGGGATAGGAGGCCTCATATTGGGACCGGCGCGCCCCGAGGGCGTGTTGGTACGCGACGCGGTCCCCGACGACGTCGGGCAAGTGGTCGACCTGGTGCGCCAGTTGGCCCGCTACGAGCGCTCCGAGGACGCCGTCCAGGCCACCGAGGAAGACTTACGGCGCGCCCTTTTCTGTACCAGCCCGCAGGTCTTCGCCCTGGTAGCAGAGGCGGAAGGCAAGGTGATAGGCATCGCCGTGTACTTCGTGTCCTTCTCCACCTGGACTGGCCGCCATGGCCTGTACCTGGAGGATCTTTTCGTCGTCCCTGAGCACCGTTCCCGGGGGGTGGGCCGGGCCTTGCTCGGTTCTCTGGCCGCCCGGGCTCTGGACCGGGGTTGCGCCCGGGTCGAATGGGCCGTACTCGACTGGAACCAGCCCGCCATCGACTTCTACCGGTCGCTCGGAGCGATCGCCAACGACGACTGGACGACGTTCCGGCTGTCGGGCGCGGCCTTGGCCGAGGTCGGCGACCGCCACAGGCTTTGACGGGCGAGCACTGCGGCGCTTGGGCGGCCGCTTCCCCAGCCACTACACTCCTGGTCCAAACGCACCGTACGATCCTGGAGGTACCGATGCGCACCACAATGACTGCTGGGGCCAGGCGGGTACTGGTCGCCACTGCGGGCTCGTTGCTCGCCCTAACGATGGTCGGCGCCGGAGCCACCACTGCCGCCGCCAGCGCCACCCCCATCAAGCTCCCGGCCAAGTACGCCTCCGGTCTGCGCATGGCCATGGACGCCACCTACCCGCCGGACGAGCTCGTCCAAAACGGCCACATTGTCGGCTTCGACGCTGACCTGGGGATGGCCCTGGGCAAGGTCCTGGGCGTCAAGGTCACCCTCGTGGACGCCACGTTCGACACCATCATCCCTGGCATCCAGGACGGCAAGTTCGACGTCGGCAACTCCTCGTTCACCGACACCAAGGCCCGGGAGAAGGTGGTCGACTTCATCGACTACTTCAAGGCCGGAGAGGGCTTTTACGAGCAGGCCAACAGCACCAAGACCTTCAACGGCCTCAAGGCCTTGTGCGGTCATTCGGTGGCCGTCGAGACGGGCACAACTGAGCAGACCGACGCCCAGAGCCAGGCCAAGCTGTGCAAGGTCAACGTGCTCAGCTATTCCGACCAGAACCAGGTCAACTTGGCTGTCTCCGATGGTCGCGCCGACCTCGGCTTCGCCGATTCCCAGGTGGCGGCGTACATAGTCCACCTTTCGGACGGCCAGTTCAAGCTGACGGGCACCCCGTTCGAGACGGCGTTTTATGGCTTTGCGGTAGCCAAGGGCAGCGGTCTCGCCGCACCCTTGTTGGCGGCCGTGAAGGCCATCATGGCCAACGGCCAGTACAAGCAGATCCTGGACAAGTGGGGAGTAGAGCAGGGCGCCATCTCCAAGCCGACCCTCAACGGTGCGACCAGCTAGCGGACGGCGGCCCGGTCCGCGGGCCCGATAAGAGGTAAAGGCGACGGCTGAGGCTCCGGCTGGACCGACCCGCGCCCCCGAGCGGGCCCACACGGCGATGCCGGTGGTCCCCGTGCGCCATCCCGGACGGTGGGTGGCGGCCGCCGTAGTGGTGGTCTTGACCGTCATGCTGGTCCACTCGCTGTTCTTTTCGCACGTCCTCTTGTACGGCCGACGGCGCGAACGCTTCGAGTGGAGCGTCATCAACAACTACTTCCTTTCCAGCCAGATCATCAAGGCGCTCGGGGTCACTTTGGCGCTCACGGTCCTGGCCATGGCTGGGGGCATAGCCATAGGCGTCGTCATGGCCATCATGCGCCTGTCCCCCAACCCGATCGTCACTGGTAGCGCCTGGGTCTACATCTGGTTCTTCCGGGGGACGCCGGTCCTGGTGCAACTCCTGTTCTGGTATAACGCCGCTTACATTTTCCCGACCTTCAGCCTCGGTGTGCCGTTCGGGCCGGCGCTGGTCCATTTCAACCTCAACACGTGGCTGACGCCGTTCCTCGCCGCCAGCGTCGGCCTCGCCCTCAACGAGGGTGCCTACATGTCGGAGATCGTGCGAGCCGGGCTGATCTCGGTCGACGAAGGCCAAAACGAAGCGGCCCAGTCGATAGGCATGACCCGCTTAATGGCACTGCGCCTGATCGTCATCCCCCAGGCCATGAGAGTGATCATCCCCCCCACCGGCAACGAGACCATATCGATGCTCAAAACGACGTCTTTGGCTTCGGTCGTGGTGGTGGCGGAACTGACCTTCACGGTGGAGCAGATATATTCGGCCAACTACAAGACGATCCCCCTATTGATGGTGGCGAGCCTGCAATACCTGTGGGTGACGTCTGTCCTCATGGTGGGCCAGTACTATCTCGAGCGCCACTATGCCCGCGGGTCGGTGCGCCAGCTACCCCCCACCCCGTGGCAAAGGGTACGCCGGGGCCTGCTCATCCGTCCAGGGCGCTCGGGGTACGGCCGTTTTGCCGATGTTGAGGGGATCCCGTTCGTCCAGGACGACAACGGCTAGCGGATGACCGACGTGCCATGACTGATCTAATGGTCCAGGCCGAAGGCGTGCGAAAACGCTACGGGCGCGTGGAAGTCCTGCAGGGCATCGACCTCGAGGTCCGCAAAGGCGCGGTCATGTGCATAATCGGGCCTTCGGGGTCGGGCAAGTCCACTTTCCTGCGTTGCATAAACCATCTGGAAAAAGTGGACGGCGGGCGTCTCACCGTCGACGGCCAGATGGTCGGCTACCGCGAAAGCGGGGGCCGGCTGTACGAGTTGCGCGATCGCGAGGTGTGCCAACGACGGGCCGAGGTCGGCATGGTTTTCCAGCACTTCAACCTGTTCCCCCACATGACGGTCCTGGACAACGTGACCATCGGCCCCGTCCGGGTCAAGGGCGAAGCCAAGACGAGCGCGACCAGGCGCGCCGGCGAACTGTTGGACCAGGTCGGACTGGCCGAGAAGTCGGGCGCCTACCCTCGACAGCTTTCCGGAGGCCAGCAGCAAAGGGTGGCGATCGCTCGGGCCCTGGCCATGCAGCCCAAGCTGATGCTCTTCGACGAGCCCACCTCTGCCCTCGACCCCGAACTTGTGGGCGACGTCCTGGACGTGATGCGCTCGCTGGCCGACAAGGGCATGACCATGATCGTCGTCACCCATGAGATGGGTTTCGCCCGAGAGGTCGGTGACAGCCTGGTGTTCATGGACCAGGGCGTCATCGTCGAGTCCGGCCCGCCCCGGGAAGTGCTGAGCAACCCGGTGCAGGAGCGGACCCAGGCTTTCCTGTCCCGGATCCTCTGAGCCTGGCTCTTCTGAGCCCGCGTGGTCGGCGAGTGCGGCCGCGTCGCTTCCACCATTTCCATGGGAGATCTGTTAAGATTTTTTTCACAATCTCCCCGATGGCCTGTAAGGTCAACCAATCCTCGCCCCCTAGGAGGTCCACATGCCCCGTCCGACAACTCTGCTGGCTGCGGCTGCCCTCACGCTGGTAGGCACCGCCGCTTCTCTTATCGCCACCTCCGCCGCCTCTGCGTCCACCCTGAAGTTGGCCCAGTCGCCGACCAGCTCGCCGACGATAACCATCGGTTCGACCAACTTCCCCGAGCAGGTCATCGTCGCCAACCTGTACAGCGACGTCCTCCAGCACGCCGGGTTCAAGACCAACCTCCGCACCGACCTCGGCACCCGTACGGCGGTGGAGCCCGCGCTCGCCCACGGCTCGCTCGACCTGTACCCCGACTACGCCGGTAGCCTGCTCGTCTTCCTGGAGCCGAAGGACACCGCTCAGGCCACCCAGCTCAGCACGGACCTGCCCGCCCTGAAGGCGGCGCTGGCGCCCCAGGGTGCCACCGTGCTGACCCCGGCACCTGCCACCGACGTCAACGTTTTCGCCGTGACCAAGGCGATAGCCACCAAGTACCACCTGACGACTCTGTCCAGCCTGGCCCCCGTGGCCTCCAAGTTCGCGTTCGGGGCCCCCCCTGAGTGCCCCACCTACGCTTATTGCCTACTCGGCCTGGAGAAGGTGTACGGGATCCATTTCAAGTCCTTCGTCTCCACCGATGAGGCCGGGCCCATCACGGTGGCCTACCTCAAAAACGGGAAAGTCGATGTGGCCGAGTTCTTCTCCAGCGACGGCGCCATCGCCGAGAACGGCTTCGTCGAGCTGACCGACAACAAGCACCTCCAGCCCGCTGACCATCTCATCCCGGTGGTCCGCACGTCGGTCGACACGGCCGCCGTGTCCAGCGCCCTCAACGCCCTAGACGCCAAGCTCACCGAGACGGCGTTGGCCAACCTGGACACCGATGTCAGCGTGGACCATGACGCCCCTAACACCGTGGCGGCTCAGTGGCTGAAGAGCCAGGGCCTCACCTAATGGCCTCACCTAACGGTCGGCTCAAATTGAGCCTCAAGTAGTTCGGCGCGGCCGGATGGTCGCCAGCGAATCCGTCCCGCGGCGCCAAGACCGCGAGGGGCTGCGTAACCCGACCGGCGTCAGACCTCGTGCTGCAGCCGCCAGCACGAGGTCGACCGCCAGGGCCAGGACAGCCACCACCAGTGCTCCACTAAAGGTCTCGACGTTGTTGCGGGTGGCCAGCCCGGTGAATATGTAAGTTCCCAGGTCGCTCACGCCGACGTACGCAGCCAGGGTGGCTGTCGCCACCACCTCGACGGAGGCCGTCCGGATGCCCGCCATCACCAGGGGCAGGGCCAGGGGCAGTTCGACCTGGCGCAGGAGCTGGCCCGGGGTCATGCCCATGGCCAGGGCGGCCGAGCGGACGGCCGGGTCTATGTCCCGGACGCCCACATAAGCGTTGGTGAGGATAGGCGGCACGGCTAGGGCGAACATGGTTATGACCGCGGTGAGGAAACCACCCTCCTGAAGGCGCACGATGGCGGGCTGGATGGCGATCAGGGTAAGCAGGGCGAACGATGGGACGGCACGTGCGGCGTTGGCGGCGTTCACCACAGCGAAACTCCCCCGGCCGGAATGGCCCAGGAGGGCGCCGGCGCCGACCCCGGCGATGATGGCAGCCACCACCGCGACCACTGAAAGCTTGGCCTGTTCGAGCGACAGGGCGACGATCCCGCTCGAGCCGGTCCAGTTCGACCCGGTGGTGAAGAAGGCGACGACGTGGGAGAGGAAACTCAACTGCGAGCACCCGCTCCGGCCCGCCGCCAGGGCAGCACGAGGTGCTCGACGCCGACCAGGATGGCGTCCGCCACGCCGGCCAGAAGCACCGACAGCACCAGGCCCACCACGATGGGGGTATTGAAGTCCTCACCGAAGCCTTGGATGATCAACTGGCCGAGCCCTCCCTGGCCGATGAACGCAGTCACGTTGACCAATCCGATGGTCGTGACCGTGGCGACCCGCAGGCCCGCCAGTACCGAGGGCAGCGCCAGGGGCAGCTGGACCTTGAACAGCTCCTCGAGCTGCGTGTAGCCCATGCCCCGGGCCGCCTCGTGGGCGTCGGCCGGGACCGAGCTCAAGCCGGCGACAGTATTGCGCAGGAGGATGAGCAAGGTGTAGCTGACAAGGGCCACCTCGGCCGTGGTGACCGAGAAAAACCCGGTGAGCGGGGCCAGCAGCGCCATCAGGGCGACAGAGGGGACAACGTAAAGCAAACCGGTGAAACCGACCAGGGGCGTGCGCAGGGCCGGCAACCGCCATGCGGCAACGCCCAGCGGCAACGAGATGGCCAGGCCGATACCCACCGCTATGGCCGTGAGCTCGATGTGCTGGACGAGCAATGAGAGGATCGTCCCCGACTGCGAGGAGATCCAGCTCCATTGGAACAGCGGCCCGGCCGAACCGACGAGGGGCAGCATCCACAGACCCTATCCGGGGTGGCCCTATCCGGGGTGGCCCTATCCGGGGTGAGCGGATCTCCGGTCTGACAAGGATAGGGACGTCCTTGTCGGTAGGCTTGCGGTCCCCATGATCCGCTTCGAAAAGGTCTCCAAGCGCTACGGCAACGGGTCTTATGCCGTGGACAACCTTGACCTCCAGGTGGACGCGGGCGAGCTGTGCGTGCTCGTGGGGCCTTCAGGAGGGGGGAAAACGACCGTGCTGCGCATGGTCAACCGGCTCGTCGAACCCACCAGCGGCAAGGTGCTGGTCGACGGGAAGGACATCGCCACCCTCGACCGTGTCGAGCTGCGCCGCCAGACGGGCTACGTGATCCAGCAGCCGGGCCTTTTCCCTCATTTGAAAGTCGCCGACAATGTAGCCTCCGTGCCCCGGCTGCTCGGCTGGGACCGCGCCCGTGTACGCGCCCGCGTTTCAGACCTGTTGGACCTGGTCGGCCTCGACCCCGCCGTATACGCCGGTCGCTACCCGCACCAGCTCTCGGGCGGGCAGGCACAGCGCGTCGGCGTCGCCCGCGCCCTGGCCGGGGACCCGCCCGTCCTGCTGATGGACGAGCCGTTCGGGGCCGTCGACCCGATTGCCCGGGAGCGGCTCCAGCAGGAGTTCCTGCGCCTGCAGCAGCAGCTCCACAAGACCATCATCCTCGTCACACACGACGTCGACGAGGCGGTGACCATGGGGGACCGGATAGCCGTGCTGAGCCAGGGCGGCGTGCTCCAGCAGTACGACACACCGGCCGAGGTGCTCGGGCACCCGGCCACGCCCTTCGTAGCCGACTTCATAGGGGCTGACCGGGGCCTTCGGCGCCTGGCGGTGACGCCGATCGAGGTAACGGACCTCTACACTCCTCCCGTGGTCGGCCCCCGCACGACCATCGACCTAGCACATGCCGCCGTGGAGGCCGAGGGCACGCGCTGGGCGGTAGTGGTGAACGATGAAGGGGCCCTGCTCGGTTGGGTCGAGCCGGCCGGGCCGCCCGACGGTTCCCGCCAGCCCGACGGCTCTGCCTCCGTGTCCCGCTACATGCGCCCGCTCAGGGCGAGCGTGGGCCTTGAGGCCTCGCTCAAGACCGCCTTCGCCGAGATGCTCCAAAACGACGCCGCCTGGGTGGCGGTGCTCGACAACGGCCTTTACCTGGGTGTCCTGACACCAGACACCCTACATGCGGCACTGCGACGCTCCGTCGGGGGCGAACCGGTCCGGGTCTGAGGCGCCGAGCTGACGCTCAGATCGTGCCGGTGGCAGACTTCGTCGCCGTTCAATTAGCGTGCGCTCGGGACATGACTTACTTCTTGGCGCCGAGTTGCCCCCCCTGAGTGCCCGGCCCGCGCCCCTGATAGCCCTGTCGGCATATGTCGAAAGGGCATGTTTCGGCGTGTGGGACGAGCCTGCCGCCCTGCTCCCGTACGGCTATGTATCCGCCGTGACCCGGGCCGGGGGGCACCCGGTGCTCCTCCCACCCGTCCCCTGGGATCCCCGAGAGGTCCTGGAGGTAGTGGACGCGCTCGTGCTCACGGGGGGGCCGGACGTCGGCCCCGGTACCTATGGGGCCGAGCCGCACGACCAGACAGACCCGCCCCGCCAGGAACGCGATAGCTGGGAGGTCGCCCTCTGCCACGGCGCCCTTCAACAGGGCTTGCCGTTGCTGGCCATCTGCCGCGGCCTACAGGTGCTCAACGTGGCCCTGGGCGGGACGCTGCACCAGCATCTCCCCGACGTGCTCGGCCACGACGACCACCGGCCCGTGCCGGGCCGGACCGCACCGAACCAAGTGACCCTCAAGCCCGGTAGCCGGGCGGCCTCCATACTGGGGGAACGAACCGAGGGACGCTGTCATCACCACCAGGCCGTGGACCGACTGGGCCGGGGGATGGAGGCGGTCGGTTTCGCGGTTGACGGCACGGTGGAGGCCGTCGAGATCACGGGCCGGGACTTCGCCCTGGGCGTGCAGTGGCACCCCGAAGACGCCCAGGCCGACGACCGTTTGTTCGTGGCGTTGGTCGGGGCGGCCCGGTAATGGCCACGACCGTCGTCAACCCGGCCACAGCACAGGCCGTCGCGCAGATCCCCCGCACCTCCGCCGAGGAGACGGACGCAGCTATCGAAAACGCCCAGCGGGCGTTCGAAGAGTGGCGACGGGTCGCTCCGGCTGACCGCGGCCGCCTCCTGCGCCGCTTCGCCGAGGCGGTGGACGCCGACCGCGAAGAACTCGCACGCCTGGAGGTCGTCAACTCCGGCCACACCGTTGCCAATGCCCGGTGGGAGGCGGGCAACGTCCGCGACGTGCTCAACTACTACTCCGCCGCCCCGGAGCGGCTGTTCGGCCGCCAGATACCGGTACCGGGCGGCGTGGACCTCACCTTCAAGGAACCTCTCGGGGTCGTGGGTGTGATCGTGCCCTGGAACTTCCCCATGCCGATCGCCGGCTGGGGGTTCGCCCCCGCCCTGGCCGCGGGGAACACAGTGGTCCTAAAACCGGCTGAGCTAACGCCCCTGACCGCGCTGCGCCTCGGCGAGCTGGCCCGCCAGGCAGGACTACCCGAGCACGTCTTCACGGTCCTTCCCGGCCAAGGAGCAGTGGTCGGTGACCGCTTCGTCTCAAACCCGCACGTGCGCAAGGTCGTGTTCACGGGGTCGACCGAAGTCGGGAAGCAGATAATGGCCGGCTGTGCCAAGCAGGTGAAGCGGTTGACGCTTGAGCTCGGGGGCAAGAGCGCCAATATCGTCTTCGCGGACGCAGACGTCGAGCGGGCGGCGGCCAGCGCTCCGATGAGCGTGTTCGACAACGCCGGCCAGGACTGCTGCGCACGGTCGCGGATCCTGGTCGAGCGCAGCGTCTATGACCGGTTCTTGGAACTCCTGGAGCAGGCCGTCAAGGCCGTGCGGGTCGAGGACCCGGCCCTGGCGTCGAGCGAGATGGGGCCCCTCATCAGCGCCCAACACCGCGAGCGGGTCGCCTCCTACGTCCCCGAGGGGGCGCCTGTTGCCTTCCGGGGCAGCTGCCCCGATGGGCCCGGGTACTGGTACCCACCCACCGTCCTCGCCCCCATCGGCCCCGACGACCGTGCGTTCCGGGAGGAGATTTTCGGGCCGGTCGTGGCAGTGGTGCCGTTCGACGACGAGGCCGGCGCCATCCGGGCGGCCAACGATAGCGAGTACGGGCTTTCCGGCTCCATCTGGACCAGAGACGTAGGCCGGGCCCTGCGTGTCGCCCGGGCCATAGATTCGGGCAACCTGTCGGTCAACTCTCACTCCTCGGTGCGGTACTGGACGCCCTTCGGCGGGTTTAAACAGTCCGGCCTCGGTCGCGAGCTCGGCCCCGACGCGCCCGACGCGTTCACAGACGTGAAGAACGTCTTTATCGCCACGGAGGGATAACTGGTGCAACAACCTGTTTGTCGTCGCCTCGAGGGCAGGGTGGCGGTCGTCACCGGCGGTGCCGGTGGTATCGGCCTGGCCACGGTCCGGCGCCTGGCCTCGGAGGGCGCCACCGTCGTGGTGGCCGACGTGGACCGCGAAGCGGGGACGTCGAGCGCCGACGAGGTCGGCGGCCTGTTCGTCGGGACCGACGTGAGCAGCGACGTCGAAGTAGAGCGGCTCTACCGGGCCGCTTACGACGCCTACGGGCGCATCGACGTCGCCTTCAACAACGCCGGTATCTCACCTCCCGACGACGACTCCATACTCACCACCGGCATGGATGCCTGGCGGCGCGTCCAGGACGTAAACCTCACCTCGGTCTACCTGTGCTGCCGGGCCGTCATCCCCTACATGCAGCGCGCCGGCAAGGGCTCGATCATAAACACCGCCTCATTCGTCGCCGTGCTGGGATCGGCCACGTCGCAGATCTCTTACACCGCCTCGAAGGGCGGTGTGCTGGCCATGTCCCGGGAACTCGGCGTCCAGTTCGCCCGGGAAGGCATCAGGGTCAATGCTCTTTGCCCCGGACCAGTGAACACGCCGCTGCTCCAGGAATTGTTTGCCAAGGACCCGCCTCGCGCGGCCAGGCGCCTGGTCCATATCCCCGCCGGCCGCTTCGCCGAGCCCGAGGAAATAGCCGCGGCTGTGGCCTTCCTGGCCAGCGACGACGCCTCGTTCGTAACGGCGTCGACGTTCCTGGTGGACGGTGGGATCTCGGGCGCTTATGTAACCCCTATGTAGGCGGGGGCCCTGTAGGCAGGGGCCCGTAGGCGGGGATCGTCACGGCTCAGGTGACGCCCGGGCCGCGGGTCATGCTCAGCGCCCAGAACGTTATGGCGATGCTCCCGTGGCCGGTGGCCCAGCCCCCGCCCAGGATCTCCAGCCGCCTCAGAGGCGGCGGAGCGAAGGGGGCCGAATAGCCGAGCGCGGAGGGAACGCTCACGACATGCTCGTCCGCCTGCGTGCCGGTGACAAAACGGTAGGTGACCGGCTGGCGGTCACCGCTCCAGACCCTCAGGTAGACGTCAGGAGGTTTGAGCAGCGCGCCGTCGATCTTGGAGAGCAAAGGCAGACCAAACGAGAAACTGGCGACCACCATCCGCCCGGGCGCGCCGGGGACGTCCACCGGCTCGCCGAAACGGGTGCGCTCTCGGGCGATGACCGCGGGCCGCCCGCACCTGTCGGGCACACGTTGGAGGACCTGCCATGGGCCCCGGGCCCTCAGCTGGTGGTAGTGGCAGTAAATGACCATCTCCGTCGTCGGGGGGTCCATGTAAGGGTCTCGGGAATCAAAGCCGAACTGTAAGGGCCAGACAAGGACCATCTGCGGGGCGCGGGGCGAGGCCAGGAAGGCCGAGCCGAGGTCGTCGAGGTACGTCGTGTACGCGCTGTAGGCCTGGACGACGGGCTCGGGGGACCACCGGGCCTCGGGGTCGGCCCAGGCCGCCATGTTCTCCCAGGGCTCGATGGCCAAGCTGTGGCCGCGCAGGACGGCCAGCACCGACGGGGACAGGTGCTCTTCCCTGAGGGCCCGGGCGCGGGTGGCCGCCGTCATCCGGGCGAACCGGGCGGGCTGGACGAGGTCGGCCAGGTCGGTCCCGAGGGCGTGGACGCTGGCGATCGGGTCCGCCACCGGGAACTCGGCCGTGGCCATGGTGACGCAGGCCGCCAGCGCCAGGGCGGTGGCATAAATCCGCCGGGGAGGCCGGAGGGTGCACACCAGGGCAACGGCGGCGAGCACGACCCGGAAGAAGCCCAGGAAGTGGTTGCCACTGACGAAGCTGTCCTTTACGACCGCCCATCCCCAGCCGACGAGCATGACTGACGTGATGACCTGCTGCCGGAGCGGTCGGTGGCGCAGAGCTGAGGCAAGGACGAAGACGAGCAGCGCCGAGATGACCAGCGCGTACCGGGCTATCGAGGCTTGGTCGATGCTGCCGCTTATGGCCTCGCTGTAACCGAGAGCCAGCGACACCGAGGCGTGAACGAAGCTGGGGAGGTTCCCGAAGCTTTGGCCGGCCGCCGCCCAAGAAATTGCGAACACAGCAACCAGCGCCCCGGCCCCCGGGCCGGCGAGGCGCAGGCGTTGGCGCCAGGTGCCGTCCGCTCCCACCAGAGCCAGAGCCAGCAAGCCCACAAGGGTCACCCCGGTGTTGAGCTTGACGAGAAGAGCAAAACCAGCCAGGGCCCCCAAAGCG
The DNA here is from genome assembly GCA_003166025.1 of Acidimicrobiaceae bacterium. GTDB lineage: Bacteria > Actinomycetota > Acidimicrobiia > Acidimicrobiales > Palsa-688 > Fen-671. The sequence continues at coordinate 698 of PMWT01000110.1, read as the reverse complement.
AAGACGAGCGTGGCCCGCACGGCCCGGCGCTGCGCCTGGAGCACGCCCAGCGCCAAGCCGAGGCCGGCCACCGAGGCAAAGTCAGCGGCGCGCGTAGTCGCCCAAGACAGGGCGATGACTGCCCAGGCGACGACCCCGGCAGAGGCCAGGCCCCAGTAGCGGCGCAGGCCCGCCACCAGAAGAGCCGCCAGCACGGAGGTGACCGCAAAAATGTAAAGGACGGCGATCAGTGCCGTCGACCGGTAGAAGGGCTCCAGGAAACCGGCGAAACCATAAGGCCCGTAGGTGAAGTCGATCTGAGGCCCCCATTGGAAATGCCGGGTGAAGGCCATGGCCAGCCCGGCCTGCCAGGAGGGGTCCAGGCCGGGCCCTATCTGCGTCCAGCCCGGCCAGTTGAGCAAGGTGACGGCCGCCGATACGAGCAGTGTCCCGCGCCAGCCCGAAGGCAGGCAGGCCGAGATTCGCTCCAAGCGGCCCCGACGCCCAGGATGTCGCGCCGGCACGCCGCCAGCGTAAGCCAGCAGAGCCGGGGGCGTCAGTCAGCAGAGCCGGGGGCGTCAGTCAGCAGAGCCGGGGGGCGCCAGCCGACACAGCCGGCCGGCTACTGCAACAGCTCTGAAAGCCTTGACGCCACGATGTGTTCGCGGGCGACGGCCACGGCTGCCTCGTCCGGAGGGTTTCGCTCGTCCGGACGGTTT
>PMWT01000230.1 GCA_003166025.1 Acidimicrobiaceae bacterium | reverse complement strand
TCCCACAGGGCGAGGTCGATGGCCGCCACGGCCGCCGAGTGGACATGGCCGCCACGGAAGAACTGGCCCCGCCAAAGCGTCTGCCAGATGTGCTCGATCCGCGACGGGTCCATCCCTATGAGGATGGGCCGGTACGTCTCGACCAGACCTTGCACCGCCAGTTCCTTCCAGGTCACACCGGCCTCGCCGAGCCCGGTCAACCCCTCGTCGGTGTAGATTTTGACGAANNGTCTTGACGTCGCTAATCTTCATCGTGCAGCGCCATCCCTTCCTTACCGCGACCGATGTTACCGAAACCGACCCATATCATCCTTAGAGCCTCCACCCGGCCTGATCAGCCGGGCAGCCAGGTCGACGCACGATGACCGACGCCACCCGGCCTGTGGCCGTGGTGACCGGAGCAGCGCGGGGCCTCGGACGGGTCATCGCCCTCACGCTGGCGGAGGCGGGGCTCGACATCGCTTTGGTGGACGTGGCTGACCTCGGGGCCGTGGCGGCCCAGGTCGAGGCGAGCGGGTCGGCCGCCTGGCCATGGCGGGCGGACGTGGCGGTGGAAAAGGACGTGCTCGGGNNTCGATGTCCTGGTCAACAACGCCGGGGTGTCCCTGATCGCCCCAGCGGAGAAAACGTCGGCTGAGGCCTGGAGAAGGGTGATCGACGTCAACCTTACGGGGCCGTTCTTGCTCTGCCGGGAGTTCGGTGCCCTGATGCTGTCCGCCGGGGCAGGCTCGATAGTCAACGTGGCGTCGGTAGCGGGCCTTCGGGGCGTCTCGCACCGGGTGGCTTACAACGCTTCAAAGCATGGCCTGATCGGTCTAACTTCGACGCTCGCGGCGGAGTGGGGAGGCAGAGGACTGCGGGTGAACGCCGTATGCCCGGGCTGGATAAAAACCGAGATGGACGCTGAAGACCAGGGCGGCGGGGCCTATACCGACCGCGATATCACCGATCAGGTCCCTCTGGCCCGCTTCGCCACGCCCGAAGACGTGGCCATGGCGGTGGCCTTCCTGGCCGACCCTACAAAAAGCGGCTTCATAAACGGAGCGGCGCTACCGGTCGATGGCGGCTGGTCCTCCGATGCCAGCTGGACCTCATTACGCCTCAGGTCCCGACGACCGCTCCAAAGCTAGACGCCGATCGGGTACGAACCACAGCAACGAGACCGCGGCATAACACGTGTAGGCCAGGTACGGGCTGACGAACGCCAGCCCGAAACCAACTATGTAGACGATCGGGGAAATGACCCCCTTGATGTCCTTGCCGACGGCGGTCGCAATCCCGGCATCATCGGAGTTGGCTCGCAGGATGGCCCGGACGAGCGCAAAGTACGCCAGAGCGGCCCCCAGGGCGACGACGCCGTACGAGGCCGCGGGCAGGGCCCGTCCGTACGCGGTCCCAACCCAGGCGGTGGCGAAGGGAACAATGGACAACCAAAACAGCAGGTGCAGGTTCGTCCACATCACCATGGCATCGATCCGCCCGGTCGCTCGCAGCAGGTGATGGTGGTTGTTCCAGTAGATGCCGACGACAGTGAAGCTGAGGATGTAGACCAGCAGCGATGGCAGGCGACCGGCGAGCCCGTGAAGGGTGGCCCCGACCGGGGTCTTCAGGTCGAAGGCCATGATCGTGATGATCACGGCCATCACGCCGTCGCTGAACGCTTCGAGCCGATGGGTGTCAATGGCATTGCCGGAACTCGGCGAGGCTGGCTCCGCGTCGGTCGGCACGTCGCTCACCGGCGCTGTCCCGCCGACCACAAGCCCATCCGACCATGCCCAGTGCCCATATGGCCATGATCGCGTACCCGCGGATGCCGGAACTGGTCTCGGCGTGCGGCCGTTCCGAGCGGTCCATGGCATATGGAGATCCTCGGCCGCGTCGGTCCCATCTTGTACGGTCTAGTAGAGAGGGTCTGCGCCCGGAGAAGGGACAATGACGACAACGACTGATCACCATGTTGAAGTGCTCACTTGGGAAGTTTTTGGGCTTGCCAGCCGGCAACTCGCCGTCAATGTGGCCGAGAGCGGGTACCGCCCCGACCTCATACTGGCCATCGCTCGAGGCGGGCTCCCGGTTGGCGGAGCGCTCGGCTATGCCCTTGGCGTGAAGAACTGCGCCACGATCAACGTGGAGTTCTACACCGGTGTCGGTGAACGGATGGAGGTCCCGGTCGTCCTACCCCCGACCCCGCCGCTGGTCGACCTGGCCGGCCTAAAAGTGCTCGTGGCCGATGACGTCGCGGATTCGGGCATCACGCTGGCCTTGGTCGGAGACCTCGTCCGACCCCATGTAAAGGAGTTACGGAGCGCGGTGCTGTACAAGAAGCCCTGGTCAGTTGTCGAACCCGACTACTTCTGGGGCGGCACCGACGGTTGGATCGACTTTCCCTGGTCGTCCCAGCCACCGGTTATCTGAGCCGAGGGCTTCGCCGGGGACGGCCCCGAGTGCTCCGTGCCTAGGGAGCACGCTCAATCCGGTCCAGGAAACATTGCGTTCACACGGCCGGGACCTTCGGCCCTATGATCGCGACCTTCCCCTCCGCAATGGTGATGACCAGGACTTATGAACGCGAGGATGCTTAGGTCATCAACATGAGAGGCGGACGATCAGCCGGCCTGCCCCGGGCCGCAAGCTCCTCACCCTGGAGCCAGCTGGTCTTGGGCTGGCTGGCCCTGCCCCTCTCGGCGTTCGCAGCACTGCTCATTGGGGCGCTGCTCATACTCGCTTTCGGAGCGAACCCGGTCACCGGGTACCATGCCCTGCTCTCGGGCGCCTTTGGGGGCAGCTACGCTCTCGCCAGCACCGCCCAAAAAGCTGTCCCTCTCCTTCTCGTAGCAGCCGGGATCTGCATCGCCGTCCGGGCCAACGTCTGGAACATAGGTGGTGAGGGCCAGATCGTCATGGGCGCGCTGGCCTCGACGGCCACCGTCCTCGCCGTGCCGGGACTGCCGGCGTTCCTGCTCATCCCGCTGGTGGTGATCACGGCCGCCGCCGGGGGTGCCATTTGGGCCGGGATCGCAGGCTTCTTCAAGGCCTACTTCAACGTCAACGAGATCCTGAGCACGATCATGCTCAACCTCGTGGCGGTGCAGGTAATGAACTACCTGCTCTCGGGACCGATGGTCAACAAGTCGCAGTCGTTCTCGGTGACTGGCCTCATACCCCAGACAAAGCTGCTCTCTGAGAACTCCTGGCTCCCGACCCTGGTGAGCGGTACTCAACTCAACCTCGGTGTCGTCATCGCCGTGGCCGTGGCCGTGGCCGTGTACATTCTCCTGTGGCGTACGGGGTTCGGCTTCCGTACCCGGGCCGTCGGCCTGTCGACCGACGCAGCCGCCTACGCAGGGATGCCCGTCAAGCGCACGATGATGAACGCCATGGTCCTCAGCGGCGCATGCTGCGGGATCGCCGGTGCCGTACTCGTCTTCGGGAGCATCTCGCACCGGATGGTGACCGACGGGAGCCTCACGGGGTTCACCGGCAACGATGGCTTCAACGGCATCGTCGTAGCGCTTTTCGGCGGACTGAACCCGTTGTGGAGCATCCTGTCGGCTTACCTTTTCGGCGGTCTCCTGGTCGGAGGGACAGCGATGCAGGCGGTCATCGGGGTCCCGACCGACCTCGTCACGACCATCGAGGGCCTCGTCGTCATCTTCGTCGTCTCCATCGATTACCTGCGCTTTCGCGGTCGACGACCTTTTTCGTGTGCTCAGGCAAATGACGGCCGACGGTCGCGGCTTGATCTTCATCTCCCACAAGATCCGCGAGGTGCTTGCCATATCGGACCGCATCACGGTGCTGCGAGGGGGCAGGAAGATCGGCACCGTGCGCCCCTCCGAGGTCACGCACGAGCAATTGGCCGAGATGATGGTGGGCCGCCAGATCAACGCCGAAAGCCCTGCCCCGGTGGCACGCACGGGCGAGGTGAGGCTCGCGGTCCGCGATCTCGTCGTACGAGGAGACAGGGGCAACGAGTCGGTGCGCGAGGTTTCGCTCGACGTCCGTGCCGGAGAGATCGTCGGCATCGCTGGCGTGTCCGGTAACGGCCAGCGCGAGCTCGGCGAGGCCATCGCCTGCCTGCGGCCCCATTCGAGAGGGTCTGTCAAAGTCGACGGTGTCGAGCTGGCGGGCAAGAAGGCCTCGATGGCACGGCGTGCCGGCCTCGGTTATGTGCCCGAAGAGAGGATGCGCGACGGCGTGATCGGTGACTTCAGCGTGGCCGAGAACCTCATGCTCGTCGACTCCGACAAGCCCGCGTTCGCCCGGCTCGGGTTCTTGCGCCGCCGCGCCATCCGCGCCCGCGCCCGGGAGCTCGTGGCGACGTTCGACGTACGCACGCCCGGGATCGACACGCCTACACGGAACCTTTCGGGCGGCAACATTCAAAAGCTCATCCTCGCCCGAGAGCTTTCCGGCCGACCAAAGGCCCTCCTGGTGGCGCAGCCCACCCGGGGCATCGATGTGGTCGCCGCCCGCTATATTCATGACCGGGTCCGTGAGGAGGCTCGCCGGGGGACCGCCGTCCTCATCATCTCGGAGGACCTTGACGAGGTCATCTCGGTCTCCCATCGGGTCCTGGTCATGTACGAGGGTGCCATTATCGGCGAAGTCGATCCTCGCACCACAAGCCGCGAGGCCATCGGGCTGATGATGGCAGGGATCTCGCGGCGAGACGGACCTTCGGCGAGCTCCCAGGACGCCTCGGCCCCAGAGCGTGCCCCTGTGGCGCGGCCTGTCCCGGGCAGCGAGCAAAGCCGGCACGTCCAGCCCTTCGCTCACCGCCTCCCCGAGGCAGCGAGCCTTGACTTGGCCTGGGAGCCTGGGAATGACTGACCACGTGGTGGGCGCTAAGACGAAAATGGTCATGGCCTCCGAGAGCGCCGCCCCCAGTCCCGCGCCGGCAACCGTCCTCGACGCCATCGGCAACACTCCGCTTGTGCTCGTCGACGGCGTATGGGCGAAGCTTGAGTACCTCAACCCGTCCGGTTCGATAAAGGCACGGATCGCGAAGTACATGATCGAACGGGCGGAGCACGAAGGGCTATTGCGACCCGGTGGCACGATCGTGGAAGCGAGCAGCGGCAATACCGGCAACGCCATGAGCATGGTTGCCGCGGCCAAGGGTTACCGCATGATCGTCATCATGCCCGAGGGTGTCAGCGTCGAAAGAGCAGCCATATCCCGGGCCTTCGGGGCCGAAGTAATGACTGTCGGTGACTTTCACGTCAATGACGCTCTGGCTAAGGCCCGCGAACTTGGCTGCCAACCGGGGTTTTTTGCCCCTCAGCAGTTCGACTCCGAATGGAACGTGGACGAGAACCGTACCTGGCTCGGCCGCGAGATCCTGGCCCAGCTGCCGCCTGGGGTAGTCCCGGACGCGGTCGTCGGGGGGGTGGGGACCGGAGGCACGATCATAGGTGTAGGCCAGTGTTTCCGTGAACTCAACCCGGCCTGCCGGATCGTCGCTGTTGAGCCGAACGAGTCCTGCACTCTCATGTGCGGTGAGGTCGGCCGCCATTTGATCGAAGGGATCGCCGACGGGTTTGTCCCCGGTATATTCGCACGCCACAAGGACCTGATCGACGCACTGGTACCCGTCGAGAGCGAGGCAGCTATCTCTGAGATGCGACGGTTGGCCCGTGAGTTCGGGATCTTCGTCGGCCCGAGCTCCGGTGCTCATCTGATCGCCGCTCGCCGGCTCCGGGAAAGCTCGCCTGAACTGCGGACGGTTATCACGTTTTTCTGCGACGAAGGCGAGAAATACATTACTGATTATTTCCTCACTTGAGGAGACCTGCCTCGCTGAGCGGAGGCGGTCAACCTCTGCTGTGCCAGAGGTGCCCGTACTTGCAGAGGTGCCTGTATTTAACAGCGCCGTAACATTCGGGCTGCCTAAGTTGGCTGTTAGCACTTGCCAGAGCTAGCAGGTGAGGAGGCCGTATGGCCCTGTTTCTCGAAATTACAGTCGTGGTACTGGTTGTTGGACTTCTGGCGGCCACGGCACTGGCCATGGCAGTGGGCCTCGTGGGTGGGCTTGCCGGTGAAGTCGTCGAGCGCTGCCGGCAATGCGATCGCTACGGCTTAACGGTCCGCGGCCAGCCAGAGGCTGGTCCTCAATCCTGGAAGATAGATATACGCCGAGTCAGGTTGACGGAATGGTCACCCAGGCGCTCATAAAAACGGGCGAGCAGTGTCACCTGTGCGGCCACTGGCGGCCTCATCGTGCCGCCGGCGACCTCGGCTGTAAGCCGTTCGTGGAGGATGTCGAGTTCCTCATCGGCTTCGTGGAGATCGAGGCCCTCGGCGCTCCGATTGGCGTAGGCGTTGGTAGCGGACCGCCACATCTCGATCGCCACCTCGGACATCCGCTGCACGATGCCTCGGCTGACCGGGGTCATGTTGGCCCCAACGTTCCCGGCCGCCCGCTGGGCGATGTGCTCGGCCAGGTCGGCGCTTCGCTCCAGCTCAGGAAGGACCAATAAGACAGCCACCAAGTGACGCAGCTCCGTCGGCGTGGGATGTTGCGAGTCGATCTGTGCCCATACCAGTTGCCCGACCACCTCGGTCTGCTGGTCGATCGCCCTGTCAGCATCGATGACCGTTTGGCCCAGGAGCACATCGCCGTCCAGCAAGGCCGAGGTGGCCTGAGCGACGGCCTCGGTCACGCGGCCGAATAGGACCAGTACGAGCTGTTCGACGCTTGGCACGATCAGTAGACCATACTCAGCGCGTTCACCCCGTATTCAACTTCGCGCCTGGCCAAGCCGCAGCCGTGCCCACCCCGCCCCACTTTCACCATCGACCGTACGGCTGGCGCCCCTGGCACATCCTCGGTCCTTTTACGTACGGTCCTGAGGTGGGCTCGGCAGTGCTGACCGTGGCCTCCGCCACGACTGCGTCTTCGGTCCTCTGGCCGCCTGCGGTCACAGTTCCGGGTACTTCGCGTTCACCCGGGAAGTCATGTTCAGCCAGGCAGTCGCCGGCGACGCCGACCGCTTTGTGGCCCTGATGTCGAGCCAGGGCAGCTACCAGGCGCTAAAGCGCCTGGGCCTATCCGATGAGGAGATAGGCGCCACGCAGTTCCGCCACGAGGTGGACCTGGCCTTCGGGGATCCTGCGTCGTTCACTGGGCTTCGTTTCTCGTGGCGCGTTCGCCTCGGTGTCAAAGCGCAAGACGTTCGTTAGAGTTCGACGCGGCAGAAACGAAGATAGGTGCAGGCCACAACGGCGACAAGCCAGGCCGCCGACCAGACGAGGTAAGCAGCGGTCAGGCCACTGGTCTGAAAAAACGGGTTCCCGATCAGTCGGTCGGAGAACGAGTTCATGAGGCCCGTCTGGTCGAGCGCGTTCATGACGCCGTTCCAGAGCCCGTCCGTGGGCAAGAGGAGATGGTCGACGGTACCGACGGCCGCCACCGAGGAGTCGCGCAAACTCTGGCCGATGTCCCCCACCAAACCCGCCACCCAGGCGGTACCGAAGAGGCCTACAGCAACGACACCGGCGGCCATGGGCGAGAACAGGGTGCTGAGGAGCAGGGCCAAGCTCAAAAGGACGACGGCCTGAGCGGCCAATAGAGCCACGGCCGCCACCGGGTCGGGGACTTGGTACCCCGTGCCCGTCTCGGCGGCGGCAATCTCAGCCCCGCCAACGATCGCGACGTAGCCGACCGCCAGGCTGACCAGGCCCAGCCACTTGCCGAGCAGGACCTCCGAGCGCCTTACGGGCCGGGCCAGCAGGCTGAGCGCCACCCCCGATTCCAGCTCGCCAGCGATGGTGGGAGCGGCCACGAACGACATGGCCAGGGCGCCCACGAAGCTCAGGGCAAAAAGGACGAACCCGAGCAGTTGGGCGGTGACCAAGTGGGAGTTCGCCGCACTGAGCGACGTCCCGAAGGCATGTACCGCCGGCAAGCGGGCAAAACCCCAAAAGGACAGGCCGATTATGAGCACAGCCAGACCGAGGAGCGCCCATAGGACCTTACGGCGTGACGCCTCCAGCAGGGTAAGGCGGGCAAAGACCAAGATGTTCGTCACGGGCGGTCCTCGTCATGGCCGGACAGCAATTCGAGCAACTTCTCCTCCAGGCTGACCTGGCCGGGCTCCACGCTCACGACCCTGGCGCCCGCTGCCACCAGGGCGCCGACCACATCAGGGACAAGGCTCAGGGCCAGAGAGGGCATGGTGAGCTCCCGGGCGTGGGCCGACACTTCGCCGAAATGGGCCAGGCAGGGGACGAAGCGGCCGGCCTCGCCATCAAGGCGCACCCGCAGGACATCGTGGTCCAGCCACGCCCCCAGGGGACCGTCGGCCAGTACCCGGCCCCTGTCCAGGACGATGACCCGGTCACATGAGCGTTCCACCTCGCTCAGCATGTGCGAGTTGAGCAGAACGGTTATGCCTTCCGCCCGGCATTGGTCGATGAGGGAACGGACGTCCGCCCGTCCCGTGGGGTCGAGTGCTGAGGTCGGCTCGTCGAGAAGTAACAGGCGGGGCTTGCCCAGGAGGGCCACAGCCAGGCCCAGTCGTTGTTGGAGGCCCTTTGACAAGCTGGCCACGCGATCTTGACCTCGGTCGGCCAAGCCGGCCCGGTCCAGCACCCTGTCGACTTCGCGGCGCCGGTCGGCGACGGGAACGGGGCACAGACGAGCGTGGAGCCCGATCACCTCGGCCACGCTGAGCCACGGCTGGTAGCGGAACAGCTCAGGCAGGTAGCCGATGTCACGGCGGGATTGGGGGTGGCCCAGGGGAGCGCCCAGTACGAGCGCTTCGCCGCTGTCCGGCCTGGCCAGGCCGACCAACAACTTGACCAACGTGGATTTCCCGGCGCCGTTGGGGCCCAGTAAACCAACCACCTCGCCAGACGAGATACGGAGTGAAACCGAGCGCAAAGCGGCTCGGTGGCCATAGGACTTGCTGAGCCGGGAGCACCATACCGCGTCCCGGGAGGCCGGTCCCGGCCGGCCCAGGCCGGGGGTGGACGCGCCAAGGCCGAAGGTTTCACCACTCAAAGTGCCCTTTCCGTGGGCACAACGACCTTCGCTGAGGGCGGGCGCCCCCGGTGCGAGCCCGCCGGGGGGGAGAGCGGCGGGCGCAGGGATCCCGGCAGGGCCGGCGGCGCTTGCCGCTTCAGGCAATCTGGCGGGCCACATCTAGAAGGTCCGAGGCGTTGGCCTGGCCGAGCACGGCGAACAGCCGGCCGTTCTCGGCCCAGATGACGGCGCTGCCCTCGCTACCCGCGGCTAACACCACAGCGGCGTGACCGTTGAGGTCGACCGTGGAGCTGGCGGCGCCAGCCGGGACCGGGACGGGCAGGGTCGAGCTGGGGTCGGCGATGGCTCGGATCTGGGCCGCCAGCTCAGCGGAGATCCCCGGCTGGGAGAGGAAGTAGCTCTCCAGTGTGGCGAGGTCGGCCCCCGAGGAAGACACCGTGGGGCCCTGCACCTCGGCCACCGCCAGCTGAGGTAGCTCGGAGGCCACCGGGCGGTTGCCTTCAGAAGCGGGCCCGGCCGTCGTGCCGCCGCTCGGCCCGGCATCGGCCCTGCTCGAACTGTGGCCAAAAAGCCCGTCGCTGGCACCCGTGCCCCCGGGAAGCGTTATGCCCCACACCTCCAGGGCGCCGGCACCAGTGGCCACCTCCAGGACCGAACCGTCCACACCAGGGGGAGCAGGCGGGGCACTGGCGCCGTCCTTGGCCGCGGCTTGCTCGGCCTTCGCCACCGAGACCAGCAGCTGCGCATACTCGGGACCGACCAGCCAGTACGAGGGTGACCCAGTAGCCAATCCAGGGAGGACCGTCACAGTCGGCAGGCTAAAGCCGGCTGCCGAGGCCAGGGCAGTGGCCGAGCTCTCCGGCGTTAGGTCCAACTTCGAGGTGCCCGTCACCGTCCCGAACCGGGACAAAGCCTGCAAGCTGTTGATATCTCCGGCTTGGATAACCACCGGGGCAACCGACTCGGGCTCGAATATGGGCACCAGGTTGGTGGCCGCGGCGGCCGTTGCCCCTCCCATCAACACTACGGCGGCAGTTACCACGGTGGCCGGGCGAAGCAGCGGTCGACGACGTGGCGGGCGCCCTGCCCCCCGCTGGCCCCGCCGAGCCCGGGCCCGAGCTGCGACAAAGACCGGCCCTGCTCTCTCGGCGCTCCGGAGGCGGTCCAGAGCGACCGCCGCCGGCGTCATTTCAAAATGACCGCCGAGGGCGAGGCTCACTGCAACATCGTCTTCGCGCATCAGGCTCATGCGGGCCTGGCAACGTAGGCACTGAAAAGCGTGGTCCTCGTCGGCCACGGCCACGGCGACGGGCTCGTCCAGAAGGCGTCGCAGGGCCCCGTTAGCGGGATGTTTGGGCACGGTTCAACTCCTTGCGTAGCGACTTTTGGGCTCGAGCTATCAGGGTGCCGACGCTCCCGGGCTGCACTCCGACGGCCGAGGCGATGTCGGCATAGCTGAGACCGCTGGCGCGCATGGCCAGGATCTCGGCTTCACGTTGGGGCAGGCGGGCCAGACAGGCCCTGACGAGCGTGCGCTGCTCGGAAGCGATGGCGCCATCCTCGGGGTTGGGGGCATAAGTGGTCGATGCCACTCTCAGCTCCCGGTCACGGCGCCGTCTGGACCCCCGGGCCACATTCAGGGCTCGGTGGGCCGCGGCGGCCCAGAGCCAACCCGGGGCCCATTCGGCCGAGGGGTCGACTCGCCCGTGGAAGGAAAGGAAGACCTCTTGGGCCACGTCCTCGGCGGCTTGGCGGTCCCCCAGGGCCCGGTACGCGATGATCACCACTCTTTCGTAGTGGGTGACGAAGAAACGCTCGAAAGAGCGCTCGTCGTCTTGTCTGCCTCGTTGCGCCGCCAGCGCAGGCCCCGGGGCTCTCGGCATCCGTACCATCGCCATCATCCCTTAAGCACCGCCGGTAGCGCTCGTGTGACATCCCTGGCCCCTGCGGTTGGGCAGAGACATCTTTCGCTGACCGGGCGCATACCGTCTCTGAGGATCTCGATAGTGCCGATCGTCGGGCGGGCGGACAACCCCGAAGACAACGGCGTACGCCACTCGCCACGGCCAGTAGCCTTTATAAAAGGGAGCCCCGGCTGACGTGGCTAACCCCCCAGGCCTTCCGGCCAGGGCTCCCAACCGTCGCCTACCGTAGCGTCCGCCGACGGGCAATACCCGTCACCCCGCTCATGGCCACGTCGCCACCGGGAGACAGGGACGACCCCCCCTTTTTTGGGATGGCCGTCCGCCATGGTCCCTGCTGGTTTGCATAGTTTGGGCCGATGGACCAGGACATCGAGGAGCAAGTCCGGTCGACCTGCCTGGCCCTCCCCGGGGTGACCGAACGTCCTAGCCATGGCTCGCCCGCCTTCTTCGTCGGCAAGCAGTTCGTCATGCTCTGGCCCCAAGGTCACCACCACAACCGGTTCTCTCATCTTTGGTGTGCGGCACCTCCAGGAGCACAGGAGAGCTTGGTCGGCGCAGCCCCGGACCGCTTCTTTCGCCCTCCGTACGTCGGTCATCGCGGTTGGCTTGGCCTTCGTCTCGACGGCGACGTGGACTGGGACGAAGTCGCAATCATCTGCGAAGACGCCTACCGTACCGTCGCGCCGCGGAGCCAGGTTAGGCGTCTCGACGCCGGTGCGCCATCGGTGATCTCGCCCAGGAGTACGTAGCCTTTGGGGTCATACGCGACGGCGGCCTGAGCTCTCGCGTCGGGCTAGTGCGAAGGCTGCCGTGCTCAGGATCCCGGCCACGAGCACCGTGCTCCGAGCTCCGGTGGCGCTCAGCAGGAGGCCGCCGCAAAGGGCACCGGCGCTGATGCCGACATTTACTGCCGTCGAGATGATTGCCGCCGCCAGGTTGACGCTGCCCGGCGCCACGAAGAACGGTGCCAGGTAGGTGTAGGCGATGAAAGAACCGGTGGTGACCAGTACTGTGAGCGCGACCAAGAGCCAGAAGCGGCTCGGGTCCGGGTGGTCGGCGGACCGGACATCAGTGCTCCCAGAGGGCACGGACGGAGCAACGCCGTGACCATCAGGGCCAGGGCGGCGATGCTCACGAACGACGCGCGCCATCCCCCAGCCTGACCGATCCAGGTCCCCCCCGGCACACCGATGACATTGGCTATCGACACCCCGGCGAAAACCGCGGCCACGGCCCGCCCGCGTTCGGCCGGCGGGACCAGCCCTGCGGCCGTCGGCACGACCAGTGCCCAGAAAGGGACCTGGCTCAACGCGGTCGCCACCCTTGACCACAGCAGCACTTCATAGGTCGAGGCGGCCGCTGAGGACAGGCTCGTTACCACGAGGGCCGCCAGGACGCAGCACAGGACGAGCCGCCGGGGCAGGTGCTGGGTCAACAGGGTGAGTGGGACCGAGGCGACCAACACGATGCCCCCGTAGGCCGTCACTAGGAACCCGATCGCCGGCTCCTGGGCCCGCAGAGCGTGCGACATGGGGAGTGCCTTGTGCCTTCGGCTCGGGGTCACGCCGACCGTAGCGGCGGCCTGATCGGCCATCTGGACCACTTCGCCCACCGGCATCGCAAGATCCTCCCGGTTACCGGTTATCTACCTACTATAGGTAAATCGCAAGTACAACTTATCTGCGCGATGGCCGGCCGGGAATATCCGGGGTCAGTCCAATTGGTCCCGTTCTATTGAATTGGCACCGGGCTAGGCAGGCGCAATGGCGGCCAGTCACGTCCGTCCCTGGTGTCGGCACCAAGGAACGGCACGGCTAGAAGAAAACCAGCGACCAGTACCGGGACAAGCCATATCATGAGCGGGGTACACGCAACGCCGAGGGAGACTGCATGTGACCATTATCCTGTACGTCTCGCCGACAACAGATGACGCTTTCCGCGTAACACTTTACTTTTGCTTAGGTGTCCGGTGATAGACGTCCGCCGCCTCAACGTCCTAAGGGCTGTCGTCGAGACGGGGTCGGTGGCCGCCGCCGCCGAGCTGTTGAGCTACACGCCATCAGCCGTAAGCCAACAGTGCGAGCACACCAGTCGGGTGCTGGCGGCCGTACAAGACGCTGAGGACGCCCTGGCCGCCTGGCGGTCCGGCCGTACCGGCCGCCTGCGCCTGGCGGCTTTCCCGACCGCAAGCTCGGCGCTGGTGCCGGGGGCACTGGCCGATTTTCGGTCGCGGCTCCCGGACGTGGCCCTCGACTTCGTCGTGGCTGAGCCCGACGAGGCGACTAACCACCTGCGCGCCGGCTCGGTCGATGTCGCCGTAGTGGTCCTGCCCCGTTCGCCGGGCGAGCCGGTAAATGATGGGCTAGTCCACCACCACCTCTTGGCCGACCCGTTCCGCGCGGTCCTACCCCGCTCCCACCCCTTGGCCGCGAAGCGTCAACTGGACATTGCCCTGGCCGCCGGGGAGCCATGGATCGGGGTCAGCTCGTGCCCAGACTTATTTGCGCTGGTCGTTGAACTGGCCTGCGCCCGGGCGGGCTTCCGGCCACGGTACGCCCTCGAGGCCGACGAATACCCCACGGCGCTCGGCTTTATCGCCGCCGGGCTCGGGGTCGCCCTCGTGCCCATGATGGCGCTCAGCCCATCGCCCCATCCCGGCGTCGCCGTCCGGCGGGTCAAAGGCATCCAGCCCGAACGTCAGGTCTGGGCCTTGACTCGGGACGCTATCGCTGACGAGTTGGCGGTACGGGTCATGATCGCCTGTTTGAAGAGGGCCGCCGATGAGTTCGTCACCGAAGTCGTCGGTCCCATCCCGGGGCGCGTGACGGAGCTCGCCACCGGGACGGGCTAACGGAGCCGGTGTAGCGGTTTGATGCGGGTGGCGCACCGGTCAGGTCGGCCAGCTAACCAACTCTGCATCGCTCACCCGGTAGGCATAGCCCTGTTCAGCGAGGAAACGCTGCCGGCGGGTGGCGAACTCCTGGTCGATCGTGTCCCTAGAAACGATGGTAAAGAAGCGCGCCTGGCGCCCGTCAGCCTTGGGGCGCAGCACTCGCCCCAGGCGCTGGGCCTCCTCTTGGCGGCTGCCAAAGGTACCCGAGACCTGGATGGCGACCGACGCCTCTGGAAGGTCGACAGAGAAATTGGCCACCTTTGACACCACAAGGACCGGGATGTCGCCGCGGCGGAACCGTTCGTACAGCGTCTCACGCTCGCGTTCGGGGGTCTTCCCTGTGAGCACCGGTGCTCCGACACGCCGGCCAATCTCGTCCAGCTGGTCCAGGTACTGACCGATCACGAGAGCCGGCTCCTTGCGCCGCACCGCCTCCGCGCACAGCCGCTCGATGACCGCCAGCTTGGAACGTGCCGTGGCCCCAGCCCGGTAGCGGTCCTCGTTTTCGGCTAGCGCGTAGGACATCCGCTCCTCGTCGGTGAGAGTGACCCTCACCTCCGTACAAAGAGCCGGCGCTATCCAACCCTGCGCCTCGATATCTCGCCATGGTGCGTCGTAGCGCTTCGGGCCGATCAGGCTGAAAACATCGCCCTCACGGCCGTCCTCCCGGACGAGGGTAGCCGTGAGCCCGAGGCGCCGGCGGGCCTGGATGTCGGCCGTCATCCGGAACACAGGAGCGGGCAGAAGGTGGACCTCGTCGTAAACGACGAGCCCCCAGTCTTCGGCCGAGAGCACCTCCATGTGCCGGTACAAGTTCCCCCGGCGGGCGCTCAGGATCTGGTAGGTGGCAATAGTAACAGGACGGAGATCTTTGCGTTCGCCGGAATACTCACCTATTTCACGGTCGCCCAGAGTGGTGCGGGCCAGCAGTTCGCTTCTCCACTGACGGGCGGCGACCACGTTGGTCACAAGTACCAAGGTGTGCGCCCCAACTGCCGCCATGGCCCCAATGCCCACCAGCGTCTTACCCGCCCCGCAAGGCAAGACGACCACACCACTACCGGCTGCGGCAAACGCCTCGACGGCCTCTTGCTGGTACCCGCGGAGCGAAAAACGCTCAGGGCCGGCTGGCGTGATGATGAACGACGCGCCGTCGACGTAACCAGCCCGGTCCTCGGCGGGCCAGCCGACCTTCAGCAATGCCTGCTTCAGGCGGCCCCGTTCGGTCCTCGGCACGGCCACGGTCGAAACGTCGATGCGCGGCCCGACGAGCGGCACCACGGCCTTTGCTCTCAGGACCTCTTCCAGGACGGCCAGGTCGGTGCTCCGGAGCACCAGCCCATGGACGGCGTCCATCTCGAGTGCCAGGCGCCCGTAGCGGGCCATGGTCTCAGAGACATCAACGAGCAATGCCTGAGGGACTGGGTAGCGCGACCACCGCAACAGCGCGTCGACAACCTGTTCGGCGTCGTGGCCGGCAGCCCGGGCGTTCCACAGCGCCAGCGGCGTGACACGATAGGTGTGCACGTGCTCGGGGGAACGTTCGAGCTCAGCGAAGGTCGCTATCGCGCCACGGCAGGCGGCCGCCTCCGGGTGGTCGGTTTCAAGCAGCAGCGTCCGGTCCGACTGGACGATCAACGGGCCGTCTGTCATCCGAGCATCTCCTCCTCCGCATCGGTCAGCACGCGCGCCCATTGGACCTGACGCAAGTTCAGTTCCCCACCGCCGTGTTGGTCGAGGTAGCGCACCCGCACCCTGCTTCGGTTGAGGTCGAGGACTTTAGCAAAAAACTCGCGCTCAGTACCCCGGCCGTTGACATAGCCCATGCGCACGGCCCAACCGCTCTCCAGGGCTTCTTGCAGCAGCTCGCTCATCTCTACGACACCCTTGGCAATATGCCACGGACGGCCCGGGACGACGTCGAACAGCTGCGGCGGTTGGGGCTCCTTGTGCGCCGGCGCCTGCGTCGCCTTGCCTGGTTTTGTCGTCTCTTGCTGCCGGACGAAGGGCGCCTGGCGCAACCGGGCCGCCAGCGTGGCGAGATCATCGCTCAAACTATGGATGCCGGGATCCTCCGACGCCAGGTGGACCATCATCAGGGCCAACTCCGGAGGGAGCCCGGTGAGCTCGGCCACGAGGTCGGGGTCGCTCATCATCTCGCCCAGAAGCTCCCGGTCCTCGTCGTCGAGGTCCTCCAGACCGGCGAAAAGGTCCTCCGCACTGCCGTTCGCCCATGGCAACGCCTTGGCCCGGTGGGCAACCGGCCTCTGCGGCACTATCTCGCCCTCAGGCCCTTCGATTGCAGGCAGGTAACCGGCTGCCCGCAGCGCATCGGTAACCTCCTGCACTGAGCGGGCGCTGACCGCAACAGTTGGCGCCACGAGCCTGAGGCCGAGGCGAGAAGTCTTCTTGGCCAGGGCGAGCTCGGAAAGCAAGGCCGGGTCGTCGCTGCGCACAAAGCAAGCCGCCGGCCCCGTGCGCACCCGACCGTGCCTGCGCCCTATGTCCTCCACCAGGTACGACAACGGTTGGGGCACTCCATGGACCGCGTGCTGGCGGAGGAAACCAAGTACCTGCGCCGCATCCCTACCGGCGTCGAACGCCCTGCGCACGGTGGCTTCGCTTATCCTCCATACAGTGGCGTGGCCGGTCGACTCCACGTCGGCCATGAGGTCCAGCTCTGCCCGCAACTCCGGTGCCGGATGCCCGGCGACGGTCGCAGTGAAGTCCGCCTGGAGCACGACCTCGTCGACCATGGGCGGGACGAGGGAGCCGAGGTACTTCTCCGCTCCTCCCGCATCCCCGTCCACCAACAAACGGCCGAACCCGCTGAGGGCGTACTGGTCATCCAACTGGCTCGCCACCCCGGTCAGGTGGGCCTCCTCCAGGAGCGCTTGCACGATTTGGCTCGTCTCACCGGCGTCGGCAGCCCAGGCTGCGGGCCGCCTCCAGACGACGACCGCCTCGGCACTCGCCGCGTCCAACGCCTCGCCCGGGTGCTCGGCCATCAGGTCGAGCACGAGCGCACGACGTACCAGCTGGTCCGGCTCCAAGCCGACGGCCAGTGGCGCCACCGCCTTGCCGTCCTCGTCCCGCGTGCCGGCCAGGCCCACCTCGAAACAAGCGTTCAACCACGCCACCGCCAGGGCCCGCCAGCGCACCTCCGAGCCCGCGACCGCCCATGAATCGTAACCGGGTGTCGGGCTAGCGGTCTCGCCCCCCTCGTTGGTGCCCACGAGGCCGGCCGCTCCGGCCAACTCGATGAGCCGCGCCGTCACCGGCTCGTCGCGGCCGACCAGTTTGGCCGCCCGACGGACCTCCCGGGTGCCGATACCCCCGTTTTGTAGGACCTTGGCCGGCGTTGCGCTCCACGCCTCGCAGATTTTCTCCACGTCTGCGACCAGGCGCATCGCTATCTCGGCGGCCCTGCGGTCGACCTGATCGGGATCGACCGGCCGTCCCTTTACCGCAGGTGACCCGGGTTGGAACGAGCTGAAAAGACAGCCCCCGCGAAGGGCTAGTGCTGTTTCCCGGGGCATGACAGCAGTACCCCAGCCAGTGGCGACCAGGAAGCCGTGGCGAAGGCACCAGCCCGGGGCGCCGTGCTGCTGGTGGGCGGCGTGGGCTGTCCCGGCGGAAAGTTGGAACTGCGGCCATTCGTGCGCCGCCATGGCTATCAGCTCTGCCGTGCTGGCCGGGGCCTCGTCGATGAGGTCGCGGATCCGTTCGGCTTCACTGATACCTCGGGTGACCCGCCTTACCAGCTCGGCTTTGGCACCAGTGGTGGGTAGGTCGAGGTGGCGGGCGATCTGAGCCAGCTCGCTGTTGGCCAGCCGCCCTAGCAACCCCGCCGCCGGTGGCCCGAGGCGGCAAGGGAACGGGATGACGCCGGCCAGCCCCGGGTTGGCGTAAGCCAGGTCCGCGTCCACCAGCACCATCCCCGCCACTCGCAGGTTCTCGACGATCGGGGAAAGCTCACCCGGTCCGCAGCCGAGGGCACCGGCCAGGGCCGGGAGGGTGCTCGGCTCCAGGGCGCATAGGGCCTCGAGGAAATGCTGTGTAGAGCGGTCCGTCCGGTCGAAGAAAAACTTGGCGCTCTGGTTGGTGACAATGCACGCGGCAACCTGGTGGAGGCTCTCCGGACGCGAGGCAACGACGTCGGGACGGCGGGCGAGGAGCCCTCTCAGCGCCTCTTCGTCCAGTTCGGCGATGGCGGTAAGCCAGCGGGAGTCGACCATCGGGCGACTTGGGGCAGTTGGCATACGGCGGCTCCTTCGTGATGGACACCCTCAGGAGGCGGGCAGGCTATTTCAAGACTGGGCAGGCCCGAACGAGACCGCTCGGCGCTGGCGTCGAAGAAATAACCGGGACCAAAGCGATCGTACCCAGCACGCTCCTCCGGTGCGCGGATGCCCGGGCGCCCGGCAGACGCCGGTCATGACGAGCGCCGGCCTAACGTCTGAGGGAGTGGCCCTCGCCCAGGTTTCACCGCTCGTGAGCATCATCGTCCCGACTCATATCAGCCGGCCGCCGTTCCTGGCCGAGGCACTGGCCTCTGTCATCGCCCAGGACTGGACCAACTGGGAGGTAATCGTCGTCGACGACGGCTCCCCCGACCCCGGGGCGCTGGCGGAACTGGTCAGTGTGGATGAGCGGATCCGTGTCGTCCGCCAAAAACGGGTGGCACCGCCCAGGCCCGGAACCGCGGCCTGGCTCATGCCCGCGGCGACCTGGTGGCGTTCCTCGAC
Source organism: Acidimicrobiaceae bacterium (assembly GCA_003166025.1). GTDB lineage: Bacteria > Actinomycetota > Acidimicrobiia > Acidimicrobiales > Palsa-688 > Fen-671. The sequence continues at coordinate 6,888 of PMWT01000230.1, read as the reverse complement.
TACGACGACGTGTGGTACCCCCGGCATCTCTCGGCGGCGGTCGAGGCACTGGCCGCGAGGCCGGGCGTGGTCGCCGCTTACACGGCCTTCGACGTTGTGACAGGGTACGACAAGAAGTTCGCGAGAACGGTGGGGCCAAGGGACCGACGACTCGTCACTCCGTCTACTCGGGCGGGGACCGGCCCTCGATCAATACGCTGGTGGCCCGCCGCCACGCGGTGGCTGCGGTCGGTGGTATGGACCCAACCGTCGAGGGGGCCGACGACCTCGACCTCGTGTACAAGCTGGCCGAGCGGGGCAGGTTTGCCTACCTCGACGAGGTCACGTCCGCATACCGGCTCCACGACCACAACGCCAGCCGCGACACCCGTCGTATGGCCTCTGCCCTTGATCGGGCCATCGACGCTCACCTGCAGCGGGCGCTGGACGCCGGGGACACCGAGGCGGCCGCCGACCTGACCGTAGGGCGCCGCGCCCCCCGGCGGTTTTACTCCCAGACCGCCCTCCGGAACGCCGCCGCCACCGCCCGGTCCGGGCACATCGGCCGCGGCGCCAGTCTCGTTTGGTGGGCAGTCCGGTTTTCGCCGGCGGGCGCGGCCACTGCCATGGCCCAGGCAACGCGCCTCAGGACCAAAAACCAGAAGAGAAAACGAAAGAATACCAATTAAGGAGCTGACCGGCTTGGCGTGATTGGATAGGACCAATCGTCCCCGAGCCCACCCGCTCCAGGAGGTTGCAGCATCGGAGCAGGGTCGACTTGCCCGACCCCGAAGCGCCGATAAGGCACACGACCTCATGGGCACCGACGGACAAGTCGACGCCCCGCAGGACCGCGAGCGGCCCAAAAGACTTGTGCACGCCGACGGCCTTCAGCACGGGGGGCGCGGCTGCGTCCCGTATGGAAGTGACCGAGCTCTCGGCGCTCACACGGTCGTACCGGCCAGCCGGCGGGACCGGTCCCGGGCCATGATGTGGTCCGTGTAACGAGTCAGGGGGACGGTAACGGCGAGGAACAGTAGCGACGCCATGGTGAAGCCGGAGTAGTTGAACTCGACGCCCCCAGAAGTTTGAGCGGAATGGGACCGCCTCAGCGACGCCCAGCGTAGAGACGATGGCGGTGTCCTTCGGTAGCGAGGCGAAGTCGTTGAGCAGCGCCGGCAGGACGTTACGCACGGCTTGGGGAACAACTACTCGGCGTAGCTCTCGTATGAGAGCTTATCCCGAGGCTGCGGGCGGCTTTGACCTGGGCGCGAGGAAAAGACATTGCGGTAGGGGCTCGACCGCCGGCTGCCTGGATGTCAGTCATGACGGCCGTCACCGCACCGGGACTGTGGCCGGGCGGCCCAGCTGCCAGGTTAAGCTCGGTGCGGTGCGCAAGGGGCTGACAGTCGAAGACCTAGGGGACCTGGTCGACCTTCCGCTGCTGGCGGTACTCGCGACCTACCGGGCCGACGGCACGGCCTTGCTCTCACCGGTGTGGCATGAGTACAGGGACGGTGGGTTCCACGTGTGCACATCGGACGCCGACATCAAAGCCCGCCACCTGCGCCGGGACCCCAGGGCCGTCTTGGTGCTCGCCGAGCCTACGCCGCCTTACCGAGGCGTAGAGGTGACGACCAATGCCCTCCTGGTGCGCCACGACGTCAGGGCTACCGTCGAGCGTGTTGCCGTCAGGTACCTGGGGGAGACAAGGGGTCGCCGGTACGCCGAGTCCGCCTCTGACGACATCGTGGTCCGCCTCGAACCTGGTCACGTGCGGGCGTGGGATTTCTCCGATACTGAGATATAGGGGAACGTGCAGGGCCTTCTCCACCACTTCGACCTTCCCGCTCCGGCTGCAATCGAGGCTGGCGTCTAAAATCTCTTCTGTGGCCATCCTCTACCGAGCCCAACTGACCCCGTCCAAGATGGAGTTGCTGTCCGCCTGGGCCCCACTCCAACCATGGTGTGGCGCCCTTGCTGGCTCGCGCACCCTTGATGCCGTCGGTGCCTACCGTTTCGACGACCCCGAAGGTGAAGTCGGGATTGAGACCCACCTGCTCCGGAGCGCTGACGGGCAGGTGCTTCAGGTCCCTGTAACTTATCGAGGCGCGCCGGTGCCAGGGGCCGAGGCATACCTGATCGCGACGACGCAGCACTCCGTCCTCGGCGAGCGGTGGGTCTATGACGCCTGCGGGGATCCGACGTATGCGGAGGCTCTGGCGACGGCAATCCTGACCGGAGGCACCCAGGCGGACCTCGACGTGGTGACCGATGAAGGGTACGAACGACGCCAGGCGACGACGAGGGTTGCTGGGAGCGGCGCGCCCGGATCGGTCGTACCGCCCGTCGGCCCTGTGACTTACTGGAACGAGGGAAAAACGACGATTGTCAGGTCCGGCGACCTCGAGCTGACCATCTTTCGGGTGATCGACGTTCCCGCCACGGCGGACATGGCGGGGGTTTGCGTTCTCACTGGGACGTGGCCAGGACAAGACACGCCGGCGCTTCTGGCGTCAGCTCCTGGCGGGCACTATGCCGGCCCGGCCTGAGCATCAGCCAGAAAGACCAAACGGGGCAAGACCTCTTCAGCAGGACCGAGCAGGGTTTCGTTCACATGAGGATGAGGGTGGTCCCAGGGCTCTTTATTTATGAGGACGCAGTACACCCCGTAGGCAGCGGCACTGTCGATCGTGGTGGTGGCTGAACTGACAGCTCCCGAAGTACCTACGACCAGCAGGACCTCGGCCTGGTGCAGCGCGGACTCAGCCGCGGAGATCACGGACCACGGCAGCGCCTCGCCAAACAGGACAACATCTGGGCGCAGTGGTTGCACTTGACAACGGGGACAGATTGGCACTTCGCCGGCCGGCGGGGCATAGGTGTCCTCAAAAGGCTTGAGAGCGCACATCCGGTCATAACAGCGGCTGCGCATCATCGAGCCGTGCATCTCCAGCACTTCAGTGTTGCCGGCCCGCTGGTGAAGACCATCGATGTTCTGGGTGATGATGGTCAGGCTTCCGCCCCGACCGACCAGCTGGCGTTCCAGTTTGACCAGCGCCATGTGGGCCGGGTTGGGCCGCGCCGCCAACGCCCGCGCTCGCATCGGTCCTTTGACCGACCAGATGATCGGCAGGCTGTCGGGTAACGACTCAACCTGGTGGGCTTCCAACAGCTCAGGGTTTTCCCACAGGCCGCCAGCGCCGCGGTAAGTGCCGATACCTGAGGCGACCGAGATCCCGGCCCCGCTGAGCACAACAACTCGGCGGGCTCGGTGAAGGCGACCGGCCACATCGGCTTGTCGCTCGCTGGCACCCGACTGGGCTCGGCTGAGCTGCGCTGTTAACCTGTCTATGGCGTTGTAATCTGTCATCTCACCTCCTGGTCGACCCGACGCGTTGAACGGAGCCTTCTTGCATCAGTGAGAGAGGCGGGCGGGCTTCGCTTTAGAGCTGTCGTCGTCAGGGTCAGTCTGGGCGTTGTGCATGGCCGAGGTATCGGTCAAGCCCGTTATCTTGATTACACCTGCCAACAGTGCAACGAAGAAGGCGAAGCCTCCCAATCGCGCCCACGTCTACACGTCTACTAATTGCCACCTTTGCCAGCCCTAAGCGGGAGGGAGGCCGAACCATCTCTCACGCTGAGGGAACAGGGACCTCTCGGCAATGACGCTGAGGACGCGTCTGGCGTCGTTGAAGCGCTCAGGCATCTCGCCGATCACAGCGACGTTGGCCGGGAGCGGGCTGGGGAGCAACTGGGAAGCTGCCTGGTACCAGCGCCGGCCCAATTGGCCCAGAAGGGTCACGGCATCATCGTCCCCGGCTATGAACGCTCCGGCGGTTCCCCCCTGCCTGGTCCCGCCCCAGCTGCCAGCAGCCCGGCGCAGGCGGTCCCGGTCGATAGCGCCGAAGCCGCGCCGGGCCACATAGTCAGGGAACACGCCGGTCAAGAACAGCGCCAGGTCCCCGAGCCGGCGCAGCACTCCCGGCCACTCCGCCTGGGGGACCACCTCGAGCAGGCCAGCGAGCTGGACCGGGCCCAGCTCCGAGAACCGCCGCCTGCGCAGGCCCCGGCGAGTGGCTACCAACAAAGACCCGCTCGCAACGCGCATAGGAAGCCAACAGTTCGGCCAAGAAGAGCCGGTGTACGGGGTCGGAGACAACTCTCGCAATCGTGGGACGTCAAAGAGCGGCGCCCGCGGCCCGGCCCCCGACCATTCCGGCACAAACGCAACCGAACCCAGCTCGTGCGCAGCCCAGCGCACTGACAACGTCGTCCGGCACCATACCGGGACCAGGTTACGAGGCGGTCAGGGTTCTGCGTTACCGCACCGAGCGTGATGAGCCGCAACCTTCATACACGGACGCTTGACGGGCCAGTCAATGACGCCGGGCGCGTAGCACGACATCGTCGACATGCGGGGTACCGGGCGGCGGGTCGGTGCGCGGCTCAACCGCGTGCAGCTCGACCGTGAAGTCGTCTTTAAGCATCTGGGCGATGTCGTCGGCACCGACATAGTCCGCAGGGTCGACGCCCCCCGACTTCATATGCTCCCAGTGCTCATGGTCGAGGTCATGGTAGACGGCGAGCACCAACCCGCTGGGGCGCACGGTTTCGAGCAACCTCCGCACCGCCTGCTCGCCGGCGGCCTTGGGCAGCGCCGGGTATTGCAGAGACACGAGGTCGAACGAGCGGGCCGGGAACGGCACCTCCAGGACGTCCCCGACCAACCACTCGACAGTGACGCCAGCCAGCTCGCCTGCCTCGCGGGCCCGGCCGATCGCGACCTTAGAGATATCGATTGCGGTGACGGTCCAGGCGCGCCGAGCGAGCCAGATCGCGTCCGCGCCCTCGCCACAACCGGCGTCGAGCGCTTGGCCGGGACTGAGGCCGGCGACCTCGGCGACGAGCCGCCCATTCGGCTGCCCGCTCCACAACCCGGCCTCTCGCTCGCCGTACCTGGCGTCCCACTCGGCGACCTGCTCCGCCGTCCCAAACCGCTTCTCGCCATGCTCGTGGTCTTCCATTGGTAGGCAGGCTAGGCGCGCCCTGCGACGCGCTCCTCCCCCTGGCGTAGCTGGCGCGCCGGGACGCCGGCTAACTGGGCCACCCGTTCCTGGCCCCTACGGCCATCCCTCCCTGTTCCTCGGCTTGTTCAGTGCGGACGGGCCTCATCGGCGTTCAATGCGGACCAGACAGTGGCCAGGGTGCCATGCCTCGATGACGAGGTGGACAGGGGGCACACCCACCCGCGTATGGACCACCTCCATAATGTCTATGCGAAACCGGTGGGAGGCGCCCTTAGCGTCGTCGGTCGCTCGCCACGATCGCTCCGTAGCACACACTGCTTTGTTGGTCATGGACGTCCGGCGCGGCGTCGTCGAGCGTTTCGCAGGAGCGGGCGAGCTCCTAAGCCGGCTGGCACGAGCGGTCGACACGGTGCCGCTCGGTGTGCCTGCCGAGCCTAGCCAGCGTCCAGTCCCGTCTCGGTCATCCTGTGCAACGGCGGTGCTCGGCGGGCCGGGACGCCCTGAGCCGGGCTCGGGCCGTCGGTCTGGACGAGGAAGAACACTGGACTGCGAGGTGTTCAGTTGGTCATGAAACGCATCGGGTTCTTGTCATTCGGCCATTGGACGCCCTCGCCGCACTCGCAGACGCAGTCGGCCTCAGATGCCCTGCTGCAGTCCATCGACCTCGCCGTCGCCGCTGAGGAGCTGGGTGCGGACGGGGCGTACTTCCGAGTGCACCACTTCGCCAATCAACTTTCCTCGCCGTTCCCGCTGCTCGCCGCCGTTGGTGCCAGGACCAGCAGGATCGAGGTCGGGACCGGCGTGATCGATATGCGCTACGAGAACCCGCTCTATATGGCCGAGGATGCCGCCTCCGCCGATCTCATCTCGGGTGGCCGCCTGCAGCTCGGCATAAGCCGTGGGTCGCCCGAGCAGGTCATTGATGGCTACCAGTACTTCGGCTACGTCCCGGCCGAGGGCGCCGACCATGCCGACATGGCACGCGAGCACACGCGGGTCTTTCTCGAGGTCCTAAAAGGCGAGGGCTTCGCCAAGCCGAACCCGCACCCGATGTTCGCTAACCCACCCGGGCTGCTTCGGGTCGAGCCGCACTCTGATGGTCTGCGCGAGCGGATCTGGTGGGGCGCCGGCACCCGGAAGACAGCGGAATGGACCGCTGAGCAGGAGATGAACCTGATGAGCTCTACGCTTCTCGCCGAGGACACCGGCGTGCCGTTCCATCAGCTGCAGGCCGAGCAGATCGAGCGGTTCCGCAAGGCCTGGGCCGACGTCGGCCATGCCCGCGAGCCTCGCGTCTCGGTCAGCCGCAGCATTTTCCCGATCGTCAACGACCTCGACCGCTCGTACTTCGGGCGCGAAGGCAACTCCCAGGACCAGGTCGGGTTCATTGATGGCAGCAAGGCGCGCTTCGGCAAGACATACGCCGGGGAGCCCGAGCAGCTCATCGAGCAACTGGCCCAGGATGAGGCGATCGCCGCCGCCGACACTCTGCTGCTCACCATTCCCAATCAGCTCGGTGTCGACTACTGCGCCCACGTCCTCAACTCGGTACTGAGCGACATCGCGCCGGAGCTTGGCTGGCGCTGACCTACGCGACATCGCGGAAGATGAGCACCATGGGGCAGGTCAAGGCACTTCAGAAATTGGCAGCCTAAACAAAGCGTCTCCGTGGCCAAAGTGCGCCACTATTTCGCACATTCCCGTGATGTTGTAAGGCACATTGGTATATCAGTACTTACACGCTGAGGTACGCCGAAGATGGCGAGGGCGACCGCATTCTCCAAATGTGAGCACACCGGGCCGTTCCGCCAGGCCGACCCGCGGCGCACCACCGCCCGCAACGACGGTGCTCACGAGCGGTCCTCGTCCGGCGGTCCTC
>PMWT01000087.1 GCA_003166025.1 Acidimicrobiaceae bacterium | reverse complement strand
GACCACCGGACGGGGCTATTCAGGCCCCGAGAGGCGGTGGCAGTAAGACCACAGTGCCGACCAGAAGTACCGGGGACCAGGTGGCCCAAGACCGTTCGGGGCCGCCCGGTGCGCAGGGCTCAGTCCTGCTCACTGTCTAGGAACGGTGCGGGACGGGAAGTTCTGCGCCCATCCCTTGCTGGCCCGGGTCAACGACGGCCGCGGCGCCCTGCGCGCCAGTTTTGGTCTCGGCTCCACGACCGACGACATCGACCGGCTGGTGCAAGCCCTCACGAGCTACCTGCGCCATGGGCCCCGTCACCGCTATACGCGCCGCGACAGGTGGTTCGCTCCTGACGGCGACAGCCGCCCCCGCCCCTTCCCCGAGGTGGACCTGGCCGACCCCGGCCTCTCCGCCCCGTCCCCGCTGCCCAGGTAACCACAGCGGCTCTGGTCTCCCGGGGGCCCGGCAGTTCAAGCAACACCCGCGCCACCAAACGCGGAGGGGCGGCCGAGGTGGCCGGTCACGTGGGCCGGTCACGTGGGAGGGTCAGGTGGGAGAGGTTGCCCCCCGTCTGCCCCGGGGCGGGACGGCCCCTGCGGCCGCTCACGTCAGTGTTGCGTACAGCGACCAGCGCCACCAGCCCCATCACGACGATCAGCAGGGAGGGGGCAATGAACACGACGGGGCCGGCCACGGCGTAGGCAACGACGAAGATGGCAATGACAAGCGCACCGAGGGCGAGTACGGCCGGCCCGAAGTGCCGCGCCAAGAAAGAGGGCTCCGGCCGCATGGGTACGGCACCGCCCGGTCGGGTGGGGGAAAGTGCCCAACCGGCTATGCCCTGCGTCCCCACCCAGGCCCGGTCGTCGTATGCTGCCAGCGGGCCCGCACGGGTCGCCATCAGTGACCTGTCGTAGTCGGCGCGTCGCCGCGGGTCGGACAGGGTGTCGTAGGCGTCTTTCACACGGCGGAACAATGCATTGGACCCACCCCTGTCAGGATGGACTTTTGCCCCGAGACGCTGGAACGCAGCGCGGATCTCATCCGCGCTGGCGTTAGGCGCAACGTTTAGCACCTCATAGAGGGTGTCGCTCGACACAACGCCATTTTGTCACCAATAGGTCCGGAGTTGTGTTATTTGCACTTACGGGGCCTCGTAGAAGTTCCTCAGCCAGCGGTGGTGGTGAAGGACTTCGAGCTGCTCGGGGGATAAGGCGCCGAGTTCTACGGTACGGACATTGGCGTCCACGTTGCGCACAGAACGCATCCCCGGGATAATCGTCGAGACTGCGGGGTGCGACAGGCAATAGCGCAGAGCTATTCCCGGGAGCCGCTCGAGGGGCACGCCGAGATCCTTGGTGACCGCTTGGACGCGGGTCCAGACCTGCTCCTTGCGGTCGCCGCCGAAGTACCGGTTGCGCCAGTCGCCCTCGGGGAACTCGGTCTCGGGGCCGACCCGGCCCGTCAAGGCACCCTCGTCCAGGGGCACCCTGACAATGACACCCACGTTCGCGGCCTGGACCGCCGGGAACAGTTCGTCCTCGGGGCTCTGCTCGAACACATTGTAAATCACCTGCACCGTGTCCACGGCTCCGGAGTTGACCAGGCCCACGGCATTAGCCGGTTGATGATCGTTGACGGAGACGCCGAAGTAACGGATCTTGCCCTGCGACCGGAGCCGCTCGATACCGTCCATCCACGTCCCCTGGCCCAACCATTCGTCCGACCAGACATGGAACTGCTGCACGTCGATGGTTTCGAGCCCGAGATTAGCCAGGCTCTTCTCGGTGCATTCCACCACCCAGTCCGCCGGGAAGGCATCGTCGGCACCTACACCCCGGGGGGCGGGCCAGACCATGTTCTTCGGCGGCACCTTTGTCGCCACGTGTACGGTCCCGTTGGCCTCTCGCACGGCCTGCCCTACCAGTTTCTCACTGTGGCCGTCCCCATAGCCGAGGGCAGTGTCTATGAAATTGACCCCTTGTTCGATAGCCCCGTGGAGAGCGCGAAGAGATCCGGCGTCGTCAGCCCCGAGCCACATGCTCTTGCCGATCCCCCAGGCGCCGTAACCAAGCTCGGACACCTGCAGGCCGGTCCTGCCCAAAGTGCGGTAGTTCATCGTCAAGCCCCTTTCCGGGTCAGCGGACCTCCGTGATGGAAATCGAGCGGACGAGGTGCCTTTGAGACACTATGAACAGCAGGACCAGAAGCACAAGAGCCCGGACGTCCCTTTGCTGGTAGCGTGCTTGCCGCACAAGCTCGCGCCTGATCCAGGGAGGCTGTAAAAATGACGCAGGTGGTCTTAACCGGGGGTAGCGGCAAGCTCGGCCGACCAGTTTTGAGCGACCTTCTCGATCACGGCTACTCGGTGACCAATGTCGACTTTGTCCGGCCCAAGGACGACCCGTGCCCGTTCGTCCGGGCCGACCTCACCGACATGGGCCAGGCCATGGAGGTCTTGCACCAGGTGGACGAGCGTCACCACGGCGTCGACGCCGTGGTCCACCTGGCGGCGATGCCGGCGCCCGGGCTTGCCCCCGGTTCGGAGCTGTTCCGCAACAACACGTTCAGCACTTACAACATCTTCGCCGCCGCCCGCCATCTCGGCATCCGCAACGTCATCTCCGCCTCTAGCGAGACCGTCCTGGGACTGCCGTTCACCGTGCCCCCGCCGTACGTGCCCGTCGACGAGGAGTACCCGCCGCAGCCACAATCGGCATATGCCTTGTCCAAAACCGTCGGCGAGGAAATGGCCCGGCACTTCTGCCGCTGGGAGCCCGAGATGAAGATACTAAGCCTGCGGTTCTCCAACGTCATGCTCGTCGAGGATTACGCCGCCTTCCCGGGCTTCGACAACGACCCCGCACTGCGGAAATGGAACCTGTGGTCTTACATAGACGCCAGGGACGCCGCCCAGGCGGTCCGCAAAGGGCTCGAGGCCCCGATCAAGGGAGCCGAGGTCTTCATAATCGCCAACCCCGACACCGTGATGAGCAGGCCCATCACCGAGCTGGTGGCCCAGTTCTTCCCGGACGTCCCCTGGCGCCACGAGGTCGGGCCCCACCAGTCGATGTTCTCGATCGAAAAGGCCCGCCGCTTGCTCGGCTACGAGCCCCAGCACAGCTGGCGTTCCGAGGTGCCGGGGGCGCCGGGCACACCGAGCTGACTATCCCGCTTGCCTGGTCAACTGAAACAGGGCGGCCTCGTCCGGGTTTAGCAAAGGCGCCACGACCCCGGCGCTCATGAGCAGCGAGCCGGGGACGACGACTTCTTCGTTGCCTCGCCGGGAACGACCCTCCCCAGGCTCTCGAGGAAGTTCGCCGGGCAGATGAAGGCGCTTGACCAGGTACCGGGCGCCGGGCTCGAGGCCGTCAAGGCGAAGCGGCGGGGCCTCTGACACCGGGATGGTCTGGCTCCTTACCAGAGCGAAAATTGCCTCCGAACGGTCTTGGGCCACGACGCCGAAGGCGGATGTGCCCGGGTCGCTCGGGCGCTCGAGGCGGACCAGCGCACCGCGGTGCAGCAGCGGTCGGAGCGACTTGGCCAGGGAGACCCACTCGACCAGGGCCGCTCGCTCCTGGGGTGTGGTGGTGGTTATGTCCCATTCGATGCCAGGGTGGCCGAACAGCGCCACTACCAGGCGCAGCGCCAGGTCGTGTTGGCGGCCTGTTGTCCGTGAGCGGCCCGAGGCTACGTGGGTGCCTATGAGCTCGAGCGGCAACAACGTGGACATGCCCGAAACGATGCGCACTCGCTCGATCGGGTCGATGCAGTCGCTCGGCCACACCCGGTCGGTACGCTCGAGCACCCCGAGGTCGACGCGGGCTCCCCCAGACGAGCACGACTCGATCTCCAGTGCCGGGTGCCGGCGGCGAAGCTCGTCCATGAGCCGGTAGGCGGCCAGAGTTTGGTCCCGCACCGCCGGCAGGCCGCGCCTCGGCCCGGCGCGGTGGACGGGGTCGGCCAGATCCCGGTTGTGGTCCCACTTGATGAAATCGATGCCGTACTCGCCCACCAGCCCGTCCATTTTCTCCAGGAGGTAGGCGAAGGCATCCGGGTGGGCGACGTCCAGGACCTGCTGGTTGCGCCATGAGGGGGGCGTCCTGCCTTCGGTCCCCAGTACCCAACCCGGATGAGCCCGGGCCACGTCAGAGTCGGGGTTGACCATCTCCGGCTCGAACCACAGCCCGAAGTCCATGCCCAATGACCGGACGTGGTCGACGATGGGCCCCAGGCCGTGCGGCCACACGTCCTTGGCCACGACCCAGTCCCCCAGACCGGCGGTGTCGTCGCGACGGGCGCCGAACCAACCGTCATCTATCACGAACCGCTCGACACCTATCTCCGCGGCGACTTCGGCCAGGTTCGCCAACCGTTCAAAGGACATGTCAAAAGTGACGGCTTCCCAGGTGTTGAGCACGATAGGCCGCGGACGGGCCGGGTGCCCGGGCCGCCGCCGCAGCATGGAGTGCAACCGGGCCGAGGCCCCGTCCACCCCATCGGCGGAGTAGACCGCATAAACCCACGGGGTCGTCATCGACTCGCCGGGGCCGAGGCTGACCTCGCCGGCGGCCAGGATCTCCCCCGCCCCCAACAAGGTGGCCCCGGAATTGAGCCGCTGCACCAGGTAGCGCTGGTCCCCGGACCAGCCGAGATGGATGCCCCAAACCTCCCCGGTGCGCGGCCCGAACCCCTTGCGGCCGGCGAACAGCACCAGGGGCGTGTCAGGGCCGGTACGGCCGCGCCGTTGCTCGCGCAGCCAGATGCCCTGGTTGAGATCATGGCGCTGCAGCTGCGCCTCGTCGCACCAGCGCCCGGCGAAGTCGGCCACCTCGACGGTGTCCTCGGGGACGGGTAACAGCGTCAGCAGGTCCTGGACGGTGTAGGGGGCCGCCCCGGCGGACGCCGTACTGGTGAGCACCTGGCGGTGCCTCACCACCCCGTCAGGAGTGAGCTCTAACCGGCCCTCCAGGACGAGCTCGGCCCGGGCGTCCACTCCCCGGTAGGAGAGGTGGTCGCCGCCGTCGCGTTCGTCCGTAGTGACGCTCTCCAGTACGAACAGCGGCTGGCTGGCGTGGCCATCACGACTGCCGGTGAGGCCGGGCCAGCCCGACCAGCCGTTAGCGCGGGTGGGCGAAAGAGTGAACGGTACCCCCCTGTCCGCCGGTCGCGGACCGTGCATCTGCTCCGCGGCGGGCGGCAGCGCGTCCACCTCGGCACCCGACAGTGCCCCGAGGTCCTGGCCCCAGTGCAGCACCCGGGGTAGGTGCGGGCCGCTGACATCGAGCACCACCATCACGCCGTCTCGTTGCCAGGACAACCAACCGGGGCTGGTGCTCGCCGTTTGAAGCGCGGTCGGGGTGTGCTCAGTCGGCGTCATGGGCCCATCCAACCACAAGCCCCGAGGTGATGGCCAAGCTCGGTTCAGCCACCTTCTTCCCAGCGCGGCGACGTGGTCTTGGGGGGAAAGAGCGATGCGTCGCAGACAACCACATGGGGCTCATAGCTAGCCAGGGCGCGGCCCAGAGCCTTTTCCAGCGGGAGGCCAACGCCGGTGACGTGAGTTGCCGGGATCCCAAAGGCGGTGGCCAGTTGGACGAAGTCCGGCCCCGCCAGGTCCGCACCGGGCTGCGGCTCGCCCGTGTGGCGGGGGTCGTAGCGCAGCATGCCGTACCCGCCGTCGTTGACGAGGAGCACCGTCACGGGCAAGCGCTCCTGGGCGATGGTCGCCAGTTCCCCTACCGCGAACATGAACCCGCCGTCCCCGCACACCGCCAGCACCGGCCCGTCGCTGCCGAACGCGGCGCCCACGGAAGCAGGTAAGGCATAACCCAACGTGCCCCAACCAACCGGGTACTGGACGGTCCGGCCCTGGTGCGGTTGGTAGTAGTTCCCGAGCCAGTAACCGGGGACCGTCATATCGTTGACCACCACGGCGGTGCCGGCCACAGTGCGCTCGACGCACTCGACGAAGGTACGGGCATCACTGGTGCGCGGATCGGACCCCAACCTGGACCACACGGCCGCTTTGACGTCCCCGACACCGGCGATGAGCCCCACCTGGCGCTTGTCCGTCGCCTTCAGCAGGAACTCCAGCGCCCTCTTGGCGTCCCCGAGCACGGGCACCACGCCGTCGTAGCCGAAGCTCATCCGCTCCATGTCGACGTTGATGTCGACGATGGTGGGCGGCAGCGTCAGCCGGGCGTCCTTGGTCATCATGCCGTCGAAGTCCGTCCCGACGGCAATAAGAAGATCGGCGCGACCAAGAAGCTCCTCGACCTCAGGCTCGTGAGGCGGGAGGCATACGTTGCAGAGGTCAGTGGGGCTGAGCAGGCCCCGGGAACTGAAAGTCGTAAACACAGGCGCCTGCAAATGAAAAGCCAGGGAGGCAAGGTCACCTGCCGCCTCGGCGTCGACCACCCCGCCTCCGGCCCAGATGGCGACCGACCCGGCGGAGTTGACCAAACCGGCCGCCGCCGCCAGTGCGGCCTCGTCCACGGCACGGGGGACCGGTGGGGCCAGGACCGGGGCCTCGACGGCCGCTGCTCTCAGCACGTCCGCCGGGATGTCCATGTAGACCGGTCCCCAGGGCGGGTCTAGGGCCGTGGCAATGGCCGTACCGATGTCTTGAGCGACTTCCCGGGCCGACCTGGGCGTAAAGACCGCCTTGGCCAAAGACCTGAACATGGCGGCCTGGTCCTTTGACTGGTGCAGTGTGCGGCGCAGGCCGGCCGCAGTCACCCGAAGAGGCACCTCGCTCGCCACCAGGACCAGCGCTGAACCGGACATGGACGCCTCGCCGAAGGCGGCCAGCGTGTTCGCGGCACCAGGCCCCGTCGTGACGACGGCGGCGCCGAGACGACCCGTCGACCGCGCCCAACCGTCCGCCGCATAAACGGCGGTCTGTTCGTGGCGGACATTCACCAGCCGGGGTGTATCCAGGCCCGGCGATGGGCGCCAAAAAGCCAGGTTGTGGGCCCCGGGCAGACCGAACACAATTTGCGATCCCGCATTGCCAAGTGCATGCAGGACCATTTGCGCGACTGACGGGCTCTCAGCCACCTGCTGCCCTCCCCTACCGGCCCTCAGCGGCTCAGTGCCGCAACAAACCGGCTTCATGTATAGACATACGGACATGACTATGCCACATACCACGCAGGCCCGGCAACCACTCGACCGCCCGACCACCCGACCACCCGACCGACCCTCCTGGCCTTCTCTTGGGAGCGCAGTCTGCGGCCGCGTCCCCACCCGGGCCACTCGAGAGTTCCCCGGGCAGACGAGGACCAGAATGTCGCCATGGACCTGGACGCGGTGACCGGCGAGCTCTACGGGGTGCCGCCGAGCGATTTTGTGACCGAGCGCGACGAGCGGGCGGCGCAGGCGCGGCGCGCCGGTGAGCGGCAACTGGCCGATGCCATCAAAAGGCTCCGCCGGCCGAGCGCCGGCGCCTGGCTGGCCAACCTCCTCGTCCGCGAGCGTTACGAGCAAGTATCGGAGCTGCTCGCCGTGGGCGCGGAGCTGCGCCAGGCCCAGGCCCACCTGGCCAACGAAGACTTGCGGAGGTTGTCGAAGGAGCGCCGCCGGGTCGTCGCCTCCCTGGCAGGCGACGCGCTCGAGCTCGCCCGCGACCGAGGCCAAACCGTCAGCAGTGCCGCCGCCCGGGAGCTGGAGACCACCCTTGAGGCAGCCATGCTGGACGCCGGCGCGGCCGGCGAACTGCAAGCCGGCCGTCTGAGCGTCGCCCTCGGCTATACCGGGCTCGGTTGGGCGGGCTCCGACGTCCCTTTCCCCCCCGAGGCCAGTGGCACGCCGGTCGGCTCAACTCGCCCTGATGGCAGCCGGCTTACAGGGCACGCCAATGCAGGGCGCGCCAACGCAGGGAGGGCGGAGCACGAACGCCTCCTCGCCGCCCGTGCCGCGTTGAAAACGGCAGGGACTGCCGTGGCCGAGGCCGGGCGGGACCTGGAGGAGCACCGGGGCCGGGCGCACGAAGCGCGCCGGGAGCGAGACCACCAGCACCAACAAGTCGCCGACTTGGAAGAGCGGATGGCCGCAGCCCGAGCCGGCGAGCAACGGGCCGAAAGCCAGTTACGCCAAGCAGAAAAACAGCTCGCTGAGGCCGAGCGCCGAGCCCGGTCCGCTCAGGACAAGCTTGACAAAGCCAGAGCCGGTCTCGACCTCGAGGGGACGACGAAGTAGCGCCGGTCCCGCTTCCCTCCCGCCCTAGTCAGCGCCGGGGCGAAGTGAGGGTCTTGAAGAAGGCGGTGCCTCCGTTGAGGGTCGCCCGTCCCAGGCGGCGTCCCACCTCGCTACCCAGAGCGGCGCCCACAACTGCACCTACCACGGGCCCCACGAAAGGGATGGGGACCAAGGACCGCACGAGCACGGCCCCGGAGATGCCCCCAGCGACCGACCCGGCGGTCGCAGCCGTCTTTTCTGCATGCTCGTCATAGCTCTCTTCCACTGTTCGGCTCCTTGCTCGGTGGGACAGCGGTCACGCTAATGCCGCCAACCCGACTGGTCACTCAGGGTTTTCCCCGGTTGTTCCCTACCGGCAACAGGCGCCGGCGCCCGCCGCGGGCCGGCCACCTTGTTGGCCGTGGTAATTAACTTGCCATTAGCTCGCCGGTACGCTGGCGTCTTTGGCATTTCCTTACGGGCCAGCGAGCCGTGCCCCGGGGCTTCTTGCATTTCCTTTCGATTTTCGGCATAAAATGCCAAAGGCGCGGCCCCGTGCCCTCAGGACACGTAAGTAAGTCCCCAATACGCGGGCCGGCGGGCAGGCCACGTGGAGATTAGTGACAAGCTAGGCCGAAGTTACTTGGCTAGAAGCTGAAGAACCCCGCCGTCCCTCGACCTAAGGCGCCAGTGAAAGGGCGACGGCCGCCTCGACATGCAGCCGGGTGGTCGGGAACACCGGCACGGGGCTGTCCTCGGGCCCCACCAACAGCTCGATCTCCGTGCAGCCCAGGACAATGCCCTCGGCACCGGCATGTGCGAGTCGGCCGATGACGTCGCGGTACACCTGCCGTGAGATCTCCGTAACGTTGCCAAGGCAGAGCTCGTCGTAGATAATGCGGTGGACTTCGGCGCGGTCGTCGGGCGGCGGCACCAGCACCCGCAGCCCGTGCCCGGCGAGCCGGTCGCGATAGAAGTCCTGTTCCATCGTGAACGCCGTGCCCAATAGTCCCACCGTGGTCAGCCCGGCCCGTCGTACCGCCGCGGCGGTGGCGTCGGCCAGGTGCACCAGAGGGATCGTTACCGCCGCCTCGACCTGGTCGGCGACCTTGTGCATCGTGTTGGTGCACAGGACCAGCAGGTCAGCGCCGGCGGCCTCCAGCTGGCGGGCCAGCCCGGCGAGCAGCTCCCCCGCCGCGTCCCATCGCCCGGTCACCTGAAGTTGCTCGATCTCGGCGAAGTCGACCGAGGCCAGGACCAGGCGCGCCGAGTGCAGGCCGCCGAGCCGTTCCCGGACGAGCTCGTTCGCCAAGCGGTAGTACTCAGCGCTGGACTCCCAGCTCATCCCGCCGAGCATGCCAATGACGCGTGGCCTGCCGACCGTGCCGGAACCGGTGCCCGTTGTCAACGCCGGAGCCGCTCGACAGTCCTCAGCTTGTTGGTCACGTCGAGGGCCGCCACCTTGTACGCCTCGGCCAGGGTCGGGTAATTGAAGACGGCGTTCACCAAGTAGTCCACTGTCCCGGCGCACCCCATGACCGCCTGGCCGATGTGCACGATCTCGGTCGCGCCCGTGCCGAAGAGGTGCACGCCGAGGAGCTTGCGGTCCACCGGCGAGACGAGGAGCTTGAGCATCCCGGTGGAATCACCGCAGATCTGGCCCCGAGCCAGTTCGCGGTAACGGGAGATCCCGACCTCGTAGGGGACCGATTGGGCGGTCAGTTCCGCCTCCGTCCGGCCTACGTAGCTGATCTCGGGGATGGTATATATGCCGATGGGCATGGTCCCCGTTATTGCTGTGGTCGGCTCGTCAAAAGCGTGGTACGCGGCCAGCCGTCCCTGCTCCATGGAGGTGGACGCGAGCGCGGGAAAACCGATCACGTCGCCCACGGCGTATATGTGGCCGAGGTTGGTGCGATAGTGCTCGTCTACAGGTATGCGCCCTCGTTTGTCGGGCGTGATCCCGATAGTTTCGAGGTCAAGGCTGTCGGTGGCGCCCTGGCGGCCCGCCGAGTACATGACGACGTCGGCCGCCACTGCCTTGCCGCTGCCGAGAAGGGCCACCGAGCCGCCGTCGTGCACCTCCACCGCCTCGACAACCTCGCGGAACCGGAAGGTGACCGCCAGGTCCCGGAGGTGGAACTGCAACGCCTCGACGACCTCCTCGTCACAAAAGTCGAGCATCCGGTCGCGCTGCTCGATGACCGTGACCTTGGTGCCGAGCGCGGCAAAGATCGACGCGTACTCGATGCCAATGACACCGGCACCGACTACCACCAATGAGCGAGGTACCTCGCCCAGGCCGAGGATACCGTCAGAGTCGAAAACATGGACGTCGTCAAAGGCCACGCTCGGCGGTCGAGCCGGACGCGTGCCGGACGCGATGATGACCTTCTCCGCGCTCAGCCGCCGCTCCCCCGCACCCGTGCGGACGGCCACCGTGTGCTCGTCGATGAACTGGGCCGTGCCCTGGTGCAGTACCACCCGGTTGCGAGCCAACTGGTCGCGGACCACCTCGATCTCGCGGGCCACAACGTGATGAGTGCGCCGCGTCAGGTCGTTCATCGTGATGTCCTCTTTGACCCGGTAGCTCTGGCCGTAGAGGTCGCGCTGCGAAAGCCCGGTCAGGTACAACACGGCTTCCCGCAGAGACTTGGAGGGGATGGTCCCGGTGTTGACGCATACACCTCCGACCACATCGCGCTTTTCGATCACGGCCGCCCGCCGACCGAGCTTGGCGGCGGCGATCGCCGCCCGCTGTCCCCCGGGGCCGCACCCGATCACCAGGAGGTCATAGTCGGCCACAGACGTCCCTGCCTGGAGCGCTTATCTCGCTGAAGCGGAGGGTTGGCCCAGGAACTGCTCCAGCACCTCGACCACGAACGCATGGTCCACCTCCTGGGGCAAGCCGGACACGGTCACGGTGCCTATGACCCCGGTACCGGCGCCACCCACCCGCAACGGGAACGAGCCGCCGTGGGCCGCATAGGCGTCCTCGGGGAGCTTCGAAGACCCCTCGAAGGTCGTCCCCCGGGCCCGGAAACGGGTACCGACGAGGTACGAACTGTGCCCGTAGCGCTCCACGACCCGGCGTTTGCGCTCGACCCACCCATCGTTGTCGGCGCTGGAGCCGGGCAACGCGGCGTGGAAGAGCTGTTGGGCCCCATAGCGAATGTCGACGACGATGGGAAGCTCCCTTTGCCTGGCTGTGTCGACGAACAGCGACCCGAGGCGCCAGGCGTCCTCATAGCCGAAGCTGTCGAACACGAGGCGGCGTTCCTGTGCCTCCAGGACGTGGGCGAGCTCAGCCGGGTCGTCGTGGTCGGTCATAACAGCTAAACCTAATCGCCGACGCGGGGCGCCGGTCAGGCTCGCAGCGCGCTCAGCACGGCGATGCAGTTATCGGCCTTGTCCACCGGCACCAGAAGATGGTCATGGTGGAAGCCGGCCAGCACGTTGCAGGGGATGCCCTCAGCCCGCCAAGCGGACGGGCTCCCCGCGGGCCGCGAGGCGGTACCTGGAACAAACGGGGACCCTGCGACGTTAGTTGATGTGTCATCTAGTTCGCTATGGAGGTACATCTCACCGTGCTCAAGGCCGCACAAACCTCGGTGCCGATCCACCCGCTGCTCGCTCAACGCTGGAGCCCGCGTGGCTTTGACGCCGAACATCAACTCGACGACCAGACCGTCCTGGTCCTGCTGGAGGCCGCCCGCTGGGCGCCGTCGGCCGCCAATTCCCAGCCCTGGCGGTTCCTGGTGGCCCGCCGCAACGAACCTGCCTTTGCGCAGCTGCTCGCCGTCCTGTCCCCCGGCAACCAACCTTGGGCGGAGCGAGCCAGCGCTCTTGTGCTCGTCGCGGCCGAGGTCGTCGACGAGGAGGGCAAGACCCGGCCGTGGGCGCATTACGACACCGGCCAGGCGGTGGCCGCCCTAAGCCTCCAGGCGGAGGCCATCGGGCTCAGTGCCCACCAGATGGGAGGCTTCGACGTAGCCGCGGCTGCTCGTCAGTTCGGCCTTGACGCCGCCTTGAGCCCGGTTGTGGTCGTTGCGCTCGGCCGCCGCGACGAGGCGAACCCCCTACCCGAGCCTTATGCCGCACGGGAGACGGCATCCCGGGCTCGCTCGCCCCTGTCCAGCCTGCTCCTTTCCAGCCTGCTCCTGGCGCCGGCCTCGGGCCAGACTGACCAGGCCGCCTGAACCTGTCGCCAGGCTGACCAGTTAGCCTGCCCCGGGAGGAGCCGAGCAGTTTGTCAACGCGCATAAGCCCGCCGGCAGGCGTGGACCGCAGGGCACGTATGAACCCGAAGGTGGCAGTCAGCGTCGTCTTCGTGGCCGCCATGTTCATGAGCATCATGGACGTGACGATCGTCAACGTCGCCCTGCCCACCATCGGGCGGGACTTCCGCGTCACGCCGACCGCGGTGGGCACCATTTCGATCGCCTTCCTCGTCAGCCTGGCCGTGTTCATCCCGGCGTCGGGGTGGCTGGGCGACCGCTTCGGCGCCAAGAGGATCCTGCTGGGCGCGATCGCCGTTTTCACTTCGGCATCGGCGCTGTGCGGGACGGCGACGAGCCTTTCCGAGCTGGTGACCTACCGAGTGCTGCAGGGCGTGGGCGGAGGCATGTTGGCCCCCGTCGGGCTGGCCATGCTGTTCCGGGTGTTCCCTCCCCGAGAACGCGTCCGCGCCTCTGCCATCCTGACCGTGCCCACCACGCTCGCCCCCGCCCTCGGCCCGGTGGTGGGCGGCATCCTCGTCACCGACCTGTCATGGCGTTGGGTCTTCTACGTCAACGTGCCGATCGGTGTGGCCGCCATCGCCTTCGGGGCCGTGTTCCTCCAGCACCAGCCCCAGCTGAAGCCGGGGCGGTTCGACCTGCCCGGGTTCGCGCTCTCCGGCAGCGGTTTGGGCTGCCTCATGTACGGCGTGTCCGAGGGCCCCGATCTCGGGTGGGGCTCGCCCGCGGTCGTGACCACAATCGTCGCCGGCGCGGTGCTGATAGGGGCCATGGTGGCCGTCGAACTGCGCACCCGCGAACCCATCATCGCCCTGCGCCTGCTGGGCAACCGGCTCTTCCGTTCCGGCAATGTGGTCATGGCCCTGGTGTCGGTCTCGTTTTTCGGCACCCTGTTCGCCATCTCGCTGTACTACCAGGACGGGCGGGGCCTGAGCGCCCTGGGGTCGGGCCTGAGCACCTTCCCCGAGGCGGTCGGGGTCATGGCCGGGGCGCAACTGGCGAGCCGCATCCTCTACCCCCGTCTGGGCCCCCGGCGTCACATCACCATCGGCCTAGTCACAGTGTCCGTCGTCACTGCCTTGATCTCAACCCTGGGCGCCTCGGCCAGCCTTTGGTGGGCCCGGCTGCTGATGTTCGCGCTCGGGCTCGGCATGGGCCAGGTGTTCGTCCCCACCCAGGCGGCATCGTTCGCCACCATCTCAGCCGAAGCCACCGGGCGGGCCTCGACCCTGTTCAACGCCGTCCGCCAGCTGGGGGGCGCTGTGGGCGTGGCCCTGCTTACCACCGCCATCGTGCTTGTCGGGCCCACCCACCTGGTCGGCGGCCATGTCGTCGCCCAGTTCCTCGCCTATCGGGTGGCCTTCCTCGTCGCCGCCGCCTTCAGCCTGTGCGCCACCGTCGGTTCGCTTGCCATCCGGGACTCCGAGGCGGCCCAGACGATGGTGAGGCGTCGCGCCGGGCCCGTGGCGACAGGCAAGTAGCCGGGAAGCGAGCACGGTCGCGCCATTAGGCTCCCGTCAGTGGTGCCGTTCCCGAGGAGGTGCGATGGGCGGAGACGATGACCGTCTTTCACGTTCGGCGATCGTCACCGGCGCGGCCGGCGGTATCGGCCGGGCCATCGCCGTACGCCTGGCCCGCGACGGCTTGGCCCTGACGGTCGTGGACCTGCCCACGGCCGCACATCAACTGGGGGCCCTCGTCACGCAGCTGACCGCTGCCGGGGCCCGGGCGGTGGCGGCGGCGGCTGACGTATCTATGGCCGAGGAGGTCGAGGCCGCGGTAGCCGGCCACGTCGGGGCCCACGGCGGGCTCGACGTGATGGTGGCCAACGCGGGGATCGCCGTCACGGCACCCTTGCTCGATACGACCGACGAACAATGGCAACGGACGATAGAGGTCAACCTGCGGGGTGTTTTCAACTGCTACCGGGCGGCGGCAAGGCAGATGGTCTCTCAAGGCCGGGGGGGCAGGCTTATCGGCGCCGCCTCGGTCGCCGCGCACCGCGGCGGCAAGTGGCAGGGCGCCTACTCGGCTTCCAAGTTCGCCGTACGTGGGCTCAGCCAGTCTGTCTCCCAGGAACTGGCCGAGTACGGCATCACGGTCAACGTTTACAGCCCCGGCGTCGTCGACACCGCCATGTGGCAGTCGATCGACCGGGCGATGACCACCCGTACGGGCGAGCCGGTGGGTTCAGCCCTGGCCGGTATGGTCGAGCAGATCCCGCTCGGCCGTCTCGAGGCCCCAGAGGACGTTGCCGGGGTCGTTTCTTTCCTGGCCTCGCCTGATGCCGGTTATGTGACGGGCCAGTCGATCGTCGTTGACGGCGGTATGTGGTTTTCCTGAAGGTTCGCGCTGGTCCCCCGATCTATGTGATGTCGGCGGCGCAGTTCGGCCCCGATTACCCGCTTCGTGCGAAGCTGACTGCCAGGCCTGGACGGCGATATTGGCCAAGCAACATTTCGAGTACCACGCCCGGTGCGGGCGGGCGACGTGCTCTCGAGCGCAGATCGTGAGGGAGGCCGGTGGGAAAAGCAGGGCCGGAGCGGAAAGCTCCTCTTTACCGAGAGGTTCACCGAGTACCGTAACCGGCACGGAGAACTCATGGCCCAGGGTCGGCATCACCAGTGCGCCTTCGCAGCACCACGGGCGCCCCGCCGAGCACCTGGAGCGGGCTTACACCGACGCTGTCGTGGCCACCGGCGCCCTGCCCTTCATCCTGCCCGTGCTCAGCCCGGCCCGTTCAGGAGAAGTCCTGGCCGAACTGGACGGCCTGCTGCTGACCGGCGGGGGCGACGTCGCCGCGTCGTGGTACGGGGAGAAGCCTGCACCCGAGGCGTACGGCGTCGACACGTCCCGCGACGCCTGGGAACTGGCCCTGGTGGCAGGGGCCAGAGCCGCCGGGCTGCCGGTCCTCGGGATTTGCCGGGGGGCCCAGGTCGTCAACGTGGCCGCGGGAGGGGCCCTGGTCCAGCACCTGCCCGCCTGCACCGACCAGGACCACCGCGACGACGACCGGGACCGCGCCTTTGTGCACGACGTGGAAGTGGCCCCCGCCAGCCTGCTCGCGAAAATAACCGGCTCCGGCGCCTTTGGCGTGAACAGCCTCCATCACCAGGCGGTGAGCAGGGTCGGGCTGGGCCTGCGCCCGGTGGCCTGGGCGCCGGACGGGGTCATCGAGGCCGTGGAGAGCACCGATGACGACCTGCTGCTAGCCGTCCAATGGCACCCCGAGCTCCTGGCCGACCACCTCCCCCATGCCCTGCTCTTCGCCTGGCTGGCCGAGGCGGCCAGGACCGCCCGCCAGAGCTAGCCGGCTAGGCGCCGAACTGGTCGGCCCACACCGTCATAGCCTGCAGCACGGGGGCGCCGTACGTGGTCACCATGGCCACGTCCAGGGCGTCGCGACCACGGCCGATGACCACCCGACCGGTCCGGGGGACGTTGTTGCGGGGGTCGAATGTCCACCAGCGGTCTTCCAGATAGGCCTCGAACCAGGCGCAGAAGTCCATGGGCTCGTAAGCCACGGGGACGTCCACGTCGGGTATGTAGCCGAACACGTAACGGGCCGGGATGTTGAGGCTGCGGCACAGGGTCAGGCCCAGGTGGGCGAAGTCACGACAGACGCCGGTGCGGGCTTGCCACACGTCCAGCACCGATGTCAGGGGGTTGCTGCTACCCATCTGGAACTGGACGTTGTCGTGTACCCAGTCGCATACCGCCGCCGCCCGCGCCCATCCCGGGGCCGTGGCGCCAAAAAGCTCCCACGCCTGGTCCCGGAGCACATCGGACAGGCAGAACCGGCTTGGCAGCAGAAAGACCATGGCTTCGTCCGGCAGCGACTCGACCGGCACCTGGCGCGCCGTGGTGTCGGCGTCATCTTTCTTCCCGGGCACCTGGACGTTGGCGTCGTAACGCAGCACAGTGCGGCCGGGCGGCAGCGTAAGGCGGTCGCAGACGTTGCCGAAAGGGTCGTGGTACGAGGTCCACGGCACCGCCGGCACGGCCCCCCAGGCCTCATAGACGAGGCTTTGGGCCCGCTCGGCGCGCGGTCTCACCTGCCAGACCGTCGGGGTGGGACCGGGCGCCACGTAATCGAACTCGCAGCCCACCCTGATCAGCACTCGTAANNTCAGCACTCGTAACCCACCTTGGTCAGCACTCGTAACCCACCTTGGCCAGCATCAGTTCAACCTCCCGAGGGGGGCGACGTCGACCGAGACGCGCAGCTCGTGGTGCTTGCTCTCGGTGAAGATAACCCCCTTGAGCGGCGACACGTCACCGTAATCGCGCCCGTAGGCATTGGTTATGTAGCGGTCCGACACGAAACAGTCGTTGGTCGGGTCGAAATCTACCCATCCGGCGTCGGGTACGAACACCGACGGCCAGGCGTGGGACACGTCGGCCCCGACGACACGGGCCCGGCCCGGCGGGGGCGCCGTATCGAGGTAGCCGCTGACGTAGCGACCGGCGAGCCCGAGCGCACGCAGGCAGCCGACGGCCAGGTGGGTGAAGTCCTGGCAGACCCCTTTGCGGCCCTCGAGCAGTTCGCTCAGGGTCGTGCGCACCGACGTCGCCCCCGGTTCGTAGGCGAAGTCGCCGTGGATGCGCGACGTGAGCTCCCCGACCGCCTCGACCAGCGGGCGGCCGGTCGGGAACGAAGGCGCGGCGTAAGCGCAGACCGCCGGGGACACCACGACCTTGGGCGAGCCCAGCAGGAAGCCGCGGGCCTCGAAGGCGTCGGCGGACGGGTCGAGGTGAAGGCGGTCGCGGACCATGTCCCACGGTTGGTCGACGGCCAGGGGCACCGAGGCCCGCCGCTCCACGTCGACGGTGCTCACGGCGGTGACCATGAGGCGGGTGTGCGGCTCGAGGACGGCGAAATGGGCGACGCGGTTCCCGAAGAAGTCGGTACGGGGCCGAAGTCCGTGAGGTTCCGGCTCGATAAGTACCTCGGTGGACCGGCATACCTGGCCGGGAACGTCACGGGGCAACAAGTACAGCTCGCCGTAGCTCGCCGAGACCTCGGACTCGTAGATGTACTCCGTGCGGTGTAGGACCCGGTAGGTCACAGCCAATTAGTCACAGTCGGTAGCTCACAGTCGGTAGCTCAGGGGTCGAGCAGCGAACGCTGCGGCGGGAGGCGGAGGAAGTGGTCGCGGTCGATAGCGACGGCGGTGCGGTAGAGCAGCTCCTGGATGCGGCGCAGGACTTCTTCCAGCTCGGGGCGGGCGCCGCTGGCCCCCGACCGGGCGAGCGCGGCCGTATCGGCCAGCCGTAGGGCCGTTGAGGCCTCGAGCACCAGTCTCTCCGGTTCGCTCAGGCGGGGCCCGTTGTCGAGCCGAGGCAGGAGGCGCACGTCGACGGCCAGCTGGTCGAGCTGGCAGGCGAGCGAACGGGGGTTGTCGGGGTCGACCAGAAGGAGGTCGAGGAGCGTCTCGAGCTGGGCTTGCGAACGGTACCGGCGGCGGTACGTGATGATGCTCTCGGCGGCGATGAGCACCGATTCGAGGAGCAGGCTGTCGGTGGCCGTGCTGCGCTCGACGTTGACGGTCGCCAGCAACAGGGCGACAAGCTGCTGGCCACGCTCGAGACGGCGCCCGGCGTCCATGAACCGCCAACCCGGGTCGCGTTCCATGCCCTCGCCGAAGAGCCCCGACAGGGCGAGCAGGCCCTGCACGATCCGGCCCAGAGTGTGCTGCACGACCATGAGGTGGTCCGGGTCGGACGTGCGCAGCTCCTGGATCTCGTGCTCCAGGGTGCCCACAGCCATCCAGGTGTCGCTGCCCAGCTGGTCACGAACGGCCTGCGCCGCGCCCACCAGGTGCCTTACGGCATGGGCCAGGGTGCCGGGACGCTTGTCGTCGACCACGAGGGCAAACAGTTCGGCGCCGGGGGCGTCGAGATGGGCCGCAGCCCCTTCCCCGACGAAGCCCGGGTAGGTGGCGCTCACCTGGGTGAGGGCGGTCAGCAGCACCTGCAGGCATTCGGTGCCGGCGGGGTTGGCGGCGCGCTGGAAATCGTTGCGCCGGTCGTGCACGGCGCGTACCAGGCGGGCCATGGCGTCGGCCCGTTCGGCGTAGCGGCCCATCCAGAACAGGTTTTCGGCCGCACGGGACGACATCGAGGCCGCCGGGTCGATGGCCTCCACCCGGGGGCCGGGCACCAGCCAGAACCCGGACAACTTCTCCGGCTCGGACGCCAGTACCCAGGTGTCCTTGCTGATGGCGCCGGCCTGGTTGGAGATACGGGGGCGGCGCGGCACCGCCCCCTCCCCCGGCCCGGCCACCCGGGTCAACCCACCGGGCATCGCCACGTACGAGTCCTGGCGGGCCACGGCGAAGGTCCGCAGCACCGTCGGCCGGGCCTCCAGGCCCGTCGGGGTCAGGGTGGGCACCGAGGCCAGGGCCACCATCTCCTGGCCCACCCAGCTCTCGGGTTGTGCCTCGATCCGGCGCCGAAGGTCGTCGCGCTCCGCCGCGCTGAGCTCCCAGGGGAACACCGACGTCGGGCCCGTTCCCCGAGCTATCGGCTTTATCACCAGGCTTTCCAGCTCCGCCAGCACGTGGCTACGGCTCTTGTCGTCGCCGCACCACCACGTCTGCACCGACGGGAGCACGAGCTGCTCGCCGAGAAGCTCCTCGGCCAGGCGCGGCAGGTAAGCCAGCAGGCCGGGGTTCTCGAGGACCCCGCTGCCGAGAGTGTTGACAATGGACACACCGCCGAGCCGGGCGGCCTCGACCAGGCCCGGCACCCCGAGCTTGGAGTCGGCCCGCAGCTCGAGCGGGTCGCAGAACCAGGCGTCGGTCCGGCGCAGGATCACGTCGACGCGTTCGAGGCGGCGCAGGGACCGCATCCAGACGTGACCGTCGCGCACCACCAGGTCTGCTCCCTCCACCAGCGGGTAGCCGAGGTGGGAGGCCAGGTAGGCGTGCTCGAAGGCGGTCTCGCTCCACGGCCCGGGGCTGAGCAGCACGATGCGGGGATCCTCGGCATCGGGCGGGGCCACGGCCTGGAGGGAGGCCCGCAGGGCACGGAAGAAGGGGGCCAGCCGGTGGACCTGGGAATCGCGGTAGAGGCTCGGGAACACCCTGGAGACGACGACCCGGTTCTCCAGCGCGTACCCTGCGCCCGACGGCGCCTGGGTGTAGTCGGCCAGCACCGTGCAGCCGCCCCTCGAGCCGCGGGCGAGGTCGACGGCGATCGTGAACAGCTGCTGGTTGCCCGGGACGCGGATCTGGTCGCATGGCCGCAGGAAGCCGTTGTGCCCCAGGACCACGGCGGGCGGGAGCAGCCCCCGGCGCAGCAGCTGGCGGGGACCGTACAGATCGGTGAGGACCAGGTTCAACAGCTCGGCCCGCTGCACCACGCCGAACTCGACGCCGGCCCACTCGTCGCTGGCCAGCAGCACGGGGACGGGGTCGAGGGACCAGGGAGAAGCGGACGGCGCCGGGGCGTCGGTGGGGACTTCAGGGCGGTAGACGTTGTAAGTCACGCCGTCGTCGTCGAGCAGGCGGCGGGCCTCGGCCTGGCGGTACAGCAGCTCGTCGAGGCCGAGGTGGTCCAGGACCCGGCCGGCGTGGGCCCAGTGGTGGCGGACGCGACCGTCCGCGGTGAGCATCTCGTCGTAGGCCCCCGGCACCTGACGGTACGAGGCGAGGAGGTCGGGCGGAGGGGCGATCGTCATAGGTGTCTTGCGTCCGGCGGGAGCGTCAGCTCGTCGGGAGGACAGGGTACCCGCGAACGCCCGGGGGGCGCCTCAGGTCCAGGGTCCTCGGGTAGTCCAGGCTCTCCTCGCCGCCACCCGCTGCCCCGGACATGGTGGCGAGGAGGGAGGCGACGTCGACGAGCCCGGGCGTGTGCCCGGCACCGGAGAAGCGGCTGGCCCGCCGGCCCTCGGCCTCGTTGGCGTTGACCGGGAAACGGTCATAGGCCCGGCCCCCGGGGTGGCTCACGTAATAGGTGCAACCGCCGAGCGAGCGCTGGTCCCACCGGTCGACGAGGTCGAAGACCAGGGGGGTGTGCACATCGATGGTGGGGTGAAGAGCCGAAGGCGGCTTCCACGCCCGGTAGCGCACCCCGGCCACTAAGGCCCCCGGCGTGCCCGTGGAGCGCAGCGGGACAGCGGCGCCGTTACAGGTCAGGAGGTGGCGGTCGGCGGTGAAGCCGTCCACCCTGACCTGGAGCCGTTCCAGGGACGAATCGACGTAGCGGGCGCTGCCCGTCGAGGCCACCTCTTCACCCAGCACCGACCACGGCTCGATGGCGGCACGCAGTTCGATGGTCGTCCCCGCCACCTCGACGGCGCCGATGAGGGGGAAGCGGAACTCGAGGAACGGGGCCAGCCAGGCGTGCTCGAAAGCGAAACCGTGCCGGACCAGGTCATCGACCACCAAAGCCATATCGGCACTCGCGTACCACGGCAATAAGAAGCGGTCGTGCAGCTCGGTGCCCCAGCGCACCAGGGGCCCGGAATAGGGCTGGGCCCAGAAGCGGGCGACCAGGGCCCGCACCAACAGGGCCTGGACGAGAGCCATACGGGGGTGCGGCGGCATTTCGAAGCCCCGCAGTTCGAGCAGCCCGAGCCGGCCCCGCTCCGAGCCCGGGCTGAACAGCTTGTCCATGCACAGCTCGGCCCGGTGGGTGCTGCCGGTTATGTCGACCAGGAGGTTGCGGAACAACCGGTCCACCAGCCACGGCGGGGCCCCGCCACCCCCAGCGCCGGTGCCCCCAGCGCCGGGGACGGTCAGGCGCTCCAGTTCGCCGAAGGCGATCTCGAGCTCGTAGAGGCTCTCGTGGCGGGCCTCGTCGACGCGCGGAGCCTGGCTGGTCGGGCCGATGAAGCGGCCGGAGAAGACGTACGAGAGCGACGGGTGGTGCTGCCAGTACGTGATGATGCTGCGCAGCAAGTCGGGCCGGCGCAGCAATGGGCTGTCGGCCGGCGTCGGCCCGCCCAGGGTCAGATGGTTGCCACCGCCGGTACCGGCGTGGGCGCCGTCGAGCTGGAACGTCTCGGTCCCCAGGCGGGTGGCCCGGGCGTCGGCGTGGACACCGGTGGTGATGTCCACCAACTCGGGCCACGTCGAGGCCGGGTGGACGTTGACCTCGAGCACCCCGGGGTCCGGGGTGACCAGGAGCCGGACCAGGCTGGGACCGGCCGGCGGGAGGTAGCCCTCGAGCACCACCGGCAGCCCCAGGCGGGCGGCGGCGTCCTCCACCACTCCGACCAGGTCGACAAAATCCTCGAGGCAGCTCAGCGGCGGCAGGAAGACGAACAGCCGGCCCCTCCTGGCCTCGACGCACAGGGTGCCCCGGGGCAGCTCCTCGGGCCTGACCTCTTTGGCCGGGCGGCGCCGCCGGGGCTGGCGGCCGCCCAAGGGCGGTTGCGCCTCGAACAGCGAGGCCTCTGGCTCCTCGGGCGGGGGGGGCCGCCACGTGAGGGAGTCGAGGGGCAGGCGGAAACCCATGGGCGAGTCGCCGGGGACCAGGGCGAGGTAACCGCGGCGCAATGTCCAGCGAGTGCTAGCCCAGGTGTGGCCGGGGACGGCGCCTGGCCCGGCGTCGTGCACCGGGTGCAGGGGCAGGGCCCAACCGACGGGGGCGCCCTGGCCGGCCTGGTCGAGGGCGGCCACGGCGGCCAGCCGGGCGTCGCTCGAGGCCAGGGCGGGGGCCGAGGGCGGGATATCGGTGGCGGGGGGCTCCCCTGCGGGCAGGCGGGCCTCGACCATGAGACGGTACAGGGGGTCCTCGTAGGCCGGGGTACAACACCCCTCCGGGAGCCCGAGGGAGACGGCGATGGCGTCCGCCAGGGCGCCGGCGTCTGCGCTACCGTGCCCGTGGGCCGCCCCACCGCCGGCAGCGGGACCAGGAGCCCCATCGGGGCTGTCGGCCGCCGCCCCCGGGCCGGCCAGGACGTCCCTCGCCAGTAGGGAGGGGTCGTCCCAGAGCGGTACACCGTCGGCCCGCCAGAGGACGGCGATCTGCCACCGGGGCAAAGGTTCGCCCGGGTACCACTTACCTTGCCCGAAATGGACCAGGCCGCCGGGCGCGAACCGTTGCTGCAGGCGCCAGGCGAGAGCCTCGGCCCGGGCCCTTTTTTCGGCGCCGTCAGGCGCCGTGGTCCATTGCTCCGACTCCATGTCATCGGTGGCCACGAAGGTCGGCTCCCCGCCGAAGGTGAGGCGGACGTCGCCGGCGACCAGTTCCTTGTCGACGGCATGGCCCAAAGCGTCGATGCGCCGCCACTGCTCCTCCGAGTAGGGCAGGGTGACCCGGGGCGGGCCGGCCAGGCGGTGGACGGTGTTGGAGTGCTCGAGGGTGACCTCGCACGGGCCCGTGGCCCCTGATATCGGCGCCGCCGTCGACGGGTGGGGCGAGCACACGAGGGGGATGTGGCCCTCACCGGCCAGGAGGCCCGAGGTGGGGTCGAGGCCGACCCACCCCGCCCCCGGGAGGTAGGCCTCGGCCCAGGCGTGGAGATCGGTGAAATCGGCCGCCGGTCCCGCCGGCCCGTCCAGGGGGGCCTCATCGGCCCGCAACTGCACCAGGTACCCGGACACGAACCGGGCGGCGAAGCCCAGGCGGCGCAGGACCTGGACCAGCAACCAGGCACTGTCCCGGCACGACCCGAGCGCTTGGCCGAGAGTCTTGTCGGGGGTCTGCACGCCCGGCTCCATTCGGGTGGTGTAGGCGACCGAGCGGGAGACGAGCTGGTTGAGGGTGACGAGGAACTCGACTATGGCCTGGCCCTCGGGGCCGGGCCAGTCGGGTGCCGCGGACCGGTCCGCCAGCCACCGGTCGAGCACGGGGCTGGGCTCGTCGAGGGAAAAATAGGCGGCCAGCTCCCGGGCCAACGCCGGGTCGTACGCGAAAGGGTAGCGAGCGGCGCTGTCCTCCACGAAGAAGTCGAACGGGTTGACGATGACCAGGTCCGCCACTATGTCGACCGTCACCGTCAAGCGCCGGGCCGGCTGAGGGAACACCAGCCGGGCCACGTGGTTGCCGAAAGGGTCCTGCTGCCAGTTGATGAAATGGTCGGCTGGGGTGACCTTCAACGAGTAGGACAGGATGGGCGTACGGCAATGGGGCGCGGGCCGCAGGCGCACGATGTGGGGCGAAAGCCTCACCGCCCGGTCAAACTGGTACGACGTCTGATGTTCGAGCGCGACCCGGATGCTCACGCCGGCAGGAGCACGGCTGAGGGCGACGGCTCCATCTGGAAGTAGGTCATCACCAGAAGTTGGTGCAGCTTGCTCAGCCCCTGCTGCAGGCGGTCGGCGTACTCGTGCAGGGCCGCCGCCGAAGACTTGCCCGCCGCCAACGAGGCGATGTCGGTCTCCTCCAGAAGTTGCTGCAGCTCGGCGCAGCCGGCCATCGGGTCGTTGTTCCGGCACAGCTCCAGCAGCGCTCGTGACACCTCGATCAAACAGCGCTCGACCGAGCGGGGGAACTGCGGGTCCCGGAGCAGGAACTGCAGCGCCGACAACCCCGACACCATCGGCCCCGCTATACGGCGGTACATCTGCTGGGCGCTGAGCGAGCGCAGCACCCCCATCCACATCAGGTCGGCGTACGGGCTGGAGACGTCGCGCTGGGCGAGCAGGGTACCGGCCTGGACGTCGAGGACCCGCGTCGTCATGTCCGCCCTCTCCAAGCCGCGCCCGATCTGGAGGAACGCGTACGTGTCGTCGTGGCTCATGGTGCCCTCGAGCACACCCGAGAACAACTGGCACTGGCCGATCAGCATGGCCGTCCAGGCCAGCCGGGTACGGCGGTCGACGGCCTCGTGGCGCGTCTTGGTCGCCCACATGTGGAGCTGGTTGAGCACCCCCCACGCCTCGCTGGGCACGACCGCCTGGGTCACCCGCAAGTTGGCGTGGGCCTGGGCGATGGAGGCGACGACCGACCCCTGGTGCTCGGTGCTGGCCGCCAGGAAGTCGACCACCCTCTCTTCGTTGGTCCGGGTGTGGCGGTGGCGGAAATCGTCACCGGTACCGGTCACCGCCAACAGCGGCGCCCAGCCCACGCCGGCGGCCTTGGGCAGGTCCAGGAAGAGCTCGGTGTGGACGTGGACCAGCCGGGCGGTGGACTCGGCCCGCTCGATGTAGCGCCCTGCCCAGTACACAGACTCGGCCACCCTCGACAGCAACATCGCGCCCTCCTGGTTCACAACTGGCCCTGACGCTGACCGGACTGGCCCTGGCNNTCTGACCGGACTGGCCCGGCGCGGGCACGACGGTAGGGTCGATGACCCATGTGTCCTTGCTGCCCCCACCTTGTGAGCTGTTGACCACCAGCGAGCCCTCCCTCAGCGCCACCCGGGTGAGGCCGCCCTGGGTCACGTAAGGGACCTGGCCGACGAGGACGAACGGGCGCAGGTCGAGGTGGCGGGGCACGACCCGGCCGGCGCAGAGGGTCGGGGCGGTGGAAAGCCGGACGATGGGCTGGCCGATGTAGTCACGAGGGCTGGCCTCCACCCGCCGGCGGACCTCGTCCTTGTCGGCCTGGGTCGCCCTCGAACCGATGAAGACGCCGTACCCACCCGACTCGTTGGCCGGCTTCACCACCATCTCGTCCAGGTGCGCGAGCACGTGGCGGCGGTCGTCATCGCGGTGGCAGAGCCAGGTCGGGACGTTGGGGATAAGGGGTTCCTCGTCCAGGTAGTAGCGGATCAGGGCGGGCACGTAGGCGTAGACCACCTTGTCGTCGGCCACCCCGGCTCCCGGCGCATTGGCGATGGCCACCTTCCCCGCCTGCCACGCCCGCATGAGCCCGGGGACGCCGAGAGTGGAGTCACGCCTGAACACCTCGGGGTCGAGGAACAAGTCGTCGACCCGGCGGTAGACCACGTCGACGCGAACGAGCCCACCGATGGTGCGCAGGTACACGCAGTCGTCGTCGACGACGAGGTCCTTGCCCTCCACGAGGTGGGCGCCCATCTGCTGGGCCAGGAAGGCATGCTCGAAGTAAGCGGAGTTGAAGACCCCCGGTGTGAGCACGGCGATAACGGGCGTCTCGCCCGGGCGGGGCGACAGGCTGGCCAACATGCCGGCCAGTTTGTTTGGGTAGTCGTCCACCGGCTGGATGTCGAGATCCCGGAACAGGTCGGCGAACACCCGCTTGGTGACCTGGCGGTTCTCGAGCATGTACGAGACGCCGGACGGCACGCGCAGGTTGTCCTCGAGCACGTACATGGTGCCGTCCACGTCGCGCACGAGGTCGGAGCCGCAGATGTGGGCCCAAACGCCCTGGGGCGGCCGGACGCCCTGGCACTGGGGCCGGTAGTTGACCGACGAGGCCAGGAGCTCGGCCGGGAACACGCCGTCGGCCACCACCCGGGCCGGCCCGTAAAGGTCGGCGATGAAGAGGTTGAGGGCCGTCAAGCGTTGGACGAGCCCCCGCGAGATCCGCTCCCACTCCTGGGTGGATATCACACGCGGGATCACGTCGAAGGGCCAGGGCTGGTCGATATTGGCGGCTTCGGTATACACGGTGAAGGTGATCCCCATCGACCGGATAGCCAGTTCGGCTGCCTCCTGGCGCGCCACCAACCCGGGCCCGAGCGACACCAGGTAACGCACCACCCCGTCGCAGGCATGACGGGGCTGACCGTCGAGCAGTAGCTCGTCCCAGCACCCCGGGCTCCCGTAACCCTCCCATATGCCCAGCTCACCGGGAGCAAGGGCCTGAGGACTGGGCATCGTTTTCAACATTACGACTCCCCGGCCTGGCCCTCCGGCCGATCGCGTTGCGTGTTGATGAACTTAAACCGGGACCTATCCGGAAATGGCCACGACCGTTTGCAAGCCCTCAGCGGAGGCCGAACCGTAAAAGTGGGCGTCACCAAACCCGAACACGCCGCCATCGGAGGCGACCATCCAGTACCCCCGGCCGTCAGCGGTGGCGGCGATGCCCACGATCGGCCGGTTGAGGTGCGCGGTGCCCGTCGAGCCGTAAAAACGGGCGTTCCCGAAAGCGAAGATGCCACCGTCCGAGGCCACCATCCAGTACCCCCGGCCGTTGGCGGTGGCGGCGATGCCCACGATCGGCCGGTTGAGGCTCGTGCCCGCCAGTGAGCCGTAGGAACGGGCATCCCCGAAGGCGAAGATGTCACCACCGGAAGAAACCAGCCAGTACCCCCGGCCGTCGGCTGTGGCGGCGATGCCCACGATCGGCCGGCTTAGGCGCGTGCCCCCCCCTGAACCGTAGTAGTGGGCGTTGCCAAAACCGAACACCCCCCCGTCCGCCGCCACGAGCCAGTACCCCTGGCCGTCAGGCATAGGGGCGATCCCCACTACGGGCGAGTTGAGGTGAGCACTGGCCATCGACCCGTACAGGTGGGCATCGCCGGCGGCGCGCACTCCGCCCGCCTTCAGCGCCAGCCAGTAGCCGTAGCCGTCGGGCGTCGAGGCCACGCCGACCACGGCGGAGCCCGGGCGCGCCACCTGGTACGAGCTCAGCTGCCCGAAAGAGAGAACTCCGCCGTTGGACAGGACGACGCGGTACCCGGGCGGTGGGAGCGGTCTCGCCGCGACCTGGGCCGAGGCCGGGCCCTCACCGGCGGCATTGACGGCCGTGACCTCGAAGTAGTAGGTCGCGCCGTTGGTCAACCCGGTGGCCGTGTAGATGGTGCCCTTCAGCGAGGCGATCTTCGCTCCGGCAACCCCGGGGGCCGATGACATGTACACGTTGTAACCCGTCACGGGCGACCCCCCCGTGGTGGAGGGGGCCGTCCAGGAAAGCGACACCTGCGCGCTGGCGACCCCCACCATCAGGGCGGACGGGGCGCCCGGGGGAGAGATCGGAGGAGGAAGCGGAGGCGTCACCCCGGGCGTGACCGAGACCTGGGCTGACGCCGGTCCCTGCCCCAGCGCATTTATGGCGGTGACGCGGAAGTAGTACTTCGTACCGTTGGACAGGCCGGTGGCGGTGTAGCCGGTGGTCGTCACCGTGGCCAGCTCCGTCCCCTTTGAACCCGGGGCCGTCGACAGGTAGACGTTGTAGCCGGTGACCGCTGACCCGCCATTGGACACCGGCGGTGCCCAAGCCAGTGATACGCGGCCGTTGCCCCCCGCCGCCACCAGCCCGTTGGGTGCTCCGGGCGGCCCCGTGGTCGTGGCGCTGGCCTGGTTGGACGGCGCGCCTTCTCCGGCCGGGTTGACCGCCGCGACCTCGAAGTAGTACCTGGCGCCCGCGGCCAAGCCCATGACGGTGTAGCTGGTCCCGGTGATCGGCGTCGCCCCATTGACCGGCGTGGCCGGCATCTGGGCCGGACGGGTGCCTTCGT
Source organism: Acidimicrobiaceae bacterium (assembly GCA_003166025.1). Lineage (GTDB taxonomy): Bacteria > Actinomycetota > Acidimicrobiia > Acidimicrobiales > Palsa-688 > Fen-671. Next base: position 26,616 of record PMWT01000087.1, on the reverse strand, counting down.
ACAGGTTGTAGCCCGTGGGGGCGGCGCCCTGCCCGGCGGGCGGAGCCGTCCATGACAGCGAGACCTGGGCTGTGCCGCCCCGAGCCGTCAACCCGGTCGGGGTGACCGTGCCCGTGGAGGGCAGGACCGAGTAGGCGCCGCTCAGGGCGGGGTCGTGGTGGAACATGGGCCAGGCGCCCGGCCCGACGGCCATGGCCCCGTCCGACCCCGGGATCTCGTAATGCTGGATGACGCCCTCGTTGGCGCCGTCGTAGCCGGCGATGGTGACCCCGATGGTGCCGTTGGGGTCGTCGGTGACTAGGGGCGAGTTCTGGAAACCCATGTCCGAGCCCAGGACGGTCACCTCCGCCCCGCTGCGGCCGTCCAGCACCTCCACCCCGTGGACGGTGGGGACCAGCAGGTCCTGGTAACCGGCGCCGGTGAGGTCGGCGGCCACCACAGAGCCGATGACCCGTCCCACCAGGGCCGTATGCCATATGGGGGCGCCGGTGGCGCCGTCCAGCACCCAGAGCGAACCTGAGGTCCCGGCGTCGGTGCCCTCCACCACCTCGAGCTGCCCGTTGCCTTCCACATCGGCCAGCGCCGGGCTCGACGAGGTGAGCCCGTCAAGAGTGCCGGACCATACGGGGACGAGGCGGGAGGTGAAAGCCTTTAGCGTGTCGGTGTCGCTGGCCCCCCTGTAGTAGGAGCCGGTGCCCACGGCGATGCCAACGGCCCCGCCGGCCAGGAACCCACCGATGGCGGGCGAGGAGTCGACCTCCTGGCTGGTGTCGTAGTCGTACATGAGCGCGCCCAGGGGGCCGATCACCCGGACATGGCCCCCCGCTGAATAGGCCTGGCCCATGGCCAGGCCCTCCGAAGAGGCCCCGCCCACCACCAGTTCCTGTTGCCCGTCCCCGTAGAGGTCGGCGGTGGCGGCGGTGGAAAACACGCTGTCGGCACTGAAGAACGGCCAGCCGGACAGGACCGACCCCGATGTGGCGTCAAGAGCGAAGGAGTACTGGTCCAAAGAACCGGCGAAGACGTCCGTGGTGCCTAGCAGGTCGGCGAGGGTGAGAGATGCCTGCACCGCGTAGGCAGGGTGCGGGTCTCCGACCGGGTCGCTGACATTGGTGCGCCAGAGCGCCTGGCCCCCCGGCCCGTAGGCCAGGTAGGCGCCGACGGCCGGGGCCTGGGCGTCGCCGGCACCCACGAAGACAGAATCGAGACTGCTCGTACCCAAGGGGGCCACCGAGGGGGTCGAGTCGATCGCCGCACCGCCGTCGGACACGGGCCATCCCGTCACCGCGGAGCCGTCGGCCAGGTGGTACGCATAGAGATAGCCGGACCGGTCCCCCACCACCACCGCGGGGCCCGTCGCATCAAGAGTGGCCACCGTCGGGGAGGATTCGGCGATCGGGCTCCCCTTGTCCTGGGTAAACGGGCCGGCCGACCACCGCAGGACAAAAATCGGTGTGGTCCCCGTTTGCGCGCCCGCTGGTCCCACCAGCCCGAGGCCGACCAAAGCCGTCACGCACAGGCAGAGCGCGGCCAGCTTGCGGCGACCGCCCCGGGACATCAAGAGCAAGTTTTTAACAGGCTCCTCGTTCGATCGCGGCTCATTTGGACGGCCCCTCCTGTGCGTAGCCGTCCTCGTCAAGGCTGCGGATGTGCATTTCTGGGCTGAGCCGGGCAAACGGCACGACGGGGATCTCCCCTACGGGGTTGTTCCCATGGTCTTGGCCGCGCACGGGGTAAGCCCGGAACTGAGGTGCCTGGCCCAGGTCGCAACGCACATCGGCGCGCGAGAACCGAATGGTCAGCCCGACCCGCGGCCGCTCGGACGTGTTGGCCGCGGAACCGTGGACGATGCCGTCATGGTGCAGCGAGGCCTGCCCCGCCGCCAGGTTGAGGGACACGGCGTCACCCGCGGAGAAGGTGCCGTCCTCCAGTTCCAAACTGAGCACCGATTCGCTGACATGCTTTCGGTGCTGCAGCAGACCGGAGCGGTGCGAGCCGGGAATGACCTGCATGGCCCCATTGCCCTCGTCCACGTCTTCGAAGGCCAACCACGCCGTGACGGACTCGTGCAACGGCGCCAGGGGCCAGTAATAACCGTCCTGATGCCACGCCACGGTGCTCGACGAGCGCGGCGACTTGGCAAAAAATTGAGAACCCCACATGTAGAAGTCCGGTCCCAGCACCCCTTCGACCAGGTCAAGCAGGATGGGAGCGGTGCACACGTCGTACAGCCACCGGCTGGCCATGTGCCACTCCCGAATGGCGCCGGGATCCTCGCCCGCCTCCAGGAGAGCGCACAGGGCGCCGTACCCGGATCGCAGACCGTCCATCTCCGATGAGCTGAACACTTCCAGCCCGCTCAGGTACCCCCGCTCCACGAACTGCTCCGTCTGTCCCATCGTCAAGGTAGGTGCCATCTTCCCCTCTCCTTTCGGCACGTCCCGACCAGAGTAGTCACCTTCGTACCGGTGCCCGTCGTCCGGTGCCGGTCGTCCGGTGCCNNGTCGTCCGGTGCCGGGAGCTCCGGTGCCGGGAGCTCCGGCGTTCATTTGGACGTCACACCCGGCCCGTACTATCAAGCGTGTGGCACAGGGCGAAGCGTTGACCGGGCGGCCCTCCATGGTCGAGCGAGCCCTGGACGCCGACGAGCGCGTCCAGCTCCAGGTCTTCAGAGCGGCAACCGAGCCGAACGCGCCTCTGTACGCCGCCGTCCTTTCCCTACTGGTCACCGCCAAAGAGCGGTACCAGGTACAAGTCCGCACCGAAGACATCGCCCAGGAGCTCTCGGCGGCCGGATGGGAAGTGGCTACGCTAACGGCCACCCTGGAGCAGCTCAAGGACTGGGGCGCTGTCAGCTGGACCCAGGACACCAGTCGGGTGGCGCGTCTGGAGGACTTCCACCGTCGCCGGGAGCTCTGGCAGCTGACGCCGGCCGGGCATGTCGCGCACGAGAGCGTCCTGGGGGTGCTCGGTGCCGCCGAACAGGCGGGCTCTCTCCAACGGGCCCTCTTCCGGGATATCCGCGAAAACCTGGACGCACTGGGCGAGGCCGTCGGTTCCGGCGACGCGACCGCCACTTACCTGCGGCTGCGCGACCTCGACGGGGCGCTGCACGACCTGGCGGCAAACGCCAGGGATTTCCACTCCACCATGGCCGAGCTCCGGCGAGAAAATGAGCTGGCCCCCGAGCGGTTCCTCGCTTACAAGCACCTGCTCATCGATTACCTACAGCAGTTCCTCGACGACCTCTTCCGTTACCGCTCCATCATCGCCGCCCAGGTCGCCGCGGTCGAGGAGCAAGGTCTCGAGCGGCTCGTCGAGCTGGCGGCCAAAGGCGACGACTCCGCCGGGCTGTTTGCCGACCGGGACATGGCCGCGGTTTGGCGAGGGCGCTGGGCGGGGCTGGCCGGGTGGTTCCGCTCCGGCCCACAGCGGGCTACTGCGGGAGCCGACGACCTGGCCGCCGCGACCACGAGCGCGATCCGCGACCTCATGGCCTTCCTGCGCAGGCTCACCGAGAGTGCCACCCGGCCCATCACCCGCTCTTCGGAGCTGTTGCACCTGGCGCGCTGGTTTTCCCGGTCCGCTCCCGACGAGGCGCACCGGCTGTTCGATGCGGCCTTTGGTCTCGGCCTTGCGCACCACATCGGCCAGGACGAACCCGACCCGGATCTCACGCCGGCCTCTTCGAGCTGGTGGCAAGCGGCCCCTGTCGAGGTACCCGTCATGCTGCGCGAGTACGGGCGCCACGCCCCCGCTCCTCCCCCTAGCGCGGCCGCCGACTACCACGTGGTCAAACAACGCTTGGCCGCGGAGCACCACCTGCGCCGAGAGGCGCGCCTTGATGCGGCCTCTCGGCTGACCGCCCGCCCGATCGAAGGACGCCAGCTAACCCCGGGCGAGTTCACTTTGCTGCTCGAGCTGTTGGACCGGGGCCTACACCAACGGCCGCCCGAACCCGAGTTCAAGGTCGAGGTCGAGGCCGAAGGGGTAAGGCTGATCATCGCCACGGCCGACGAGCCGACGCGTATCGTCACGCCGGTCGGCGTGCTTGCTTTCACGGGCATCGAGCTCGAGGTGCTCCGGCCGTGACCCTGGCTCGCAAAGCGGTCCATCTCGACCCGGCCAACGAGCTCGCCGAGTTCCAGTCTGCGGCCCGGGCCTTGATCACCCACGGCCTGGTCACCGAGCGGTACCCGCAGCCTGGCGCCCTGGCCCTGGTCCGGCGGTTCGAAGAACCGCTGCGCAACGAGTTCAGCCGCCTGTGCCACTGGCGCCTGGACCTGGGCCCGACATGCGCCCGGCTCCTGCGGCGCCCGGCCACGCTGTCCTGGCGGCGGCCGGCCCGTACCGCCACGGCGTCGCGACGGCCCTTCCGCCCCGAGACGTACGCTTTCTTGTGCCTCGTCCTGGCCTCGCTGGAGGGCCTAGGCAACCAGACGACGATCAGCCAGTTGGCTCACGAAGTCGCACGCCTACGCGCTGGTGACCCTGCCATCCCCTTCGACCTGACATTGCATGCGCACCGCCGGGCCTTCGTAGACGCGGTGGCGTGGCTAGAACAGCGCGGGATATTCGTGCTCATCGATGGTGACACCGAGAGGTTCGTCACCGCCGGGGGCGATGCCCTCTACGACGTCGACCGGGACGCCGCCGGGCACCTGCTCGCCTCACCGCCCAGCGTCCTCGCCGGCCTGGTCTCGCCCGAGCAGTTCCTGGACGAGCCCTACCCGCCAACGCCGGAGGGTGCCCAGAGCCGAGCGCGCCATCGGGTTCACCGCCGGCTGCTGACCGAGGCCGTCCTGTACTACGAGGACCTCCCCGAGGAAGAGCGCGACTACGCCCGGCAACGGCGCACGCGTGCCCGCGAGGAGCTCGAGCGCCTCACCGGGTGCACGCTCGAGTGCCGGGCGGAGGGCCAGGCGCTGATCGGCTTACCGGCGGCGGAGCCTTTCCCGGCCGGAGGCGCGGTTGCTCAGGCTGCCCTCCTGTTCGGCAGCGAACTGGCCGGTCGGGCATCGGGGACGGACGGAGCGCGGCGATCTGTCAGCTCGACCGAAGCCGACGGGGCCTGGCGCAACGTCCTCGCCGTTTATGCCGGCCGTTTCACCGCCGATTACCGGGCCGAACCCGAGCGCCTGCGGTCCGAGGCGATGGCGTTACTGGAGAGCCTCGGCCTGGTCATCACCCACAGCGGCGGCGACATATCGGTCTTTGCCGCCCTGGCCCGGTACCGGGCCGAGGTCCGACTACCCGACACACTTGATGTCTGACGTCGCCAGGGCCGAGAGGTGGCGGCCGGCCCGAGCTGGTATCCGCAACATCTGGGAATATGACGACCAGATCTTCGATTTCGCCGATGGGCGCCTCGTGCTCCGGGGACCGAACGGCTCGGGCAAGTCCAATGCTCTCGCTCTACTGGTCCCCTTCCTGCTCGACGGCGTCATGGCCGCCTACCGCATGGACAGCCTGAGCGGCGGTCGTTCGATGAAGACCCTGTTGTTGTGCCTGGCCGAAGACGAGCGGTCCAACCGCTTCCGCCACGAGCAACGCACAGGGTACGTATGGCTCGAGTTCCAACGGGGCGGCGAGAACATGACCATCGGGTGCGGCGCCCGTGCGTCTGCCCAGCGCGACGCCGAGGCCTGGTTCTTCGTCACCCCCAGGCGCCCCGGCATCGACCTCGACCTGGCGCCGGGCGGCGTGCCCCTATCCAAGGGCGGGCTCACGGACGCCCTGGGCGCCTCCGCCGTCCACGACTCGGCCGACTCTTATCGGGCTGCCGTCGACCGGGCGCTGTTCGGGCTAGGGGCCCACCGCTACCGCAACCTGGTCGAGCTCCTACTGGTCCTGCGCCGGCCCCACCTCGCCGGCAAGCTCAATCTCGAACAACTTTCCCACGTCCTCTCCGACGGGCTCGCCGCTCTCGATGAGCAGCTCATCGGCGACGTGGCCGCCAGCTTTGACGACCTCGAGGCCGTACAGCAGGATCTGCGCCGGCTGCAGGAGGCGCACCGTACGGTTGAGGTCTTCCTCCCCGTCTACCGCCGCTACCTGCGCGCCGTCGCCCGTTCCCGGGCCGCCGATGCCGTCGAGACGGCTCGGGCACTACGAGCAGCGAGGCGCCGGGTGAGCGAAGCCGAAAAGGAAATGGTCGCCGCCGCGGACGAGACCGAGCGGCTGCGCCAGGCCAAGCTGGCCTGCGACGAGGACCGGGAGATCGCCGAGGAGCGACAGAGGGCCGTGCTCGTCTCGCCCGCCTACCGCGATGCCAAAAGCCTGGGAGAAATCGAAGAACGGTTGGTCGATGACGTCGCCCAGTTGGAACAGGCCGAGCATCGTCTGACGGAGGCGGAGATCCACCGCGACGAGGCCGTCGCCGCTCGAGAGCGGGCCGATCACGTACTGAGGCAGGTCTCGGCCGAAGCCGACCGTGCCTTCACCACCGTGGCCGAGGCCGCCGACCTGGCCGGAGTGCCCTGGACGCTTGACCGGGACGAGCTCACTCGGGCCGACCTGGCGCGATTTGTGCGAGACCTGGGCGCCCGCCGGCGCCAGGACATCAGTGAGGTCAGGGGCGCCCTCGCCCAGGCTGAGCACGCGGCGGCCCTGGCCGAGGCGACTCGCACGGCGGCCGCACTGGCGAGCCACGACGCGCAACAAGCCGATGACCGCCGCCAGGAGGCGACGGAAGCTTTGGACCGGGCGCGATCGGAGCTGGCCGATGCGCTCCGTCAGTGGGCGCTCGACAGCGAGATCCCCGAGCTCGGTCCGGCCATAGAAGTAGCGGCCACCGTGGGCGACCCCGGGGCGCCGACGTTGGCAGACTTCGTGACAGAGGCGCTGCGCCCACGGCGCGACGATTTGACCGCCCGCCAGGCGCGGGCCGCGGACCTGGCCGAGTCCCTGTCCCGCCAGCGTGCGGGACTGGTGGCGGAGCGCCAAAGGGTGGCCGACGACCCCATCCCTGCTCCTGACCGTTGGCCCACACGCCCGGCCGACCGCTCGGCCCGGGCCGGTGCCCCGCTTTATGCATGTTGCGACTTCGTCGAGACCGTGCCCCAGGGCGATCGCGCCGGGTTGGAGGCGGCCATCGAAGCGGCCGGCCTGCTCGACGCCTGGGTCGGGCCGGATCTCGGGGAGCTCGACGCCTGGCTTCGAGCCGGCCCCCCGCAGCCAGGACCGTCGCTGGCGGACGTCCTGGTACCGACGCCTCCCGACGGCAGCGGCCTGGAGGCCGGGACGGTGCGTGGAGTCCTTATGTCGATCTCGCTCGCCGAGGCTGGAGTCCTGGTCCGCCCGGACGGGACTTTCGTGCTCGGCCCCCTGAGCGGGCGGTTCGCCAAGCCGGCCCCTGATTTCATCGGGACCACCGCTCGTGAGCAGCGGCGCCGGCGGCTCTTGGCCGAGCTCGACGAGCACATCGCCGACCTGTCCGCCCGTCTGGCCCAGGTGGCCGACGAATTGTCGGGGATGGCCGCCGAGCAGCGTCGTCTCGACGCGATCAGTGCGTCGGCGCCCTCTGTGGCGGAAGTGATCAGCGCCCGGGACGCGCTTATGCGCGCCGTAACCCATGCGTCAACTACCCGCCTGGTCGCGGTCCGAGCCGAATCGGTGGCCGGCGAGGCCGTCAGGCTGGCGGAAGAGAAGTCTGCCGACCTACGGGCTGTAGCTGCCTCACGCCGCCTGCCCGCCAACGCGGACGGCTTGCAGCACGCCGACGGCCTTGTCCACTCTTACCAACAGCACGCCGGCGACCTCGTCAGCGCCGTCCGGTCCCTGGCCGAGCGGCGCGCCGACCAGGCCGCGCTCGCCCAACGCGTAGCCCGGGCCGATCAGCAACTGGCGGGCCGGCAGGCCGAGCGTGACGACCTGCACCGCCATGTGCGGGGCCTTCAGGCCCGCGTTGACCAACTCCGCTCGCAACTGGGCGCCGATGCTGAGGCGCCCCTGCGAGAGCTGGCCGGCATCCAGGAGCAACTGCGCCATTTGCGGGGCGTGGCCGAGGACTTGGCCCGCCAGGCCGACGACGCCGCCGAGCACCGCGGCCGGGCACACCAGGAAACAGAAACGGCCCGGGCAGAAGTAGAGGGCCGCGAGACGTCCGCCGCCGCCGGCGCCGCTCGCCTCGAGGTCCTGCGTCGCAAAGACATCTGGTCGGTCGTGGTCGGCGGACCGGCCACCCCCGAAGCGCCCGTTGAGCTGGCGGGCGTGGTAGTAGCGGCGACAGCCGACGTCAACGTCGAGGCGGACGACAACTCCCTGCAACGGGGCTACCGCCAGCTCCTGGACGAGCTCGGCCGGGGGTACGACCCGAGCTTGTCCTACGTCGACCACGTCGCCGTGGTGGAGGTCACCTCTGATGCCGGCACCTTCTCCGTGCTGTGGCTGGCTCAGGAACTAGCGGACCACGTTTCCCGCCAGCAGGCCCTGTTGTCCGACCGCGACCGCGAAATTTTCGAACGCCACCTGCTCACACGCGTGTCCGAGGCGCTGCGCGAACTGTTGAACGACGCCTACGATTTGGTCCAGCTGATGAACAAGGAGCTCGCCGGCCGGCCCACGGCCAGCGGTAAGACGGTCCAGCTGCGCTGGGAGCTCGACAGTGCCGACCCGGCCGTCCGCGACGCACTGGGCTTGCTGCGCAAGACCCCCGAGCTGCTGGGGCCGGCCGAGCGGGAACAACTTCGCCGCTTTTTCTCGACCGCCATCGCGCAGCGGCGGGCGGAGGATGCCGCCTCGGGTTACGCCGAGATCCTGCGCCACGTCCTCGATTACCGTTCCTGGCACGTCTTTACGCCCCACGTACGCTCCGCCGGCGGAGGTACCCAGCGGCTGACGAAAACCCTGTTCCAAAGCCTGTCCGGCGGCGAACAGGCCGTCGTGCTGCACCTGCCCCTTTTCGCGGCCGCGGCGGCCCATTACAACGCGGCAATCGAGATGGCGCCCCGTCTCATCGCCTTGGACGAGGCGTTCGCCGGGATCGACGAGGGGATGAGGGCCGAGCTCATGGGACTTCTAGTCCGCTTCGACCTCGACATCCTTCTCACCGGTCACGAGCTGTGGGGGGCGTACGGGCAAGTACCGGCCCTGATGGTCTACGACCTTCTACGCCACCCGCCTCTCGAAGGAGTCTCGGCCCTGGCCGCCCGCTGGGACGGCGTCGCCATGGCCGAGGCTTGAGCACATGGAGTTGCTCGAGCGACCCGTTTACCAGCCCCTCTGGCAGGCGGCGCGTCGCCGGGTGGAGTCCAACGGCCTGTCGCTCGACGGTGCTCCGCTCACCCTGAACGCTCTCACGGCCGAGGAACTCAACGCCATAGCCGGTCTACTTGGCGTTCACCGGCCCGGCGGCAGTTCCATTCGTGTGCCGCTGGGCCTGCTCGACTCAGCTTTGCGGTCGTCGGTGGTAGGTCAGGGCTTGCTTGATGTTCTCTCGACCTTGGGCGGGCCTCTTGTCGACCGCCGAGCGACTAAAGAGCGCGACGAAGCTGACCGGGCGCGTCTGTGGTCCCAACTCGCGGCCCACCCCGCCGTCGCCGCCAGCCCGAGGGTCGGGGCGTGGCTGGACCAGGTACGCACCACCGGGCTGGCTCGCCGGCTGGCACACGAGCACGAGGGCGACGCCGTATCACGGGTGCTCGACACCCTCAGCGCCATTTGGGCGAGTAATGGCCGCCTCAGGCTGGCCGTCCTGGCCGCCGAGGTTACCGGCGACTCCCATGGGCTGGACCGGGGCAAACCGGCCGGCACCCTGGCCGTGCACGCGCTGTCATGGCTGAGCGAGCAGACCTTCCCCCGAGATGCGGTCGACTGGCGGCGGACTTGGTCGGAGGCCGGCGTCGCCTGCGACGACCTTTCTTGTGACGTCCTGGTACTCAACCTTCCGGGCCACGCCGCCCAACCTCTTCGCCTCACCTTGCGGCAAGCCTTGTCGTGGCAGCCAGGGCCTGTCGTTCACGGGGTCGTGTACGTGACCGAGAACCCGGCCATCGTCGCCGGCGCCGCTGACCAGTTGACTGACCGCCCTCCCACCATGGTCTGCCTCGACGGCATCCCGTCCACCGCGGCGTTGGTGGTCCTGGACGGCTTGACCGGGGCGGGCTGGACCGCTCTTTACCATGGGGACTTCGATTGGCGCGGCCTTGCCATCGCCGGCGTGCTGGCCCGAAAGGTGCCGGCCGCAAAACCGTGGCGGTTTGGCGCGCCGGATTACCTCAAGGCGTTGGAGCGCGGTCTCGGGACAGTGGCCCTTTCGGGCCGCGTGACTTCGTCACCCTGGGATGCTGAACTGGCGCCGGCCATGCAAGAGGCGGGCGTGGCTGTTTACGAAGAGCAGGTAATTTCCGACCTGTTGGCCGATATGGCCTGATCGGCGGACCGAGGAGCGTTCAGACGGCCAGTAGCTTCAGAAGGCCAGTAGCTTCAGACGGCCAGTAGGTAACGCTGGGCCGGGCTGAGGCGCTGGTAGGTCGTCGGCCGCAGGTAGTCACGGAACACCGTCTGCTGAGGCCCGTCGCGTCGGACGTAAGCCGAGTGCAGGGCTCGGCGAGGCTGGTCCGTACGGTTCTGGGTGCCACCGTGCCAAAGGTGGCTGTTGAAAATGACCACCGTCCCCGCCTGGCCCAGCACCAAGACTTGGTCAGGGTGCGTGGCCCGAGGGTCGGGCATGGCCTCGGCCGGCACACGCCCCCACCGGTGGGACCCCGGCACGACCCTGGTGGCACCGTTAGCCTCCGTAAAGTCGTCCAGCATCCAGATCGAATTAGATATGTGATAGTCCCCGGGCACCACCGCTCCCCGCCAGTCCACGTGCAAGGCCTGGTGCCCCTCGCCGGGGAGCGCGGAGCGGCCATTGAGGGAAAAAACCTTAAAGTCCCTCCAACCGAGTACGTGCGCCACGGCTGAGAGTTGGCGTGGGTTGTTCCAGCACAGGTCAAACACAGGGCCTTTGTCTACGAGATCGGCCAGGCGGGCCGTCCCCGCCTCTTGGTGCGCCTCCAGGCCCGCCTTATCCCCCTCCTCGGCAACCAGTTCGTCGAACCGGCGGACGAGGGACCGGAGCTCCCCATCGTCCAGGACGTTGGGCAGGGCCAGGTAACCCTGCTCGTCGAGCTCGTTTTTCTCTGCGGCAGACAACAGCTCCGCCCGGGCGCCGAAGGTCGACAAGGCGATGGCGAGCTCCGTGTCCGACATCGCGCCCCAAACTACAACGTGACCGTCAATGACGAAAGCACGCGGGAATTAGCCTTTGAGGAGTCCCAACGCAGCACGGGGTCGTCCATCTTCAAGTCCGGGAAGCGTTCGAGGAGCGCCATGAACGCGACCTCGCCCTCGGCGCGGGCCAAGGGCGCACCGACACAGAAATGTGCTCCAAAGCCGAACCCCACATGTTGGTTGGGACTGCGGTCCACCCGGAACACGTCCGGGCTATCGAAGTGCGCAGGATCGCGATTAGCGGCATTCAACATCTGGAACACCATCTCGCCCTCTCCCAGAGCCGCGTCACCGAGCGCTCCCGCCTGTGTGACGCGTCGCGGCTGGCGGGCAACGGGGCTCTCGTAGCGGACGATCTCTTCTATAGCCGGGCGCACGAGCGAGCGATCGTCGACCAGACGTTGCCATTGCTCCCGCTCCCCGAGCATAAGGGCGAGCCCGTTCCCGATCAACGACGTCGTCGTCTCATGGCCCGCGACCAACAGGGTCTGGCAGGTATTGATTATCTCCGGTTCGGACAGGCCCTGTGGTCCCTGCTCGGACATCACGAAGGCGCTGAGCAGGTCCGTGCCCGGGTGCTCCCGCCGCTCACGTAAGACCTCTCCCAGGTACTCCCGGATCTCGACGATGGCGCTCTGGGCGGCCAGGAGCAGGTCCAAGGCCGGCTTGTTGATGCCCTGAAAGCCCAAGAGCTGGTCGGCCCACTTGTGCAGGAGCTGCTGGTCGCCCGCCGGTAGTCCCATCAGCTCGCACAGGACCGCCACCGGCAGGGCACTGGCCAGGCCACTTATTACCTCCATGCCGCCCTCACGCGCACACTCGTCCAGCAACGACTCAGTGACCTCGGCAATGTAGGGCTTGACACCCTCTATCCGGCTGGGCGCGAATGCCTTACCGGTAAACCGGCGAAGGCGCGTGTGGTCCGGCGGGTCGGAGTGGAGCAGTCCCTTTGTCGCGTAATGTTCCTCGAACACCCGCAGCCGTTGCCGGTCCGTCGCCGGAAGGTGAGCCGCGGCACGCCCGAGCCGGCCCTCATTGGAGTACTCCGTCGTGTTCTTAAAGGTGGACATGATGTCGTCGTAGCGCGTTATCAGCCAGCCGCCGATCGAATCGCTCCAATAAATAGGAGCCTCGCTCTGCATACGGCGCAAATCCGCGTACGGGTCAGCGACAAACTCCGCTGAGACAAGGTGCCGATCGAATTCGTCGCTCCCGATCGGTAATGCTCCGCTGGCTCCCACTGCTCCCGTCCCTGTTGTCGTCCGGCCGTCGGGCCCCTGTACGGGCAACGGTGCACATCACCCGGGCCCTAGGTTATCGCGGCGTCCAAGTGGTCAGTAGGTGGCCCGGCCCCCACTGATGTCGTAGACGGCACCGGTCGAGAAACTGACTTCATCGGAAACGAGCCAACAGGCCAATGCGGCGACTTCTTCCGCCCGGCCCATGCGTCCCATTGGGACACGGCTGACCATGTAGTCCAGTACCTCAGGTGCGGTTGCCGCGTTCATCGGTGTCTCGATGACAGCGGGGGCAATGGCGTTGACGAGGACGCCGCTGGTGGCCAATTCCTTGCCCAGAGACTTGGTAAGGCCGATGACCGCAGCCTTGGACGCCGAGTAGGCGGCGAGGTTGGGGTTGCCCTCCTTGCCGGCGATGCTGGCGATGTTCACGATGCGGCCCCAGCCTCTGGCCCGCATGGCAGGGATGACAGCCCGGCACAGGTTGAAAACGCCGTCCAGGTTGACAGAGAAGGTCCGTTGCCATTCGGCGTCCGTTATCTCCCACAGCGGCTTGTTAGGGCCGACGACACCGGCGCTGTTGACGAGAATGTCGACAGCCCCGATCTGGGAGACAGCCGCTTCGACAGCAGAGGGGTCGCTGACATCTAGCCGATAGTCGGCGCCGGTGGCGAGGTCGACAGAGACCACCTCAACGCCTTGTCGGCGCAACCTAGCCACGCATGCGGCTCCAATGCCGCTCTCCGCGCCGGTCACGATCGCTTTTTTCATTTCTAGCACCCTTGCGCTCGGGTCGGTGGCCGGTCTGAGTTTAGCGGCCGGACCTGATGAGATGGTGGCCATGACGGTCATCAAGATCAACGCCATAACCGTGCCCGAGGGATCGGGCGACGAGCTGGCCCGGCGGTTCGCGGCGCGAGCCGGGGCGGTCGACGGCCAGGACGGCTTCGAGGGGTTCGAGCTCCTCCGGCCGACCGACGGGCGTAACCAGTGGCTGGTGGTCACCCGATGGCGGGACGAGGCCTCCTTCCAGGGCTGGGCCAGTTCACCGGCGTTCGCCCACGGGCACGCCGGGGCCGACCGGCCCGCCCCCCATGGCGGCCCGATGGCGGTCGGGTCAGAACTGTGGTCCTACGAGGTGGCCGGAGGGCGCCCCAGTGGGACGAACCCGTAGACCGGTTGCCGGCGGGGACGACCATGCCGGGACGACCATGCCGGGGCGACCATGGACGACGTAGACATCGATGAGCAGGCCTCCAGGTGGCCTGACACTTTCGAGCCGGAACGGTGGGCCCGTGAGCAGCGCCGGCGCCGGCTCGTGGTCCTGGGTGCCTGTACCGTTTTGTTGCTGCTGGTGATCGGCGTCGTCGGCCCCGCCATTTTCTTCCACCTCGAGGGGGCGGCGCCCAAGCGGCTGAGCTTGCCCGTCGGCCTGGGCGGGACCGTGGGGCCGGTCAACGGGACCTGGGCCGTGGCCGCGCCGTCAGAGGTGCAGTACCGGGTGAACGAGATCCTTTTCGGCCAGCACCACACGGCCGTAGGGACGACGGACAAGGTACATGGGACGGTGACGATCAAGGGCGCCACCGTCACCTCGGCACAGTTCACCGTGGACATGGCGTCCGTCCGCAGCGGTGCCGCCGGTCGCGACGTGCAGTTCAGGGACTCGATCATGGACACCGTGGCCTACCCCGACGGCTACTTCACCCTCACCCGGGCCATCGACCTGGGCCGGGTCCCGGCCGAGCGTAAAGTCGTCGACGCCGATGCCGTGGGCCGGCTCACCCTGAGGGGCCAGACCCGGACGGTGAGCTTCCCGTTGCGCCTGGAACGGTACGGCAACGGCGTCGACGCCAACGGTGCCCTCACTATCCGCTTCGGCCTGTGGGACATCCCTAACCCGAGCTTTGTAGTCGCCCGGGTCGGCAGCACGGGCACCCTTGACGTCCTGCTCCACCTGGTGCGTACCAGCGACTGAGGCGGGACGGGGGCGGCTCGCTCGGTTCAAGTGGCCCGCTGAGTTCAAATGAGTGGTTGCTTGACCACGTTCCCGTCGCCACCCCAGATCCGCTCGGTAGCCTTTACGGCAGGGAGCCCCGGCTGATGTGGCTAACCCCCCCTGCCTTCCGGCCAGGGCTCCCAAACTTCGCCTACCGTAGTGTGCGCTGATGGTCGTTACCCGTCACCCGCGGGTGGGCGCCCGGGCACGCAGATGCTGCCAGCGCTCAGAGTGACCGAAGTCCCCGAAGCTCCCACATGCTGTTCAAAGATGAACCCGCGCCCGCCAGTCCAGGTGGCCCGGCGCTTGCCGATAGACAATAGTGACTGTCCGCGGTTGGGACAGGCGACAACAAGCTCTATCCATGGAGGGAAATATGAGCGTCAGCGCGACCGACCCATTCTGGACTGCCCTAGCCTCCTACGACCTCGGCACCGGCTCAACCTTGGGGACCACGACGGCGGCGACAGCCAACTCGGCATCAGCGGCGTCTTCGAGCGTCGCTGCCCGTTCGAGCGCGGTACCCAGCTCCGGTACTGGCGCGTCGACCTCGTCCGCGACGGGCTCGTCTACCAGCGGCAGCAGCGCCATTGCCAATCTTTTGGACGCCGGCCCCTCGGGCGTTGCGGTGGCGGTGCGAGCAGCCGTCGACAACAGCATCCTGGACGCAATGCTTTAGAGACGTAGGGTGGCGGGCATGACCCGTCTCGGCTACCAGATCCCGAACTTCACCTACCCCGGCGCCCGCCCCGCGGACTTGTTCCCCACGGTGGTGCGCCAGGCTCGGGCGGCCGAGGCCTCGGGCTTCGACACCGTGCTGGTCATGGACCACTTCTACCAGCTACCGGGGCTCGGGGCCCCCGAGAACGAAATGCTCGAGTGCTACACCCTCCTGTCAGCGTTGGCCCAGCACACCGACCGGGTCCGGCTCTCCGCTCTGGTCACGGGCAACACCTACCGCAACCCCGCTCTGCTGGCCAAGGAAGTGACAACGCTCGACCACGTCTCGGGTGGCCGGGCCCAGCTCGGTATCGGTGCCGGCTGGTTCCAGCTCGAGCACGACAGCCTCGGCTTCGAGTTCGGGACGTTCAGTGACCGCTTCTCCAAACTGGAGGAGGCCCTGCAGATCATCCGAGGGATGCTCGCCGGCAGCCGTCCCAGCGTCGACGGCCGCTGGTACCGGGTCGACGGTGCCATCAACTCGCCTGCACCGCTTTCGAAAATCCCCATCATGATCGGTGGTGGCGGGGAAAAGAAGACCCTCCGGCTGGTGGCTCTTTATGCTGACGAGTCGAACCTCATCTGCCAGCCGAGCGAGGTAGCCCGCAAGCTCGACGCCTTGGCCGGGCACTGCGGCTCAGTCGGGCGGGACCGGTCCGAAATCATCGTGAGCCTCCTGGCCAGCTGTTGTATAGCCCCGACCCACGAGCAGGCCGTCGCCGAGGCCGACGCCTACCTGGCCGCCGGAGGGACCAAGATGTCTTCACTGAGCGAGGCCGAAGCCGACCAGATCCGCGCCCGGATCGTCCTCGGCGACCCCGACGAGGTGGGAGAGATCTTCTCCAGCCGGAAGATCGACGGGATAGACGGCTTCACTGTCAACTCCCCCGCCAACGGCCACATTGAAGGTCGGGTCGAGCTCCTCGGCCAGGTACTACGGAAAGTCGTCGGTATCTAGGAACAGGCTCGACGGAGCGTCTCGAAATCGTCGCAAAGCTTAGCCACCCTGTCCCGCAGCTCGGCCACCTCAACATGCAGCTCCGCCACCTCAACATGCAGCTCCGCCACGTCAGCGGCCAGGTCGGGCGTCTCGCCTCCACGAGGGACGTCGTCCGCCGGCGGGCCGAGTACGCCAGTGGGGCTATCCGTTAGGAGCTGCACCCAGCGCTCCTCCTTCTGCCCGGGCCGACGCGGCAGGCGGACCACGAGTGGCTCGGGCAGCCCGCTGAGGCGCTCCAGCTCCACGTCGACTTCGGCGATGTCATCGAACCCGCACATGCGGGCGCTCCGAGAACGCAGCTCGCCACCCGTCTGCGGTCCCCTGAGGAGCAGCACCGCGACCAAGGCGGCTTGCCGCTCGCTGATCTCGAGTTTCTCCTCTAGGAACTGCTGGTAACGAGTGACCGACCGACCGTGCGAGGGGTGGACGAGGCCCACTAGCCCGGCCACCTTGAGCGCCGCCAGAGCGCGGTCCACAGTACGCTCGTCGAAGGCCACGACAGGATCTCGGTTGGAGGACTGGTTACACGCGAGCAACAGGGCGTTCAACGACAACGGGTACTGGTCCGGTGTCGTCAGCTGCTTTTCGATCAAGCTGCCGATCACCCGCGCTTCCTCTTGGCTAAGCCGCACGGCGCGATGCTACCCGCGCCCTTCGCGGTGACCCTTTAGTGGGTAGCGAGGCCCAGGGCAGCCACTGTCCGGGTGCTGACCTCCGACACCTCCGGCAGAAGCCGTAACAGCTCGGCGGCGGTTAGCCGGGGGGCGTCGGGCACGTGCGCCATCTCACTGTCTGGGAAGGCCAGTTGCAGCGCCTCTATTGGGTTGTTGCCGCCGGCGTGCGACTGGCGCCAGACGCTCAGCCAGTCGGCCTGCTTCAGTCCTGCGAGCAGCGGGCTCGGGACCTCGGCCATGGAACGATGGTGGTCCCTTACCAAAGAGACGATCCGCTCCGGCATCGACCAGTAAGCACAGACCTGCGCCCCCAGCTCAGCATGGTCGGTACCGCATACCTCCCTCTCGGCCCCTATCTGCTCAGCCGGCGTAGCCCACCCCAGGGCGTCAACGGCCTCGACGAACGACGGAGCCTGGTCGATCATGATGAAGTGCCCGATATCGTGCAGGAGACCGGCCAGGTAGCCCTGCTCGGCACTGACGCCGTTCACCGGATGGCACCTGATGATGGCTCGGCACGCCGTAGCCACTTCGATGGCGTGCCGCCATAGGTCCTTTTCCTGCGAGGTTCGGGGAACGAACACACGTGTCATTGCCACGGTCGTCACCAGGTCGGCAACGTGCGCGGCCCCGAGACGGGCAACAGCTCGGTCCAAAGTCTCGATCCGCGAGGCCGGCGAGGACATCGCCGAATTAGCGATATGCATTACGCGCAGTGCAAAGCCGGGGTCCTCTTGTGCGACCGCCAGCACCTCCTCAAAAAGCTCCTCCGATTGAGGCGACAGGCTCATAAGCCTGACCATCACGGCAGGGAGGACCGGGAGTTCTCCCAGTCGTAACTTTATGGGTGACCTCTCAAGTACCTGAGCTGGGCTCATACCCTTTGATCGACAACGCCGCACCCAACATGAGGACGGCGCCTGGGTAAATGCACGTCGGGCTGAACGGGCTCGCTTTTGGCCCCGCGAAGCGAAAGGGATAAATCTCTCTAGGCTTTCGTCGGCATCGCGTGCGAACTAACCGCCTCAATGGGGCCAAGACTACGCTTGGTGAGGCACCGGCGGGCGGGTGGCCGGAGCCAGGGCGATGGCCATCGCCAGGAGGATGGCCACGACGGTAAGGGCGCGCAACACGGTGAACTGGTTGCCCAGGAAACCGACGAGAGGCGGCCCGCCCAGGAACGAGCAGTAGCCGATGGTGGCGATAACGCTGACGCGCCCGGCGGCCAGCTCAGATTGGTCGGCGCCCGCGCTCATGCCCATAGGGAAGCCTACTGAGGTGCCGGCTCCCCACAACAGGACGCCGACGAAGGCGAACGGCAGTCCTGGTCCGAAGACGAAGAGCATGACGCCGACGATGGCCGTCATCGCCAAGCATCGCGCCACCGGGACTCGTCCGTAACGGTCCAGCAGTACCGGGCAAAACCAGCGTCCGGTGGTCATGGCGGCAAGGAAAGTGGCAAAGACCAGCGTTCCGACTGGAGCCGGGACGTGATAGCCGTCTATGGCGGCGATGCTGGTCCAGTCGTTCGCGGTGCCCTCGGCGAAGGCGAACGCGAGCACGAAGGCACCCACCGCGAGGGTGCGCGGCTCCAGCCAGGCCCCCAGGACGCGGCGGCGGTCGGCCTCTCCGGCCGGGTTGGGGGCTCCGGTTTGCGCACCGGGCGCTCCGGTCCCAACGCCAGCGAGGAAGTGCCTGGTGGCGCGCGGTACGACGATGACGACCAGCACCGCGACAGCAGCCAGGTGGGCGGTCACGGGCACGTGGGCAGCCACTGCTATGGCCCCCACCAGGGCGCCGACCACGGTGCCCATGCTCCATCCGGCGTGGAACCGCGGCATGATCGATCGGCCGACCTGGCGCTCGACGGCCGCTCCGTGCACGTTCATGGCTACGTCCCACGCCCCATTTGCGAAACCAAAGACGAAGAGGCCGACGACCAGCATCGGCAACCCGACCAGGTAGCCCCCTGCCACCGCGCCTAGTCCCCCGGCCAGTAGCACGGAGGTAACGGCGACGGTGAGGCGCGGGCTGATGCGGGCGATGACCGGCCCCGCCATCGGCATCGAGACAACCGACCCGGCGGCGATGGCGAACAGGACCAGCCCAAGGCTCGAAGGTCGAAGGTGGAAGTTCTGGCGCACCTGAGGGATCCGGGACGCCCAGTTGGCGAAGGCGAAGCCCGAGCCCGCAAATACCGTGTACGTGGCCCTTACCGCCCGACGCAACTGTTCGTCGGCCAAGGCAGACGCAGCCGTTCCCGGCTCTTTGTAGCTAACCAATTCGGTCCCCACCCGGACAACCCGTGTGGCGAGCCTATCCCGCCGACGCGCCGGGGCCCGGCCCGCCACAAGGCGCGGATGTCCCGACCCCGGCTTCTGGTCGAATAGGTTGGACCTCGATGAGATGGCAGGTGTGATGGACAGCGAAAACCAAGCACGCAATGGGGTGGGCCGTGGCGCTCGGAGGTCCAGGCTTGCTCACCTAGTGGCCAGGCGTGTGGTTGTTTCTACTGTCGTGGCCGGCGTAGCGCCGGTCATCACTTATGTGGTCGTACGGCCTCGCGTCGAAAGCACTGCCGTCGCCCTGGCCATCACCTTCGCCGTGCCAGTCGCTTGGGCCGCGTTAAGCGCCTGCTGGCAACGGAGGATGGACCTTGACGGCATGTTGACGATGGGCGCGTACGGGCTCGGGCTTTTGGTGACGGTACTTTCGGGTGGTAGCGCCCTGCCGCTCAAGCTCCACTCCGCGGCGGAGACGGGAGTGCTCGGCCTGGCCTGCCTCGTCTCGGTGGCCCTGCGGCGCCCCCTGTTGCTCCTTGGCCTACGGATCTTGGCGCACCGAAGGGGACGGAGCAATGGGGCGTGGCGCAAAGTTTTCGCCGAACCGGTGCTGGGCCGCACCTTCTCGGTGATCACCGTCATCGTCGGTGTGGGCCTATTGGTAGAGGCTACAAGCCAAGCGGCCTTGGCCCTGGTACTGCCGACGGTCGTGTTTGTGGCGGTGTCGCTCCCGGTCCGCTTTGCCATTTATGGCGGTGGTGCAGGGTTGTTCCTTGCTTTGAGAGGGCGAGGCGTGCAGCCTGTGGGGACGGCTCTGGCCGCCCCGCGAAAACGACGTGCTCGCGGGCCCTCCTGAGACCTCGTGAGGTGGCTAAGCCCCTGCGGGGTGGCGCCAGTAAGCGCGGCGTGCCAGGAGGGGAAGGTCCCCTTCGCCAAACCAATAGGCCTCTTCGAGATTGGGGTACCCCGACAGGACGAACTCATCGATCCCCAGGTGGTGGTAGTCCAAGATCCGTTCCGCGACCTCTTCGTGGCTGCCGACCAAGGCCGTCCCGGCGCCGCCACGCACCAACCCGATGCCTGCCCACAGGTTTGGCGCCACCTCGAGACGAGCGGTCGACCCCTCATGAAGTTCGCGCATGCGCCGCTGGCCTTCGGACTGGCTGGTGGCAAAGCCGGCCTGTGCCGTCTCGATCTGGTGGGGGTCGACGGCGGCGAGGGGACGGTCTGCCTCGGCCCACGCCTGCCCTGAGCGGTCACGGCTGATGACATGCAGCCGGGTGCCGAAGCGGACTGTAAGGCTCCCGGTGGTGGGGCCAACCGGCGGACCAGCGGCCTTGTCCCTCTAGCCGCTCATCCTGCTTCGTGGCGCCGCCGGCCCACTTCAAGACAAGGTGAGCGCCCCTGCGACTGCGGCGAGGTAGTCGATAAAGCCGTCCGCCAGCCTGGCCGCCCGGTCGAAGGCCGCGTCGCCCGGCCCACCAAGCCAGGGCTTCAGCCTGCCACGACTTGGCCACTAGCGTCAGCCCTCGGCCTCCAGCGCAAGAGCCAACCAGGACTCCTCCGCCGCGTCCAGTGCGGCCTGGACGGCATGCAGTTCGTCGCCTAACCGGGTTAGTTCCACGTAGTCGACCGTCGCTGTCAGGGCTTGCCTGACCTGGTCCCGCCGGCGCTCAAGTCGGAGCATTTCCTTCTCCGCATCACGCACCCGGCGGCCGATGACGGCCGCCCCGATGACGGCCGCCTCGCTGCCAGCCGCCCGAGACCGGGACCGATGCTCGGGCTTGCGCCCGGCAGGCTTGGTCAAGGCCCTGGACCGGGGTGACCCAGCGCGCGCTCCGCTCGCGTTCTCCGGCCGGGCGACCCAACCGGCCACTCCCCCGGCCACCTCCGAAAGTGTGCCGCCTGTCTCCACGGCCACGAGGCGCTCGGTGGTCCGCTCCAGGAACGTCCGGTCGTGACTGACCAAGGCCAAAGCACCGGGCCAGTCCTCGAGAAAGTCCTCCACGACTCGCAGTGTGTCCAGGTCGAGGTCGTTGGTCGGCTCGTCCAGGAGCAGCAGGTTGCCGCCCTTCTTCAGGGTGAGCGCCAGGTTGACCCGGTTGCGCTCCCCGCCGGACAGGACACCGGCCGGCTTCTGCTGGTCCGGGCCCTTGAATCCGAACGCGGCCACATAGGCGCGGCTCGGGATCTCGGTGCGGCCGGCGTTGATGTGTGTCTCCCCGTCGGAGATCACTTCCCAGACGTTCTTGTCCGGGGCGATCCGTTCCCGGCTCTGGTCGACGTAGGAGATCTCCACGGTCTCACCGACCCGGATGGTGCCGGCGTCCGGCTGCTCCTCGCCCACGATCATCTTGAACAGGGTGGTCTTGCCGACGCCGTTCGGCCCGATGACGCCGACGAGGCCGTTGCGGGGCAGCGAGAAGCTCAGCCCGTCGAACAGCACCCGGTCACCGAAACCCTTGACCAGGCCTTCGGTCTCCACCACGACGCCGCCCAGGCGGGGACCCGGCGGGATCTGAATTTCCTCGAAGTCCAGTTTGCGCCGCGACTCGGCCTCGGTGGCCATCTCCTCATACCGCTGGAGCCGGGCCCGG
The DNA here is from genome assembly GCA_003166025.1 of Acidimicrobiaceae bacterium. Taxonomy (GTDB): domain Bacteria; phylum Actinomycetota; class Acidimicrobiia; order Acidimicrobiales; family Palsa-688; genus Fen-671. The sequence continues at coordinate 4,889 of PMWT01000087.1, read as the reverse complement.
CTCTTGGCCTGGCGCGCCTTCGGGTTCGATCGCACCCATTCGAGCTCGTCTTCGAGGCGCTTGCGCCGCTTGGCGTCCTTGGCGCCCTCGACCTTGAGCCGGGACGCCTTGGTGTCCAGGTAGGTGGAGTAGTTGCCCTGATAGGGGTAGGCATGGCCGCGGTCGAGCTCGAGGATCCACTGAGCCGCGTTTTCCAGGAAATAGCGGTCGTGGGTCACGGCGACGACGGTGCCGGGGTAATTGTCCAGGTGCTGCTCCAGCCACTGGACGCTCTCGGCGTCGAGATGGTTGGTGGGCTCGTCGAGCAGCAGCAGGTCCGGCTGGGACAGCAGTAGCTTGCAGAGCGCGACCCGGCGGCGCTCGCCACCGGACAGCGGGGTGACGGCCGCGTCCGGCGGCGGGCAGCGCAGCGCGTCCATCGCCTGCTCGAGCTGGCTGTCCAGGTCCCAGGCGTCGCGGTGGTCGAGCTGCTCCTGGAGCTGGCCCATCTCGTCGAGCAGCCGGTCGGAGTATTCGGTCGCCATCTTCTCGGCGATCTCGTTGTACGCCTCGAGCATCGCCTTGGTCTCGGCGACGCCTTCCTCGACATTGCCGAGGACCGTCTTGTCCTCGTTGAGCTGAGGCTCCTGGGCGAGCAGGCCCACGGTAAACCCCGGCATCAGCCGGGCCTCGCCGTTGGAAGGCTGTTCGACACCGGCCATCAGCTTCAGCAGCGTGGACTTGCCGGTACCATTCGGCCCGACGACGCCGATCTTGGCTCCCGGCAGGAACGATAGCGTGACCTCGTCGAGGATTACCTTGTCGCCGTGCGCCTTGCGCACGGCACGCATTTGGTAGATGAACTCCAGCATGACACCTAGCGTATTCGGCCCGGCCGGCCAGCCGGACCGCCGGGCGGGCCGCCTGCGGCGCCGAATCTACGGTGCCAGATCCACTGGGCCGTCGTCCGCCCGCGGTGCGCCCGACTGCGCGCCGGGCTCCGTGTCCGATTCTGCCGGCTCTAAGGCCGCCGGGGCCGGGGGCTCGTCCGCATGACGTCCCGTGCAGGACCGCACGTCGGGCGAGTACACGCAGACCTGGTCCCGCCCGGCGTCCTTGGCCCGGTAGAGCGCGAGGTCGGCGGCGGCCAGCAACTCGAACAGATCACGGCCGTCCGTCCCGAGGACCGCCACGCCGATCGAGATCGTCACCTTGACGGCATCACTGTCCGCGAACACACCCATGACGCTGGCCCGTTGCCGCAGCCGCTCGGCGATCATGCGGGCCTCGTCGGCGTCGGCGCGCGGGAGCAGGACGACGAACTCCTCGCCGCCGAACCGCCCCACGACGTCCGATTCGCGTACCTGCTGGCGCAGCTCTGCGGCCAGCCCGCGCAGCACGTCATCCCCGGTCAGGTGCCCGTAGGTGTCGTTGACCCGCTTGAAGTGGTCGACGTCGCAGAGCAGCAGCGCGAGCTTCTCCCCCGCCCGCAGCGCCCGCGCGATCTCCGTGTCGGCCTCGCGCTGCCACGCGCTCGCGTTCAGCAGGCCGGTCTTGGCGTCGGTGCGCGCGGCGGCCTGCAGTTGCTGGTGCATCAGGCTGCGCTGCAGGACGATCACGGGGGGCAGCGCCACGCACAGCAGTACCGGGCTCAGCGCGCAGCTGATCACCACGAGGATGCCCACGCAGATCTCGGTCAGGTCCAGCAGCAGGCTCTCCCGGTCCCACAGCACCTCGGCCCAGCGGGCCTGCGGCTGGGCCGCGTGCGCGGCAACCGCCACGATGCCCGTGTTCAGCACGCTGAAGAGCACCGCGCAGCCGATCGCGGTCAGCACGGCCGCAGGCCGCATGAACCACGCTTGCACCGCGGATTGGGAGACCCAGGGTACCGACCGCGCCGCCGTGGCGGTCGGGCCCACGTGCCGGAAGACGATCGAGGCCGTCGCGCCGGCCAGCCCGAGCGCGGCCGAGCTGAACAGCCGCCGGTAGGCGGGCGTCCGCCGGACGCGCAAGTAGAGCAGGGCACCCAGGACAATCGGGCCCACCAGCGCGTACACCGGCGGCAGCAGCAGCGCGATCGGCAGCCACCACGCCGAGAGCAGGTCACGTGAGACGCCGGCCGGCTGGCCCAGGCGGCGCGTCACCTCTATGCAGACGGCTCCGCAGACGAGCAGGGCCACGAACAGGGCCACATCGACGGCCCGCACCGGCGTCTGCAGAATCCCCCGCACGGTGAGACCGAGATCAGCGACGATGACCGCCAGGACGTACGCGATCGCAGACGATGGCAACGCGAAGAGCTGCCAGCTCCGCGGGCGGCCGAAGCGCCCCAGGATGCCACGGGAAGGCGACCGCTGACTGATGACCTGATCGGCTGCTGACATGCCTCTCGCCTGTCACTAATTGGCTCTTTATGGCAACTCTAAGTGTTCAAGCCTCCGTCTGCACCACCTTCAGTGACATAAAAGATACGCTGCGTGTGCTCCGCGACCGAGCGGCAGGTCAGGCCACGTAGGCCGATGGTGTTCATCAGGCACCGGGGCTGCGCCGCTGCTTGCCCGGCGCTGCCGGCGCTGCTTGCCCGGCCCGGCAGCTCAGCCGGCTGCCGGGCCCATCCCCCCGGTGCCTGAGCGCCGGCCCGCTTACCGGGCCGCCGTTCCTCGCGCCTCGCTCCTCGCGCCTTGCTGCTCGCGGGACGGCCGTTCAGCGGGCGGCCGGCTCGGCCGCTGATTCGTCCAAATCGTGATCCAGCTCGGCGATGGCCTGCTCGTCGAACATCTCGCTGCCGTGGCCGGCACCGATCCCGGCCAGCTGGCCGTCCTCGTCCTCCAGGCCGGCCCTGATCGCCTCTCCGCGGGCCAGGGCGGAGGAATCGGCCGATGAACGCTGATTCCAGCTGAAGTGCGCGGTACCGCGGGCGAGGTCGTAGCCGATGGTGTCGGCCCATACCTCGACGTCGAACCGCTGCTGCCCGCTCCGGTCCTGGTAGGACCTGGTGTGCAGCTTGCCGGTCACAACGATGGGCTGGCCCTTGCGCAAGCAGGCCTTCGCGTTGCGGGCCAGCGACTTGCGGCACCGCACCGAGTAGAACGACGGCTCTCCGTCGCGCCACTCTCCCGTTGCACGGTCCAGCTTGCGGGTGCTCGACCCGATGCGCAGGTTCGCGACGTCGGTGCCGTCGCTGAACTGGTTGATTCTCGGCTCGGTGGCGATGAAGCCGATCAGCGTCACATGTCCGCCCTGACTCATGTCGATCCTCCTGCGGTCTGGCGGCCCTGCGCCGCCGCTGCCATGGGTTCCCCGGCATCCGTTCCGCCGGGGCTACATCCACGGTGCCTGACCGCCGGCGGCCGGCGGGAGCCCGGCCGCGCGCCTGTGGACCGCTGCGCCGGTTACCCACAGGCCGGCGATTGAGACTTCCGCCGGCGGCACCGGCAGGTCATAATGCGCCCCGTAACCGACGGGATAGGCGGTCCAGCGCACTCATCTCATTGGGGCTCAGCGAGAAGCCGAACAGCGCGAAGTTGGATGCGATCCGCTCCGGCTGAGCCGATTTCGGGATCACCGGAATGCCGTGCTGGATATGCCAGCGCAGCACGACTTGCGCCGGGGTCACGTTGTGCCGTTCAGCGATCTGCGTCAGGACCGGGGCGCGCAGGTCCGTGTTCTTGAGCGAGCTGTAGCCCTCCACAACCACTCCGAGTTCCCGCATCGCCGCCAGCAGCTTCGAGTCGTGGCCGGGCAGGCTCCACGGGATCTGGTTGACCGCCGGGTGCTCACCGCTGGCGCGGATCAGCTCATCGACCTGCGCGACGTCGTAGTTGCTGACGCCCACGGCCCGGGCCAGCCCCTCGCCGCGGACCTCGAGGAACTGCTCCCACACGGGCACAGACGCCGAACCTCTCGGCGGCCAGTGCACCAGCCACAGATCTACGTATTCGGTGCCGAGCGCCCGGAGGCTCGTGGCGATCGTCGCCCGCTCGTGGCCGGCGTTCTCCGGCGGGAGTTTCGTCGTTATGAACAGCTCGCGGCGGTCGAGACCGCTGTCGCGGACGGCGCGGCCGACCTCCGCCTCGTTCTGGTACATGGTCGCCGTGTCGATGTGCCGGTACCCGACCTCGAGCGCATACCGGACGGCCTCATACGCGCGCGCCCCGCGCAGCCGCCACGTGCCGAACCCCACCATCGGCATCGTCACCCCGCGGTCCAGGTCAACCCGGGCGTCCTCGCCTGCATCAGTCATACGTCAATTGTCCCAGGGGCCCGCCGGGCGGCGGGGAACGCGCTAGGCAAGTTCGCCGACGGCTGATACGTTCACCGCTCGTGCGGCGAATCTCGGTGGTCGGCTCGTCGGGAGCGGGGAAATCCACCGTCGCCCGGGCACTCGCGCGCGCCCTCGGCGTGCCGTTCGTGGAACTCGATGCGATCTTCCACCAGCCGGGCTGGGTCCCCCTGGACGAGAACGACTTCCGCCGCCGGGTCGCGGAGGTGGCCGCGGGGAATGCCTGGGTCATCGACGGGAACTACGGCGCCGTCCGGCCCCTGGTCTGGGCGCGCGCGGATACCGTGATCTGGATCGACCTGCCCCGGCGGGCGGTGATGCGGCAGATCGTCTGGCGCACGCTGCGCCGCATCGCGTTCCGTGCCGAACTGTGGAACGGTAACCGGGAACGGTGGGCATCCCTCCTCACCTGGGACCCGGAGAAGTCGATCATCTCGTGGGCGTGGCACAAGCACGCGGTCTACCGGCAGCGTTACGCCGCGGCGATGCAGGACCCGGCCTACGGTCAGCTCCGCTTCGTGCGACTGCAGAGCCGCGCGGCCATCCGGCGCTTCCTCGCCGGGACCAGCCCGGACTCAGCCGCCGCCCGGCTCGATACCTGACCGGCAGGGCCCTTAACCGCAGGGCC
>PMWT01000125.1 GCA_003166025.1 Acidimicrobiaceae bacterium | reverse complement strand
TAACACTCCCTGCCGACTATGTATTGCGCCAGGCCGGCCGTCGGGTGCCGTTTTCCGTTATTATGGGCGGCGGAAGGCGATGGTCGCGTCTGCGTGATTATGAATGCACATTCTGTATGAGCGAGAGCAACTTGTTTAGCCCAACTCGCCGAAACAGCGAACACTAGGAACGTCGATCTGCACGGATTTACCTAGCAGAATAAGAGGTTCCCGGGAAGCGCATAATGGGAGGATCTGGCCGGCTTGTCCCGTCTGCGGCTCCGGTCGGGCGAGCATGGCCTTCGGGCTTCGGCCGTCGTGTAGCTGACGGAAGCGTAAGTTGTCGGGCAGCAGCCGGCGGCGCAGGATACCGACGGCACACGACATCAACCCGGCCGGCGGTTATTGCTGAAGGGGAACCTCGGTGACCGCGAACCCGCCGGTGTTGCCACCGCTCTCATTGGCCACGGGCCACGCTAGGAAGGCACTACCTCCCCGATGGCCCGCCTAATAGCTCGGACCACAGCCGCCACGGTGCCAGGCTCGACCCGAGGCCCTAGGGGCCCCCGCTGGAAGAAGTCCTTGTCGATGGTCGTGACTTCCTCGCAGAACAGCACACTGTCGTGGGGCAGGCCGCCGGAATTAGCCGGGACAGGTACGCGGGTAGGGCCGATACGTCCAGCCGAAAAGGCGGGCACGACAATGACGTCGTCTCGGAGCCTGTTACGAACGTCCTCTGATACGACGAGCACGGGTCGCGGCTGGTGGGGGTCGTCGGGCTGCCCGGGCGTGTAGGCCGTCCAGAACTCGCCCCGGCGAGGCGACTTCGGCGATGTGCCCGAGGTCATGATCTCTGAAGGCGTCGTGCGGCGGCGGCTCGTCGGATCGAACGCCACGACTCCACCTCGTCAGGCGGTGCACCCTCCCCTGAGAACTGCTCCTCCATGGCGGCGTCCTGTCGACGGGCCAGCCACAGCGCAAGAGCTTCGTCCACGACCTTGCTCCGGTCTAGCCCATCGTGCTCTCCGACATAGTTGTCGACCTCGTGCAGCACCTCCGGGTCGACCGTAACGCTCACCTTGACGCGAGTCATACGACCAATAGTAGTACAAAACGGCGGATAGGATCGGCTGACAAAGAGCCCCGTCAGTGGCGAATTCGACCCCGACGCCTGGCTCGCTGACCTCGGGCCCCGGTACACGGGCCACCGACTTGCTCGCCCGTAAGCCCGACGTGCCCGTCTCACCAATACTCGGGCGCTCGCGCCGGCAACGCCACGTCACGGCCAGGGTGGCGAGCGTGCCCTCGGTCGTGGCACGGGGGAGCGTGCCCTTGCGTCACTCGCGGATCTGGGCTGCCGTTCTGTACCTGCGGGGTGAGGAGGTTCGCTCGAGCTCGTGCGGCGATACCGGTCTCGCTATGGCGCGCTGCCGAGTTGTGCCAGGCCAAATCCTAAGCGCCCAAAAGAGTTGTTATACATCGGGCCATATGAGCGAGCCGTCACTGGCGATCTTGGCGATAAGCCAAGAGGCCGTGCCGTCGTCTCCGACGTACTCCCATGTAGCTCCGAACTGGTCCAGCAGTAGTTGAAAGCGCCGATCCTCGGAAGCAAGCGCCGAGATGAGCCCTCGGGCAGCGTCGACCTGACCTTGGGCGATCGCATGCGGAGGAGCGCGACCCTGACCAGCCAGGACGGCGATGTGGACGAGGCCATCGGCCCCCGGCCAGCCCACGTGACGGACCAGTTGTACCCTGTCGCCGAGCACGACGAAGCGCTCTCCGCGCTCGATCAGTTCTAGGGCCAGGTCCCACCTCTCTCCGACCGGTTCGTCAACCGACAGGCCACCTTTCACGGCCACATTTTGCCATCTTCGCGGCTGGACCCAGCTAAGCGCTTGACCGCCTGAGCTTCAGCCACCTGTCGCGGGTCTCGGGAGCTCCAGGGAGGGCGCGGCCAACCCTGTCGTCATCAATCGGGTCCCAGGTGTGAGTAGGCGCGTCGCCGGTCGGGCCCGGGCCGGCCAGACGCGGGGGGAGCTTGCCTCCCGAGGGGGGCACCGTTGGCCGACGACCACGGGGCATCGAGTACCACGACCGGCACGTGATCAACACAATTACCGGCAAGAGCAAGAAGTAGGAGCCGAGGTCGTCAGCCGAAGAGTTCAGCAGGACCAGCAGTACGAGAATGAGCAGGGCTACAAGGAAAAGCGAGTCGACAACTTTCCAGGCTAGGGACCGGTTCGGGTTGGCGATCACATAGACGATCGTCCTCAGCAGTCGTGAAACCACTCGCTTTGTCCTCTGTTGCGATCTTGGGTTGGTTGTCGGCCACTTCCCTGGGGACCTGAACACGAGACGGCAGGGCCATGTTGGAGAGTCCTTACGGCATGACGAACGGACCGGCGCCAGCCGTTGTCCGTAGCTCGGGGCGGCCGTGACCCTCGGGCCCGAAGCTGGCCAGGTCGAGCGCAAACGGGCAGTATGTGCTGGTGGGGTACATGGCGCTGCCGTGCTGGTGCTCGACGCGGGACAGGCCCGACTCGAGAAGAGGATGAACACGTCAGACGAACGGCACCCGGTGCTGTACGGCGCAGTGGGCCTCGACCGGCAGGGGATCGGGAGCGGCGGCATGGGATTCGTGGGCACTGGCCCGGGGCGCGGGCGGTGCTGTTGTCGGAGAGCTTGAGCTTCGACGGCCCCGAAGGAGGCACCCTGACGGTCACCTCGCAACGGCCGGGCGACGACGACCAGTTCGAGCGTGCCCGCACTTGGGCACCTACGGGCCCCTACCTAGCCTCTCCGCGCGGCAACGCCCAAGCCCCTGGGGACGGGGCCCGCCCGACCCCTCGCCCGGTAGAGGTCGATTGGGCCCCGGCGACGGTGCTGGTCGACGGGGAAGCTGCTCCGTTCGAGGTGAGCGACCTCGGGGACGGCTACTGGGCGGCGGTCGGGTGCCTGGCGGACGCGACCGTCACGATCGACAGCCGGGGAGTCCCGCTCAGTGCCGTCCAGCTTGAGCGCCTGGCCAGCCGACGGCCCCCTCCACCAGCCCCACCGGACATCGGCGAGCGGTCCGCGGCGGTCATGCAAGCCTTGGACGAGCGCTTTGCCCGGCTCCCCTTTGGGAGGGTCCACCGCTTTGCCGACCACTGGGCGCTCCGCTCCATCGAGGTCGAATACGCGCGCCACCTCGCCGGCAAGGAGAGGCTCTCGGAGCCACAGTTCGCAGCGCTGGAAAGGTACTGGCTCAGGAGGGTCGAGGCCCCGCTCGGCGACAAGCTTGACGAGTTGCGCTTCAAACAAGTCGAAGCGCGTCACCGTCAACCCGCCCGGGAACTTCCTNNCAACCTCGCCGCCAGCATGCAGCACACGGCGGCGCACATGCCGAGCCGGTGGTACTTCCTGCCGATCAAGCCGGGCAACGTCCTGGTCGGGACGTTCCTCGGGCTCACGGACGAGACCTCGGTAAATGCGCCACTGTCCGGGCCGAACACCCTCGACTCGTGGATCTCTGCCACGCACGGCGACCCGAGCGG
>PMWT01000134.1 GCA_003166025.1 Acidimicrobiaceae bacterium | reverse complement strand
CGCCAGGCCCGCTTCGCTAATGGCCAATCAGGTCAGCGGGCTGCGCCAGTACGTCTGTGCCGGCTGTGGCGGCACGGTATTGACCATTGCCGTGCTTCGCCAGCTCGAAGGCAGCCTGGCCGAGCATTTATGGACCGAGGCCCCCGCGGAGGGCACCGGTGGCGGGGATGCCCGCTGCCCGTTCTGCTCTCGGCTGATGCAGCCGAAGACCATCCCGGCCGGGCGCGCCGCCATGTGCAAAGGGTGCGAAGCGGTCTGGCTCGACAAGCAGGCTGTCCAGTCCCTCCCGGACAAAGCCCCCACGCTTGGAACAGGACCGACATTGGCGTCCGAAGCGCTCAAGTGCCCCCAGTGCGGGGCGCCTTTGGCCAACAGCTGGGACGAAAGGTGCCAGTTCTGCGGCTCAGCTCTCCACGCCCCCACTCAGGTCGTCGTCCTACCACAGCCCGGCCCCGAAGAGTCCGGGCTGGAATGGGGCCACAGCTGGTTGTCCCACCGTGGCCGTCTCTTCGGCCCTCCCGACTAGACGCCGCCTGGACGGCCGCTAGCCGACGCTCGTCAGTCGACGGTGGCCGCAGGGACGTCGCCCTGGGCGAGCACCGGTAGGGTCGGTTTGGCCGTGCCCCCGCTGGGTTCGGCCGTCACCATCACCGTGGTAATGGTCGCCTCGATCCGGAAGGGGGCGACCGAGCGCGGGTCGGGGCCGATGAGCCCCAGGGACACGATGTTGCCCCGGGCCAGGCCCCACAGCTGGTACGTCTTGGAACTAGGCAGCTCCCGCAGCGAGGACTGGACCCAGAAGGCTGTGCCCGAAGGTCCTACCACGACCTTGGCCACGTCGGCTTTGTCCGCCGTCAGCACTATGGTCCGATGAGGCCCCAGTGCCACCTGGGCGGCCGCCCCCGACAAGCCGTACTGGCCGACGGCGGTCCGCAGCGTCTGCACCTGCTGGTCGAGATGGGAGACTTGCGCGCCGAGGACGGCGATGACCGCGGCCGCCACCGCCGCCACCGCCCCCCAAACGGTCACCTGCCAGCGTCGGGAGCCTCGTTGTCGCATAACGGGAACCGCGCCAAGGGGGTGCACGACGGACAACTTGTCGGGGGCCCCGGGCAACGGGATCTCCCCCACCGACGCCGCGATTTTCTCCCAAAGACCGGCCGGGACCTCTGAAGCGGAGCTCCCCAACATGGCCGCCACCTCCAGGTGGGCTTGTACCTCGGCCCGGCAGCGAGGGCAATCGGCCAGATGGGCTTCGATCTCGCGGTCCTCTTCAGGCTCGGTGGCATGGAGGGCGTACGCTCCCAGCAGCTCCTCGATCTCCCCGTGCATCATCGGTCTGTCCCTTTGACAGCCGCGTCGAGCTCGGGCCCCATGCGGCGAAGGCCCGACCGGATGCGGCTCTTGATCGTCCCCTCCGGCTCGTTCTCTATGACGGCCACTTCGCGATAGGAGTGGCCGCCGAAGTAAGCGAGCTCGATCGCTTTGCGCTCGACCCCCGGCAGCTTGGCGACGGCCTCGCGCACCCGCTCGGCGGTGGTTAAGTCGAACACTTCCTGCTCCAGATCGTAACCGGCTTCCGCCACGGCCCGTGAACGCTCCTCCCGGGCCCGCCGGCTCATTTCCGAACGCAGGATGTCGATGGCCCGCCCATGGGTCACCGACAACAAGAAGGTGCGCAGCGAGCCGCGTGTCGGGTCGTAGCGTTCCGGTTCGCGCCACAACCGGACAAAGACCTCCTGAGTAACCTCTTCGGCCAGCACGGCATCGAAAATGAGGCGCTTGGCCAGCCCGAACACGGCCCCCGCGTGGCGGCGGTAAATCTCGGCCAACGCCTCCTCCTGCCATCTGGCCACGGCCATGGCCAGACTGGCGTCGCTGGCGCTCGAGAGGTCGGAGATCACCGCCATCTATTCGTTGCCAACGACGAGGGCGGATGAGCTCACAAGGTGGCGAGGTACGACTGACGCCACGCAGCGATGCGGGCCATCGCCTGCTCGTCGCGCGCCACAGGCTCGAGCAGGAGCCCACGCCGAGCGCCCCACCGGTTGGCTATGTCGGCCAAAGGCTCTCCCGTCAGTAGGGCGGCAGCCTGGACAGCAGCGCCGTAGGCCACCAGCTCCGACAGCTCGACGACCAGGACAGGGCGGCCGGACAACCGGCGCACCGTCTCCTGCCAGGCCCGGCCGCGCGCCCCTCCGCCCAAGAGGAGCAACGGCGCCTCCCGCGACTGCGGCGCCCACTGGTCGAGGAAGGCGGTCGCCTCGAGCAAGGTGGCCACGAGCCCGTCATAAGCGGCCTGCAGGATGGACCGCTTGTCGGTCGAGTACCTGACGCCGGTCAAGGTGCCCGAGGCGCTGGGGGCGTTGGGTGTTCGTTCCCCACCCAGCCAGGGGAGGAACACGACCTCGTCCGCGCTCGCCACATCCTCTCTGCCCAGGCCGAGCCATTCGCTGACCTGGTCGACCGCCACCGTGGCGTTGAGCGTGCAGGCCAGGGGCAGGTACCGGCCATCGGCACTGGCGAAACCGGCGACGGTACCGGTGCTGTCCGCGCTCGGTCTGGCGGAGGGGGCGTAGACCGTCCCCGACGTGCCCAGGGACATGGCCGCTTCGCCGGGCGCAAAACTGAGCGCCAACGCACCGGCAGCGTTGTCGCCGGCACCGCAGGCGACCGGGGCGCCGGGGCGCAGGCCGAACTGCTCGGCCGCGGCGCCGGTGACGGTACCTGCCGACGCCGTGGGGCCGAGTACTTCGGGTAGATAGGCGGGGTCGAGCCGGACAGCGTCAAGTTCGAGGACGTCGGCGGCATAAGACTCTTCCGACGGGCTCCACCAACCTGTGCCCGAGACATCGCTGCGGTCCGTCGTCATCGTGCCGGTCAGGCGAAAACTGAGGTAGTCGTGGGGCAGGAGGATGTGGCGGGCTGCCGCCGCTATCTCAGGCTGAGCCCGGCGCAACCAGGCCCAATGCGCCACTGTGAACGAGCTCGTCGGCACCGAGCCGATGCGCAGAGCCGTCGCCTCGGGGCCACCGAGGGCGTCAACCAGCGCTTGAGCGTCGGCGGCGCCACGGGTGTCGTTCCACAACGGCGCCTTGCGCAGCGGGTAACCGGCGTCGTCGAGCACGACCAAGCCATGTTGCTGGGCACCGACGGACAACGCCCCGACGTCGGGGGCAAGACCGGTCTGGCTCAGGGCGTGCGCCAGGGAGGCCTCCCAATCTCGGGGGTCGCTCTCCCTGGCGCCACCTTCACCCTCTACTTCATGGGCCGCGCCCCCTGAACCCACGACACGGCCGTCGTCCACATCGACGATCAGGACTTTGGTCGACTGGGTCGAACAGTCCACCCCGGCGACCAATGGCATCCTGCCCTCCCGGTCCCGGCCGTCAGGCCCA
>PMWT01000127.1 GCA_003166025.1 Acidimicrobiaceae bacterium | reverse complement strand
GTGGTGGGGGGCTTGGTCGTGGTGGTCGTGGTCGTTGGTTTGGTGGTCGTCGTGGTTGTCGGGGGCTTGGTCGTGGTCGTGGTGGTCGCAGGTGCTTTGGTGGTGGTCGTCGTCGGGTTGGTCGTCGTAGTGGTGCTGGTCGTCGTGGTGGTCGTCGCCTTGGTAGTCGTCGTCGTCGCCGGTGGTTTAGTGGTGGTAGTCGTGGTGGCCGGCGATTTGGTCGTAGTCGTCGTCGACGTGGTGGTGACGGGTTGGCCCGACGGGTTCCGGGGGCCAGTAGTCGTGGTGGCGACCGTGGTCGTCGTGCTCGGCGCGACCGTGGTCGTCGTGNNGTGGTCGGCGCGACCGTGGTCGTGGTGGTCAGCGCGACCGTGGTCGTGGTGGTGGGGGCCCACTTGCCTGGCGGGCACCACGATGAGCCGTGGCCCCAACCACAGCTGCTGCTGCTGCCACCGAAAAGGGCACCGTGGGTGGGGCAACCACAACCGGGCTCGTTTGGCTCGATAGTCGCGGCGGTGGTGGGCGCGGTGGTGGGCGCTGCCGTCGTGGTGACCGGCTCGGGCGTCGTGGTGGTCACCGGCGCTGTCGGGGTGGTAACCGGCACCGTCGTGCTGGCGGTCGGCGGGCTGGAGACCGTCGTGTTTGTGGCGCCGCTGCCACCCCACGTGCTGCCGGGATTTCCGCTTAAGCCCCAGCCGTCTTTAGGCCCCGGCTTGTACTGGGCGGCCAATCGAGCGCCGTCGGAAGCACCGACGGCAACGGTCCCACCCAGGCTGCCCTGCCCGCAGGCGACCGCCCAGGCGTCGGCGTCAGCACACCATATGCCGGTGGCCAATACAAGCAGTACGGCCACCCAGCGACGGGGATGGGCCCTCGAAATTATCCCCGCCGTCGTCACCTCCCCGGTCCGCTCTTACAACGCCTTCAGACCACCTGCCCGTTACTTCGGCGTCCGCGGGTGGGCCTTGAGACGGCCCGGAAGAGGGAGAAAACCCAGAGAATATGTGACATTTTCGCCTTACAGGTACCGGCAATCAGCGAAAATACTGAACTTCTGACCGCCGGTCAGTACGCCGCGTTACGACGGACCGTCGTCTCTTGGCATGGTTACAGGAGAGACGGCCGACGTCGCCGGCCCCGGACGGACCAGGGCCGTTAGCAGCAGGGACCGCAGAGGGCCGGCTGTGCCTTCGGCCCTTAATCGGCCCGCATGGCCATGCGCACCACGTTCACGGCTTGCAGGCCCTTTGAGCTCTCTTGAACTTCGAACTCGACCGGTTCGTTCTCCTCCAGAGTCCGGTAACCCTGTCCTTGAATGGCCTTGTAGTGCACAAACACGTCGGGGCCGCCCTCTTGCGAAATGAAGCCGTAGCCTTTTTCCGAGCTAAACCACTTGACTGTGCCGGTTGCCATGTTGCTTGTCCTCTCCTTTCCTGGCCGTCCTGGGTGCCCAACACCTCGCCGGACGGCCGCCGGTTCGTTTCCGGGAGGGAACTTCTCGGTCGAATCGATGGCACCCTCGGAGCGATAAAGTACCACGGGAAAAGGCCGCCGCCAAGCAGTCTTGAGCCCGCCACGCAGGGCGGCCCTCGGTCGTGCTCGGGACGGTCCTGTACCAGGTCAGGCGCCCGGGGCCGGGAAGTCCTCTTCTGTCGCCGGCGTCCCCGGTCCGTCATAAGCGCTCACATCCGCATCGGCGCTCACATCCGCGTCGGCGACTCCATGCCGAGCAAGTCAAGGCCTCTGCTCAAGACAGCCGCGCAAAGAGCGCACAGAGCCAGCCGCGATGCCCGCGTCGAGGCGTCGGGGGCGCCGAGCACAGGGCAGTGTTCGTAAAACGCGGTGAACGTGCTGGCAAGTTCGAACAGGTACACGCACAGCTTGTGCGGGCTGTAGGTAGCCCGGGTGGACGCGATCACGTCCCCGAAGCCGAGGATGCCCTTGGCCAGCTCCCGTTCCTCGGGCGCCACCGGAGGCCGGACATCGTCGGCCACCTGCGCCAGAGGCGGTACGTCCTGTCCCGCTCGGCGGAAAATGCTGCAGGTACGGGCGTAGGCATATTGGATGTAGGGGCCGGTGTTGCCGTCGAAGGACAGCATCCTGTCCCAGTCGAAGCGGTAATCGCGCGTCCGGTCGGTCGACAGGTCGGCGTACTTGACCGCGCCGATCCCCACCGCGCGGGCCGTCTCCTCCAGTTCGGCGGTCGCCAATTGGTCCTGGTCGGACCGGCCCGTGATCACGTCCCGCGCCCGTTGAACGGCCTCGTCGAGCAGCTCGGCCAGTTTCACCGTCCCGCCCTGGCGGGTCCTGAACATTTTCCCGTCCGGCCCGAGCACGTTACCGAACCCGACGTGCACGGCCTCGGTCCCCGGGGTCAGCCAACCGGCCAGACGGGCGGTGGCAAAGACCATCTCGAAGTGCTGGGCCTGGGGCAGGCCCACCACGTACACGAGCAGGTTGGCACCCAGACGCTCGACGCGGTCCCGGATCGCCGCCAGGTCGGTGGTGGCGTAGTTGTAACCGCCGACTGAGTTCTGCACGATGAGCGGCAGCGGTTTGCCCTCGCGGTTGGTAAACCCGGGAGGGAAGACGCAAAGGGCGCCCTCGCTCTCGACCAGTAGGCCTTTTTTGGAAAGGTCTTCGACGACTTTCGGTAAAAGTGAATTGTAATAGCTCTCCCCCACCACGTCGTCCCTAGTCAATTTGGTGCCCAACCGGCGCAGGGACTGGTCGAAGTAGTTGACGCTGTGGTCGACGAACGAGCGCCAGAGCCTGAGGGTTTCGGGGTCACCCGACTGAAGCAGCACGACCCGCTGGCGTGAACGCTCCCCGAAGGCCGGATCGCCGTCGTAGGCGCGGCGGGCGGCCTGGTAGAAGGCCTCAAGGTCTCCTATAGCCAGCTCTTGCGCGGCCTCTTCCTCGCCCACGTCCACCAGGTGCTCGATCAACATGCCGAAGGGCGTGCCCCAGTCGCCGATGTGGTTTTCCCGGATGACCTTGTGGCCCTCGAGCTCCAACAGCCGGACAAGGCAGTCTCCGATGATGGCGGACCGCAGGTGGCCGACGTGCATCTCCTTGGCGGCATTGGGCGCGGCATAATCGACTACGACAGTCAACGGGCGGGGCGCCCGGGCGACGCCCATGTCTGCGGGGCCCGAAACCACATTTCCCAGCTGGCGGGCCAGGAAATCAGCGGAGAGGACCAGATTGATAAAGCCTGGGCCGGCCACTTCGGCACCGTCACATATGGCCTCCAAGCCGGCCGCCCGGGCTCGGGCCAATATGTCCTCGGCGACCTCCCGGGGAGGCCGCCCGAGCGCCCGGGCCAGGCCCAGGGCGCCGTCCACTTGGAGGTCGGCCCGCTGCGACGGGCGCAGCCCGCTTTGCGCCCCGGGCTGAAGCTGCTCGAAAACCGGGGCCAGGACGGCATCGACCGTTGCGAGGAGACCCGGCACCCGTTCATCGTCGCGTCCGGGAGGGCTCGGGGGCAACCGGGTTGGCCATGGCCACTAACCTGCCCTGGGTCACCATGGTTACCGCCAGCCCCGATGGGCCCCCTGCGCTGGTCTTTTCTCACGTCGACCTGGACCGGGCGGCCACGCCGGTCCTTCGGTCGGTCAACTGGCAGGTGAACGCCGGTGAGCGCTGGGCCGTCCTCGGCCCCAACGGCGGGGGCAAGACCACCCTCATGCAGCTGGCCTCGGGGTACCTCCATCCCACCCGGGGCACCGTCGACATCCTCGGCCGGCGCCTGGGCCGCACAGACGTGCGTGCTCTGCGGGAGCGCCTGGGGACGGTCTCGGCCAGCGTGGCCCGGATGATCGTGCCCTGGCTACCGGCGCGAGAGGTGGTGGTCTCCGCCCGCCACGGCGCTCTGGAGCCCTGGTGGCACGAGTACAGCGAGCCCGATCGGGCCAAAGCCCTGGCGTTGCTGGCCGCTGCTGGTTTTGAGAGCATCGCCGACCGGCCCTTCGGCGTGCTCTCCGAAGGAGAGCGCCAGCAGGTCCTCCTGGCCCGGGCGCTGATGATCTCGCCCGAACTGCTCCTGCTCGACGAACCCTGCGCCGGCTTGGACATGGGAGCCAGAGAGCACCTGCTCAGCCGCTTGGGCGCCCTGGCCCAGGACCGGACGGCACCTCCGATCGTCATGGTGACCCATCACGTGGAAGAGATCCCCGTCGCCTTCGGCCACGTCCTGTTGCTGCGCCGGGGCCGGGTACTTACCACTGGCCCGCTCGACCAAGCCCTGTCGGGGCCGGCCCTCAGTGAGTGCTTCGGCCTGCCCTTGACACTACAAAGCCACGACGGGCGCTGGACCAGCCAGGCCAGGCGTGGCCCCTGAACCCGCCAAGCGCTCCGGGGCGATGAGCTTAGGAGGCCGGTAGCAGGGTCTCGAGCCGCTCGTTGATGTCCGAGACCGAGTACAGGTTGCGGACCAGGGTCTCGGTGAGCCAGCGCTCGATCTCAGACCGAGCGGGGCCTTCCTCGAGCACTCCCCAGAGGTCGAGCAGGTGGTCCTGGACGTCTGAGGCCGACACCGCCATCTGATCGACGAGCTCCGCCAGCCAGGCCTCGGCCACCTCGACTGCGCTGGGCACGCTCTCCGCACCGGCAGCCTCGCTGTCGGTGCTATCAGTCACCACATCGCCTATCTCTACGCTCTTGACGTCCCCATCGTGTTCCGTGGCCTCGGTCATGTAGTAATCATACGTCCTTCTGTCCCCTTCCTTTAGCCGCCAAAGGTCCCCACGCGCGCTGACCTCGTCAAATGCGCAGGCTACCACTCTCCGCGCGCAATCTACCACTCATCTGCTAGAGCTCGGGCGGCCCCTTCGCCGTTTTCCATCGCCCCTGGTCCCAGGCCGCAGCCGAGCGGCCCGGCGGCTTGCCGCCCGGTCATAACGTCGCAGAGTTCCGCGTATAAACACGCTGGTCACACTATTTAATTATGCATTAGCTTGACGAGCGCAAAAACGTGACGTAATGTAACCGAAAACAACACGCATTTCGGACGCTGGTCCCGCGACTCGCTCACCTCTTGCCACGGGGGCCCGTCGTGGACGCAACCAGACATCCGAGGAACCCGTCCCGTCCCCTCTCATGGGCTCGCGGGGCCACGCGCTTCTAGCTGGTCTTGACAGTTTTCGGCCGCTTCAGGCCGAACGACAGCCGGTGGCGCGCGACCTAAGGAGAAACCCAGTGCATAGAGGTACTAAGCGTGCTGAAGCACGCTGAAAGTTACGGTCTTGGTGGCACCCATCACCGAGACCGTAAGTCTCCCTTCGCATGCTCCCGGCCCGCCCATAGCCGGCGCGCTCGGCACCGCTATTACCACCAGGCGCGGGCGGCGGCAGGCTCTGCTTGGCGCCGGTGGGCCTGTGCACGGCGCTTCGGGGTGCTGGCTTTGGCCCTTTCGGCGCTCAGCCTTTGTGGGGCCCCGACGGCAACTGCCGCATCCGCCGCCGTTGCATCCCCCGTTGCCGCATACCCAAGCGCGAGAGCTCCCCAGCTCATCTCCGCCACGATGGGCTGCGGGGCGCTGGCGCCAACTCGCGCGCCCGGCCACCGCCTCACGCCGGCCGCTGCTTGCCAAGCGCCACGCCTTCGCCCGTCCACAACCGGCAAAGCCTGGAAAGCGGGCTCCATCGCCACCTTCGGTGACGCTCGCCCGTTGGGCTCGCCCGGTCGCGCCGGGCCCGACCTCGTCGGCATTGCGGTGGCCCCGGACGGCCAGGGCTACTGGGCGGTGGCGGCCAGCGGGGCGGTATTTGCTTATGGGGACGCCAAAAACTACGGTTCCGTCAAGCACTACGCCCCGGCCCGACCGGTGGCGGGGATCGTCGCCACCCCGACCGGCCGCGGGTACTGGGTCCTGTCTGGCCATGGTGGCGTTTTCTCCTTCGGGAATGCGCACTATTACGGCTCCCTCGGCAAGAGCCGTTTGTCAGCCAGCGTTGTCTGCATGGCAGCCACGCCTGATGGGCACGGGTATTGGCTGGTGACGGCCAACGGCCATGTCTATACCTTTGGGGACGCCCGGTTTTATGGCTCTCTCAGTGCCGACTACCCCAAGATCGCGGTGAGGGGCATCGCCCCGACGCCCAGCGGTCGAGGGTACTGGTTGGCCACTACTTCGGGCCACGTTTACAGCTTCGGCACGGCAAGGTACCACGGCGCCATGGCCGTCTCGCTCCGTACGAAGCGCGGTACGTCGCGCACTACGTCCTCTCCCATTACTCTCAGTGCCATCGCCACTGCTGCCGGGGGCCGGGGCTATTGGCTGCTGGCCAGCAATGGCACGGTCCATGGGTACGGCTCCGCACCCGACTTCGCTGGAGGGCACACCGTGACCGGTGTCACTGCCAGTTCTCTCGCCTCGACGTCTAACGGGCGTGGGTACGTCCTGGCCACCACCGGCCCGCGTCAAAAGACAACTACCCATACAACACAAGGGATAATCGGAAATGCCGACCGCAAGGGCCCGGCGTCCGAGCTCTTGCGGGAGGCGGCGTTCACGTTCCTCGGCAGTTTCCTGGTGACCTGCTATGACTTGACTGGGGCCACCGCCAGTGGGGACATGGCCGGACCGGAAAGCATCGCCGTCGACCCGAGCGTTATACCGCTCGGGACACAGATTTATGTGCAGGGAGTCGGGCTCCGGACCGCCGACGACACCGGTGGCGCCATTACCGGCGACCATGTCGATATTTGGGAGCCCACCTATTATGCCTGTGCTAATTGGGGCGCCCAAGTCAGGGCCGTTTACCGGGTCGGCCCGTAACCCCCCAGTTCGCAATGGTACCGCTTTGGCGGCTGGACCCGGCCCGCGGGTAATGGCTATGGTCGGAGCGTGGAGGGTTACCAGGCACTCGTCTTAGTCTCGTTCGGCGGCCCGGAGAAACCTGAGGATGTCATGCCGTTCCTGCGGCGGGTCACAGCCGGGCGGCGCATACCCGAAAACCGCATCGAGAATGTCGCCAAACACTATTACGACGTCGGTGGGGCCAGCCCCATAAACGCCAGTTGCCGAGGTCTCCTGGCCGCGTTGCGCCGGGAGCTGGACGGGACAGGCTTGGCCCTTTACTGGGGCAACCGCAACTGGGCCCCCATGCTGGCCGGCACGGTGGCCCAGATGCGCGATGACGGCGTCACCCGTGCCCTGGCCTTCGTGACGTCGGCCTACGGTGGCTACAGCAGCTGCCGCCAGTACCTCGACGACATCTCCGCCGCTCGGGCCGCCGTTGGCCCCGGCGCGCCTGAGATATCCAAGCTACGCCTGTACTACAACCACCCGGGCTGGGTGGGGCCGTGGGCCTCGAGCGTGCGCGCCACCCTGGAACGGGCGCAGGAGGAAGGCGACATTGAGGTCCTGTTCTCCGCCCACAGCATCCCTCTGTCCCTGGCGGCGACGAGCCCCTACGTCGGGCACGTGACCGAGACGGCGCGCCTGTGCGCCGAGCTGGCGGGCATCAAGTCGTGGCGCCTGGTCTGGCAGAGCCGCTCGGGGCCGCCGAGCTCGCCCTGGCTGGGGCCGGACGTGTGCGAGGTGATCGGGACCTCGACGGCAAGGTCCATAGTTGTAGCGCCCATAGGCTTTGTGTGCGACAACATGGAGATCGTCCACGACCTGGACGTCGAAGCGGCGGCCGTCGCCCGCGAACAGGGCGCCCGGTTGTGGCGGGCCCCCACGGTGACCACCAGCCCGGGCTTCGTGAGCATGGTCCGCCAGCTGGTGGAAGAACGCCTGGGCCCCGGCGCAGAGCGCGCTGCCCTCGGGCAGGACGGGCCCTGGCCCGACGAGTGCCCCGTCGGCCACTGCCCCCTGTAGGCGCTCCCCGGGCTATGGCCGCCTCTACATCGGCTTGGCCCCGAACTGGGCCTTCAGCCATGCCGTAGCGTTGTACGGCACCACAAACGCCCGGGTGAAAACCACGCCGGTCTTGTGGCCAATGGCGGTGAGGGCCGTGAGGGTGAACTTCAGGTATAGGTAGGGGCGCACTCCCGTCGGGACGTCGTTGTTCAAATGGGCGTAGCCGGGGCCGCAGGCGGCCGCGGGGCTCTCGACTTCAAGCGCTTGGTCACAATACGAGACGTCGTCGACCTCAAGGTCGGCGGCCCACGGATGGCCATCGTCAAAGTTCGACCGGGCGAACTTGCCGAAATCCCACAACAAACCGGCCTTGTGAGAGGACTCCACTCCCAAGGGGGAAAGAGTAACGGGCAGGGGGTTGATGGCACTCAGCCATTGCTGGGCCCGGTTCTCCAACGAGCTCGAGGAGATCAGGTCCAACATATTGCTGTTGAGCGGCTTGGCCGGCGGCGCCGCCGAGCGCGACTCGTCGTCGAGGCCCAGGCCCTGGATGCCCAGCGGGACGAACAGCAGTAGCAACGAGTCTGTTTCGAATTTCTCGGAGGCTTTCATGGACGTCATGGTGTCACGCACCGTCAGGGCCCACTTGACCGCTCCCGGCAAGCCGGGGATGCTCGACGTCGACCCGTTGGTCGTAAGTAGGTCGTTCACCAGCGACCCCAACGCGGCACCCGGCCCGCCGGCGACGATGTCGCCCACCGTCGGTGGGTTCGCCCAGTCTGCGATGGCACGGGTCGCACTGGGCGAAAGCGTCGCCTGGGCGTCGGCCACGAGCACGTGCGGCTGTACGTTGAGGGTGATGCTCGTCGCCGGGCTCTTTGATCCGGCCCTACAGGAGTTCTTGCAGCCCGGCTCGGCGCTGGCCGTTACCGTGAGGACGACTTTGTGGGCTTCTATTATGCCCGGTACCCAATAGCGCAGCAGAGCCTGGCCGCTGCTGTTAGTTTTCAGGCCCTTCAGGTCCTGGAAACCGTTCTCGCCGCAGATAGGCTGTGGTTGCTCGGCTACCGTCGCGATTTCCTGGCCGCAGAGGAACCCCGGGACATCGAGCAAGGTGGCGTGCATCTGCGTCACGCTGGCGTACAGGTCGGCGCCGTCGACAGGCTGACCGGCACTGTTTTTCACCTGGACGAGCACGTCGATACAGCCCGAAAGGCACCCGTCGAGCCGGGTCCCGCCACCGAGGAGGTGAGCGCTGGTCGGTGTCGCAAATTCGCGGAAGAAGGCGGCCGACTGCGAGTACTGGGCGCTGGTGTTGCTTTTCGCCGCCGCTCCGACGTAGGACAGGCCCGCCTCTTGCGGTGACAACACGGTGAAGGTGACAGCAAGCGGACAGGACGCTGCGGCCGTCGAAGGCACGACCGCCGCCTGGCGCCCTTCGGCCTCGCTCGTAGTTGTAGGTGGCGCGAACACGTACGCCGAGCCCTGCGCTCCGGCGAAAGAGCCGAGCCTGTGGTGGCCGGGGGCGCCGACGACGACGGTGGTGCAAGAAAGTGCGACGTCCGAGCCAAATGCGTCCGTTACTGCCTCGTTGGAGGCCACCAGTTCGGAGCTCTCCGTTAGGTGCCCAGACCAGCCCGCGGCAGGCTCGCTGAAGAGTAGGGCCCCGTTCAAACTACCAGGGTTACGACTTGACTCGAGCACGGCGATGCTGTTCCCCGACACCGCCACCGTCCCGAAGGAATTGTCCCCGGTGCCATCGGAGGCGGTCAGCTCGGCGGCTGGGGCCAGCGCTCCTGACCAGCCGGCGGCGGGCTCGTTGTACACGAACACAGCGCCCTGCCCGGTGTTCGGGCCCACCGTTTCTAAAGGTGCGCCCACGGCCACGGTGTTCCCGGACACAGCCACGGAGGCGCCCAGCTCGTCAATTCCCGTCCCGGAGGGGGCGGTCAGCCCGGCGCTCTGGGTCATGGTCCCCGACCACCCCCCGGCCGGCGCTTGGAACACGTATGCCGCCCCTTCGCCTCGTCCCCCGAACGGTGCGCCCACGCCCGGGGCCCCGACGACGATCGTGTTCCCGGACACGGCCAGACCTCCGCCGAAAAGCTCATTGTTGGCGGGGTCGGCGGGGGCCAGCTCGGCGTCCTGGGTCATGGGCCCCGACCACCCCGCGGCTGGCTCTTCGAACACGTACACGGCGTCGGAGCTGATCGAGCCGACGCGCTGGGCAGCGCCAACGGCGACGGTGCTGCCTGAGACGGCGACCGAGAACCCGAGCTCCCCTGCGGGTAACTGTGTAGTGCGGGGCGATAGGTTCGACGCGGTCAATAGGGCGCTCTGGTGGAGCACACCCCTCCAACCTGTCGTCGGCTCCACGAACACGTAGGCGGCACCCTCGTTCAGGCAGGGAGATGTGACCGTAGGGCCCCATTTGTTACACGTCAATATGGAGGTGGCCACGATGGTGGGACCGGACATGGCCAGCGCCCAGCCGAGCCCGGGGGCGTTTTGGTAGCCCGTGGCCGCCGCCCATGGCGGGGGGCGCCACGAAGCGAGGAGCTCAGCTGTCTGGGCCATCAGATCCGACCAGCCGTCCGTCGGCTCCACGAACACGTACACCGCCCCCTCCTCGTCTATCGAGCCGACCGTTTGGTTGTCGGCGGCCACGGCCACGGTGTTACCGGACACCGCCACCGAGCGACCGAACTCGCCGCTAGGGGTGCCGTCAGAGGAGATCAGCTCCCCGGACTGCCGGACCAGGGGGTCGACCCGCACCGGGTAGGCCGCCCCCCGGTCGTCTACCTCGATCAGGGCCCGGCCGTCCACGAGGGCGAAGTGGGCCGGCAGGGCCCGGCCCCGGGCGTCGGTGGCAGCCAAGTCGTCATAGCTCAACGCCCCCCCAGGGCCGGAGAGGTACAACCCACCACCGTCGAGCCGGGCCCGCAAGTTACCACTGAGGGCGAGCGAGAACGTCAATGGGCCCGACCCCAAGCCCGGGGCCGAGCTCACCGTGAAGCCCTGTTCCAAGCCGGCCGGCCCGTTGGCCCACCACTCGCTCAGTGCGCCATGGGCGTACAGGACACGGTTGGCGCCCGCTACCGGCGCTACCGGGGCTATCGGGGGGACCGCTCCCGACGCGAGGGCGTAGCCATAGCCGTCCAGGGCGATGCCAAGGCGCAGCCGTCCGGACACGACCGTCACACCCCTCGATGAGAACTCGGCCCGCAAGGCCTGCTCGGCGTTGGTGGCCGTGAGGCCCACCACCCGGTAGCCAGGCAGGTCCCGACCCAGTACGGCCGATATGGGGCCCACGGCTCCCAGCGGGACGACCGGCAACCCGGGACCAGCCGCCACCGCCGCGCCAGCTCCGCCTCCACCAGCCCGACCCCCCGGCGACGGCGTCAGCCCGGCTGCCGTCACGGAGGCCGCGCACACGATAGCCACCATCGCTACCAGGCGCACCGGCCTGGTCCTCGCGACGATGCCGACTAGCCAGGCGGGGGTCGGCTCGAAGCCGTGGTAGCCCTCCCATCTGGTACTTGCCCTCCGGTTAGTGACCATTACAACGCTCATGCCCGGGTCCCTTCGGTCAACATCGGCTCTCCCGCGCTACGGGTTGTAAGAGCGTAACCAGACCCCGTCACAACAACGTCACAGTCCCAACCAGGGGCACCGCCCCCGAAAACCGTAACTCCGGCCCCGTAGGCACTGGACCCTTCCTGTGGGCACCGCTCTGGCCGCCCTGTAGGATGTGCCCGGGCTGACCCGCTGGGGAAGGGCTCGATCGCCCCGGCCTTCGGAATTCGCCAATTTGGCGCGCACTAATGACCGAAATGTCAAGGTCAATGGGGCCGCCCTAGCAAAGGAGCCCCTATGTCAGAAGCAACATCCGCGAGCGCTCATAGTGGCCCTGTCGCCTACCGGGTGGCAGACATCGGACAGGCCGACTTCGGCCGGCGCGAGATCGACCTGGCCGAGGTCGAGATGCCGGGCCTAATGGCGCTGCGCCGTGAGTACGCCGACGAACAGCCCCTGGCCGGTGCCAGCATCACCGGGTCGCTGCATATGACGGTCCAGACCGCGGTACTGATCGAGACCTTGGTCGCCCTGGGGGCGCAAGTCCGCTGGGCCAGCTGCAATATCTTCTCCACCCAGGACCACGCCGCCGCCGCCATAGCCGCCACCGGGGTCCCCGTCTTCGCCTGGAAGGGCGAGACGCTCGAGGAGTACTGGTGGGCTACCGAACAGGCGCTCACCTGGCCCGAAGACGACGGGCCCAACCTGATCGTGGACGACGGCGGCGACGCCACGTTGCTCGTGCACCTCGGCGCCCAGGCCGAGCGCGACGGCAGCGTGCCCGAGCTCGGTCCCGATGACAGCGACGAGTTCGGGATAATTGCGGCAACGTTGCGCAAGACCCTGCGCTCCCGGCCCGGCATGTGGACGAAGATGGCGGCGGGGATAAAGGGGGTCAGCGAGGAGACCACCACCGGGGTCAACCGGCTCCGCCAGCGGGCGTCGGCGGGGACCTTGCTCTTCCCGGCCATCAATGTCAATGATTCGGTCACCAAGAGCAAGTTCGACAACCTCTACGGCGTGCGCCACTCCTTGATCGACGGGATATTCCGGGCCACGGACGTGATGGTGGCGGGCAAGGTCACCTTGGTGTGCGGCTATGGCGACGTCGGCAAGGGCTGCGCCCAGTCGCTGCGAGGCCAGGGGGCCCGGGTGCTGGTGACCGAGGTCGACCCCATCTGCGCCCTCCAGGCCTCTATGGAGGGCTACCAGGTCGTCACCCTCGAGGACGCCGTAGGTACCGCCGACATCTTCGTCACGGCCACCGGTAACCGGGACGTCATTATGGCCGAGCACATGGCGGCGATGAAGCACAATGCCATCGTCTGCAATATCGGCCATTTCAACAACGAGGTCGATATGGCGGGGTTGGCGCGCCACCCGGGGATCGCTCGCCATAACATCAAGCCGCAGGTTGACTCGTGGGAATTCCCCGACGGCCACTCGGTAATCGTCCTGGCCGAGGGGAGGCTGGTAAACCTGGGGTGCGCTACGGGTCACCCGAGCTTTGTGATGTCGACGAGTTTCACCAACCAGGTCCTGGCCCAGATCGAGCTCTTCAACCACACGAGCGCCTACCCGGTGGGCGTCCACGTGCTCCCTCGCCACCTGGACGAAAAGGTGGCCCGGCTACACCTGGGCAAGCTCGGTGCCAAGCTGACCCAGTTGAGCGAGAAGCAGGCTGCTTATATCGGGGTGCCGGTGGAGGGCCCGTTCAAGCCGGCTGACTACCGCTACTGAACACCCGGGGCCAGGTGCCCGGGGCCTGGGCCCCGGCGGCAAAAGTACAAGGTAATTGGCCGATAGTTTATCGAACGTGTGTACGATGGAACGATGGGAGGCGACGGGGTAGCGATCCTGGTGGGAGTTGTCGGCCGCCTGGAGCTAGTCCCCCTAGCCGAGGAAATCGAGCAGGTGTTATGGGTGCGAGACCGTCTCGACGCCAAGATCTCGGAGGCGCTACGGGGCTTTGATGCTGAACAGGCGTGGGGCGGCGACGGGTCGCTGTCCCTTACGTCCTGGCTGGCCGCCCACGGGCGGCGCTCGCACCGCGACGCTCACCGGGAGGCAGCGGTCGCCAGCCGACTGGCCCAGCTCCCGGTAACGGCAGCGGCCTGGTCCGACGGCACCCTTTCTTCGGGCCAGGTGGCCGCCATTGTGGCCAATGTCTCTTCGGACCATGCGGCTCTTTATGCTCAGCACGAGCCAAATATGACGCCGTTGCTGGCTGAGCTGTCGGTGGCTGACACCACGGCGGCAATGCGTGCTTGGCGCCTTCGCGCCGACGCCGAAGGCGACGGGCCCGAGCCCGCAGAGCGGCCCTCGGAACTCTACTTGTCCAGGACGTTAGACGGCCGCCGGGAGGTCTCGGGCCATCTCGGCGCTGAGGACGCCGCCGTGGTCGAAGCGGCCATCGCCGCAGCCGAGGGGAGCGTCCCCGCCGACGGCGAGGGGCCACTGCCAAGTGCGGCGCAGCGCCGGGCCGAGGCCTTGGCCGATGTCTGCCGATGGTTCCTCACCCACGGCGACAAGGCGCCGAGCGGCGCCCGCCACCGCCCCCAGCTATCGGTGATCGTGGGCCTCTCGGACCTGGCCCAAGACCGCCCGGGGCTCCTGGCTGACGGCACCGCCGTGCCCGGTAGTACGGTCTCGCGCCTGGCCTGCGACGCGGTCCTTCACCGCATCGTCATGGCCGGGCGTTCGACCGTCCTGGACTACGGGTCGAGTGTGCGCACCGTGAGCCCAGCGCTGTGGGCGGCCCTGGTCGTACGCGACGGCCACTGCCGCCACCCGGGCTGCGACCGGCCACCGGCTTGGTGCGAAGCCCACCACGTACAGCATTTCTCCAAAGGTGGCCCGACCAGTCTTTCCAACTTGGTGATGGCCTGCAACCGCCATCACCACCTCTGGCACGACCACGGTTGGCAGCTCGAGCTCAGCCCCGACGGCAGCCTGGTCCTCAGGTCCCCGCTGGGGAAGGTCATCACCAGCCGACCGCCGCCGGCACATCTGGCGGTGGCGCTTGACACGTGCGCTTAGGTAAGTAAATACTTACTGTTAGCTATGACTAACGCACTAGCCCTGGAAGCCCTGGGCGACCCCACCAGGAGGGCCATCTTCGAGCACCTTTCGCAGCGCCCCTGCGCAGTTGGAGAGCTCGCAGAAATGGTGCCCGTCAGCAGGCCGGCCGTGTCCCAGCACTTGAAGGTCTTGAAGGCTGCCGGCCTGGTCACCGAAGAGCGTGCGGGCACCAGGCACATCTACAGGCTCGACCCCGCTGGGGTCGGTGAGCTGCGGGACTACCTCGACAGGTTCTGGAGCAGCGCCATGGGGGCCTTCAAGACCAAAGTCCACCAAAGAGAGGAAGAACGTGGTGAGTGACAAAACGGTTACGTCTGTGCGTTCGTCGGTGGTCGTTGACGCCCCCATAGAACGGGCGTTTTCGGTGTTCACCGAAGACATGGCCAACTGGTGGCCGCCGGAGCACCATATCCTCCAGGCAAAGCTGGCCGATATTGTCTTCGAGCCCCGGCAAGGCGGCAATATCTACGACCGGGGAGAAGACGGGAGCGAATGCCGATGGGCCCGGGTCCTGGCCTATGACCCTCCGCGCCGGGTCGTCTTCAGCTGGGACATCAGCTTGCAGTGGGAACTCGAGCCGGACCCAGCAAAGACCAGTGAGGTCGAGGTCAGGTTCATATCAGAGGCGCCAGGCCGGACCCGGGTGGAGCTTGAGCACCGGGCCATCGAGCGCCATGGCGACGGGTGGGAGCAGATGCGCGACGCCGTCGGCTCCGCCGAAGGTTGGGACAACGGCCTGCGCGCTTTCGCCACCTGGCTCGGCTAGGCCCGGGCCGCCCCTACTGGCTCGGCTGCCACGCCTCCTGCGCCGCTCCCTGCCAGCTGGACGCTTCAGCCGCGGGCAGGCCGCTCACCTTGACCGCCGTCCCGTAGGCGCAGATCTCGGTCCAGTTGCCACCCATCTCCGAGGTGTCGAAACGCATGGCCAGCACGGCGTCCGCCCCTTTGGCGGCGGCCTCCTCGGCCATGCGGTTGATCACCTCGTAGCGGCTACTGACCAGGTTCTTCGTCATGCCTTTCAGCTCACCCCCCACCAAGGACTTGAGACCGGCCCCGAACTGGGAACCGATGTTGCGGCTCCTGACCGTCAGGCCGAAAACCTCTCCCAGGACCTGGGTCACCTGGTACCCGGGGATGTCGTTCATAGTGGATATGAGCATGGTGGCGACCCTTTCCGATAGTGCAGCGCCTTCGCGAACGTAGCTCAGCGTCATGGCGGAACCGTGGACCCAAGGGCTTGGTCCCGCTAACGGACGAAGGCGCTCACTGTCTCTACATGCGGCGTCCCCGGGAACATGTCGACCACGGTGGTCGAGCGGAGCCGGAATCCCTGGGCCCGGAGCAGGCCGGCGTCACGGCCGAGGGAGGCGGGGTCGCAGGACACGAGCACCAGGTGGCCGGCGCCGCTGGCGGAGAGAACGGCCACTCCGCGACGTCCCAGCCCGGCTTTGGGCGGGTCCGCCACCACCACGGCGGCCGGGGAAGGACGCCAGCGCTCCACGTCGAGGCGCAACACCTTGGCCGAGGGCAGGTTGACCCGGGCGTCGGCGGCAGAAGAGGGCGAGCGCTCCAGGACCGTGACCGCCCGGTCGTCGCCGGCCGTCGCCCCGAACAGGCCCACGCCCCCATAGGCATCGACGAGGGCGCCGGGGCCAGCCCCGGCCACCGCGGCCTTGACGACGTCGACCAGAGCCTCGGCCCCCCGAGGACTGGCTTGGAAGAACGAACGGGCCGAGACCCGCAACCGCTTCCCCGCGATCTCCTCGAATATCCAGGCCCGATGCCCAGCTTCAAGCTCGTCCTCCCCGACGACCAGTACGGACGGGGGCAGGACGGCGCCAGCCGCGCTGGGCGCTAGCAGCGCCAGGCGGTCGCCGGTAGCGGCACCGCAGCGCAGGGTGACCTCTCGGGCAAAGCCGAAGCCGCCCGTGGCGACCAGGTCGGCGAGCAGGGGATGAGCCACCAGGCACTCCCCCACCTCGACGATGTCGTGGCCGTGGTAACGCCGGAACCCGGCCCCGTCGGGCCCAATGGCCAGGCGCAGCGTGGTGCGGTAGCCCTCGGTGGGAAGAGGAGGCCCGGGCTCGACCCGGGGGCTCTCGACCCCTCCCAGACGCACCAGCGCCTCGGCCACCAGCGAGAGCTTGGCCTGGCGCTGAGCGGGCACCGAGAGGTATTGCCAACCGCAGCCGCCGCACCCCCGGGCCACATTGGGGCACGGAGGGCTCACCCGGTCGGGCGAGGCCTCCAGCACCTCCACCACGGACGCCCGGGCGTAACTGGCGTGCTCTGAGGTCACCACGGCGTCGACGGTCTCGCCCGGCAGGGCGCCCTCGACGAGCACCACCCGCCCCCCGCTCTGGCGGGCCACGGCGGCGCCCCCGGCCACCAGCGCCGTAGCCACCAGCCTGACCACGGGCGGGCGGGCCGAGGTCGAGCCGGTCACGAAGCGGCGTTCGTCATCAGGGCACCACCAGGACGGGGCGGCGCCCCATGGCCAGCAGCCGGCGGGGCACGCCGCCCAGGTGCAGCGCGGGGTGGCGCGACCGGCCCACCACGATCAAGTCGGCGTGGCAGGCTTCGGCCAGGGTCTCGAGCTCGCGGGCCACCTCGCCGACGCGCTCGTTGAACTCGCCCATCACGTCGCTGCGAGCCAGTTCGTCGGATATGGCCTGCTTGAGCTCACCGGCTTGGTCTCCTCCGGCCAGAGCCGAGATGGGCACGGCCATGGCGCCCAGCTGGGCGGACACGGGGAGCTGGGAGATGTAGCAGATGTGGATGGTGCACCCATGCCAGCGCCGGGCCACGCCGATGGCCATGGACAGCGCCCTCCAGCTCGTGTCCGTCCCGTCGACGCCGACGACAATGTCCCTCATCGGGCAGCACAATAACGGGAACGGCTTGGTAGTGTCGGGCCCGCAGCTCCGCCCCAGGAAGAAAGAGGTGGCCATGTCAAGCTCAGAGGAGACCGGGGGGTCGCTAAGCGAGTCTCAGATAGCCGTGCATTGGCGCGAGGAGGAGTACTTGTACCCCTCGGCGGGTTTCATCGGCCAGGCCAACGCGGCGGAGCCGGCCATTTACAAACGCTTCAGTGAGGAGCGCTTTCCCGAATGCTTCCGGGAGTACGCCGACCTGCTGCACTGGGACGCGTACTGGCATACCACTCTCGACACCACCAACCCGCCGTTTTGGAAGTGGTTCGTTGGGGGCCGGCTCAACGCCAGCTACAACTGCGTCGACCGGCACTTGGCCACCAAAGCCAACAAGGCGGCGTTTATCTGGGTCCCCGAGCCGGAGACCGAAGGCGCAAAAGCCATAACCTACCAAGAGCTCTACCGGCGGGTAAACGAGTTCGCCGCCATGCTGAAAGGCTTCTGCGGCCTCGAAAGCGGCGACCGGGTGACCTTCCACATGCCGATGGTGCCGGACCTGCCGGTCTCGATGCTGGCGTGCGCCCGCCTCGGTGTCGTGCACTCCGAGGTTTTCGCCGGCTTCTCCGGCACCGCCTGCGGCGGCCGCATAGCGGACTCGGGCAGCCGGGTGCTCGTGACCATCGACGGCTACTACCGCGACGGGAAATGGCTCGACCACAAGGCCAAGGCCGACGAGGCCGTCGCCGTGGCCAAGTCCGAGGGAGTGGAGATCGAAAAGGTCCTGGTGTTCAGGAGGAACCCGGGCGAGTACCACTCGGCCAGCCCCATGGTGCAAGGCCGTGACTATTTCGTGGACGACGTCATCGGCGACTACCTGCGCCAGCTCGTAGCGCCGGTGCCGATGCCGGCCGAGGCGCCTCTTTTCCTCATGTACACCAGCGGCACGACGGGCAGGCCCAAGGGCGCCCAGCATTCGACGGGGGGTTACCTGTCCTATGTGGCGGGCACGTCCAAGTACTTCCTCGACATCCATCCCGAGGACACCTACTGGTGCTTCGCCGATATCGGCTGGATAACCGGCCACTCGTACATCGTCTACGGGCCCCTGGCCCTCGGCACCACGAGCGTGCTCTACGAGGGTGCCCCCGCCTACCCCGACCCCGGCCGGCCCTGGAGGATCGCCGAGCGCTTGGGCGTGAACATCTTCCACACCGCCCCCACCACAGTGCGCATGCTGCGCAAGCTCGGCAAGGACGAACCGGCCAAGCACGACTACCACTTCAAGCTCATGTGCACGGTGGGCGAGCCCATCGAGCCCGAGGTCTGGCGCTGGTACTACGAAAGCGTCGGCAAGGCCGAGGCCGCCATCGTCGACACGTGGTGGATGACCGAGACCGGGGGCTTCCTGGCCAGCACCCTGCCTGCCCTCAAGCCCATGAAGCCGGGCAGCTGCGGCCCGGCCGCCCTCGGCATCTACCCCATAATTTACGACGATGACGGCGAGGTGGTCGAGGCCGGCAGCGGCAAGGCCGGCAACATCTGCATACGCAACCCGTGGCCCGGGGTGATGCAGACCGTGTGGGGCCAGCCCGAGCGTTTCGTCCAGACCTATTACGCCCGCTACTGCCAGGACAAGGCCAGCACCGACTGGCGCGACTGGCCGTTTATGTGCGGCGACGGCGCCGTGCAGGCCGAGGACGGCTACTACCGCATATTGGGCCGCATCGACGACGTCATCAACGTGGCCGGGCACCGGCTCGGGACTAAGGAGCTCGAGTCCGCTGTCCTCACGGTGCCCGAGGTGGCCGAGGCGGCCGCCGTCCCCGTGATAGATGAGGTGCGCGGCCGGGTGGTCGAGATGTACGTCGCCCTCCAGCCCGGGCTCTCGGCCAGCCCCGAGATCGAGGACAAGGTCAAGCGGTCGATCGAAGTCCAGATCGGCAAGGTGGCGCGCCCGAAGAACGTCTGGATCGTGCCCGACATGCCGAAGACCCGCTCGGGCAAGATAATGCGCCGCGTCATCGCCAGCATTTCCAATTTCGCCGACGTCGGCGACATTACGACCCTGGCCAACCCCGACGTCGTCGAGGGCATCAGGCGCCAGGTCTACAAGCAAAAAACAGAGCGGGGCGAGGCTCCTCGTGAGCTCAGCGCCAAGGAACTGGAGGAAATCCAGTCCTACGGAAAGGCCGAATAAAGGCGAGCTGATTGCGTCGTCTGTCCCGGCGCGGCCCCAGAGCGACTTGACCGAGGACGAACGTGCGGCCGAGGCTGGCCTCACGACAGCGACTACGCCACCGTAACGATGGCCGACGTGGCAGGTTCTTTACCAAAGGTCACAAGCGTCGACAGCTCATCGGGCGGGACCGGGGTCGAGTAGTGGAACTGGTCCTTGGCTCAATTTGATAGAGCCAAGCGGCTCCACACTATGGAGCCATTTGGGCCCGGCTAACCGCGGCGGGGGCGCCGGCCACGGTCACCCCTAGCTTCAGGGCGAGTGAGTAAGGTTGCCCGTCATGCCGAGCGCCGGGCCTGCCAGCGGGCACGGGGGCATGCGGGGCGCGGACGACCTGCGGGGCAAGGTCGGCCTGTACCTGAGGCACCTCTTCGAACCGGCGACCGGTGCCTCGCGGTCCCGCCTTCTCGCCCGCGCCCCCCTCCTCATTGTCGGCGTGGTCGTGGCCTGGAACCTGTGGAGCATGCGCTCGGTGACCCTGCCCGTCGCCTACCTGAACGACGCCGCCGTGCACGACGAGATGGTCCACTTCGCCACCACGACCATCGAGTCCGGGAGGCTCCCTTTCACCTCGTGGTTCCCTTACATCGGGCTCGGCTCGGCCCAGTACATGCGCTACCAAGGCCTGGGCTCGGTGCTGGCCGGCCTGGTGGGCACGGTCTTTGGCCCCGGCACGACTTTCCGCTGGTCGATGTACCTGCTCGAGTCNNGCCCTGGCCGCGGCGTTGCTGTGCTCGTTCATGGTCAGCCATACCGGCATCGGCTTCGAGCGGGGTGCTTACAGCTGGACCGGGGGGGCCGAGGTCTGGACCCAGCTGCTCGCCTCCTGGACACTGCCCTTCGCCTGGGCCGCCACGTGGCGGGCGATCAAGTGCCCCCGCTTCATCTGGCTGGCCTCGGCCTTGGTGGGCCTGACGGTGGCCCTGCACTTCGAGAGCGGCTACCTCGGCCTGCTGGCNNGCGGCGGGGGCGATAGTGCCCATCGTGGCCTACGCCAACACGTCGACCACGAACCAGTTCCTGGCCGGCACCCCCTACGTGAAGGGCTATGGCGCCCATCAGGTCCTGGCCTGGCTGTTCACCGGGCAGGTCTTCGACGCCCGGCGCAAGGTCCCCGTCATCAGCGTGTTCGTGCTGGCCGGCGTGCTGCTGGCGATCGCCTGCTGGCAACGCGCCCCGGTGGTGCGCGCCTTGCTGGCCATGTTCGTGGCCAGCCTGCTGTTGACCTTCGGCCCCACCACCTGGGGGGCGCTGGCCGACATCGTCCCCGCCCACGCCGACCTGTACTTCCGCCGCTTCCAGATGGGGGCACAGCTGGCCGGCATATATCTGGCCGGCGCCGGGGCGGCCTGGGCCGCCGACACGGCCTACCGCCTGGTGCGCACGTTCACCGCGTCGCGCCGCTGGCAGAGGGTGCTGCTCGGCTGCGTGGCCGTCGGCGCCGGGGGCTGGGTGTGGCCGGCCTTCTCGGAGATCGCCCACTACGACCGCAGCGACGCCGAGGTATCAGCGGTGCAGCGCCAGGAAGACGCCACGGAGGGCCGCATGCTCGCCCCCCTGGTCTCCTACATCAAGGCCCACGGCCAGGGGCGGGTATATGCGGGCCTGTCCAGCAACTGGGGCTCGACTTTCCGCGTCGGGTACGTGCCGGTGTTCAAGTACCTGCTCAGCCAGGGCGTGGACGAGATGACCTACGTCGTCCCCTCGCTGTCGCTGATGCTCGACGCCGAAGCCGATTTCGACGAGGACAACCCGGCCGACTACCCCCTCTTCGCTGTCCGTTACCTCATCCTGCCGGCGGGGATGCCAGCGCCGGTCCCGGCCCAGGAGGTGATGGCCCGTGGCAACTACGTCCTGTGGCAGGTCCCGTCGGTCGGTTACGTGAGCCTGGTCCAGGTGACGGGCAGCATCACCGACGACCGGGCCGACATCGCCAGCACGTTCCTCGTCTTCCTGGACGAGATCGGGCCCCACCAGGACTGGGCCGTGCACTGGCCGGGCCTGCCCGCCCCCGCGGAGCCGGCCGGCTCGCTCGCCCCGGGGCCGAGCCCACCGGCGCCCGGCGTCGTCGACAGCGTCCAGCCTGACCTGGTCGCCGGGTCCCTGCGCACCACGGTCACCCTGGACCGCCCGGGGACGTTGCTACTGAGCGTGGCCTATGACCCGGACTGGCACGCCTCCGTCGACGGGCGGCCGGTACAGACAGAAATGCTGGCCCCGGCGCTGTTAGGCATAGACCTGGGGCCGGGGCGCCACGTGGTCGTGTTCCGTTACAAAGGGTTTGTTTGGTACCCCGAACTTTGGGCGTTAGGCGCGCTTGGCCTGGTCGGATTGGCCGTGGCAGGACACAAGAGACGTTAAGGGGTATGTTACGCACAGGTGTAGCCAGGCGAAACGGCTACTTACCTAGCAGAAGAATTTAACTATCAGAACGGAGCTCCTATGCGCGGACGCAGCACCGGTGCACGAGCCGGGACGGCCCTAGCGGCAGCACTGGTCCTGGTCGCGGGTGCCACCACGACAACAGCGGCGAGTGCCACGACATCTTCCGATACGCTCCCCGGAGCCTACGGCTCCGTACCGCCGCAAACAGGCAAGCCGACCAACGGGGGCGTCGTCACCATCGCCGAGCCACCGGGGGCGGGGCCGACCTATATCTTCCCCATCTACCCCGCAGCCGACGCCAGCGTGAGTACGACGCTGGAGTTCCAGCAGTACATGTGGCGGTCGTTGTGGTGGTCGCCCAAGGGCGTGGCACCGGTCATCGACTACAGCCAGAGCATCGCCGGGCCCCCGGTCTACAGCAACGCCAACAAGACGGTGACCGTGCACCTGTACCCGGGGTGGAAGTGGTCAGACGGCACGCCCATAACTTCCAAGGACCTGGCTTTCGACTACTGGCTCCTGGAAGGGGCGGTCAACAAGACCGTCGGCGGCAGCCCGGCCAACTACGGCGACTACACGCCTGGTCTCTACCCCGACAACGTCACGTCGGTGGCCACGCCCAACGCCAGCACCTTCGTCATCAATTTCAACAAGGGCTACAACCAGAACTTCATTTTCCTGGAGGAGCTGGCGGTACTGGAGCCGCTGCCCGCCCACGCTTGGGCCAAGACCAGCGTCGGCGGCCCCATCATCCCGTTCAACAACCTGAAGAACGCCGCCGCCATCTATAAGTTCCTCAACGCCCAATCGAACAAGCTGTCGACCTACGGCTCCAACCCCCTGTGGCAGGTGGTGGACGGCCCGTTCAAGATCAAGTCGTTCGACCCGGCCACTGACGGAAATACCCTGGTGGCCAACCCGGCCTACACCGGGCCGGTAAAGCCCCGCCTGGCGGGCATCGACGACGTGGCTTTCACCTCGACTTCGGCCGAGTTCGACCAGCTGCTCACGGGCAAGCTCGACGTCGGTTTCATCGATTTCAGCGACTTGCCCCAGGCGCCCAGCCTGGTCTCCCACGGCTACAGCGTCTTCGGCTACCCCGACTTCGGCTTCGCCTACGTGGGCTATAACTTCAAGGACCCGACCGGCGATTTCGACCACATCATCAGCCAGATCTACGTCCGCCAGGTGCTGGCCCATCTGCAGGACGAACCGGCCGAGATCAAGTCACGCGGTTTGTACGACGGCGCCGCCGGACAGGCTTACGGGCCCGTGCCGGCCATACCGGTGAGCCCGTTCACCCCCCCCAACGCCCTGTCCAACCCCTACCCCTTCAGCATCGCCGAGGCGGCCAAACAGCTGACCAACCACGGTTGGAAGGTGGTGCCCAACGGCACCACCACCTGCCAGAACGCCGGTAGCGGGCCGAAGCAGTGCGGGGCCGGGATCCCCCAGGGCACACCCATGAAGTGGAACCTCTACTACGCCAGCGACGCGACGATAACTGAGGGCCTGGTCGAGGCCTGGGTCTCCAACCTCAAGCAGGTGGGCATCGACGTGACGCTCGGCTCCAAGACGTTCAACTACATCACCGGCGAGCTCTCGGACGTCTCCGCCCCGGCCAACGACAAGATCTGGGCCATGGAGGACTTCGGCGGGTTCACGGACGACTACTACCCGACGACCAACGAGCTGTTCAACACCACGGGTTCGTTCAACCAGGGCGGTTTCAGCAACCCTGCTCTGGACCAGGACATCATCAACTCCGAGTTCTCGCCCAGCAACACGGCGGTGCAAAAAGAGCTCACCCTGGTGACCTACCTGCAGCCCGGGCTGTTCCAGCCCAACGAGGACCGGCTGCGGGCCTTCAGCGACAAGCTCTCGGGACCGGCGGCCAGCTTCTTTGACGCCACCCAGGAGCAGTACAGCCCCGAGTACTGGTACCTCAAGAGCTAGCCAAGAAGTGCCGATTCACGGTGAGGGGGCGCGGCGCCGCCGGCTGCGCCCCCTCACCGCTGGCCACCGCCGGGGAACACTAAACGCATGACCGCCTACCTGATCCGCCGACTAGGCATCTCCATCGTGGTCATCGTTGGTATCGCCCTGCTCACCTTCGTGGCCACTCACGTCATAGCCCCGACGCCGGGACGGGCGGTCCTCGGCGACAAGGCGACTATCGCCGCCGTTGACGCTTTCAACCGCACCCACGGCTACGACCGCGCCGTCTGGGCGCAGTTCGGCAGCTACCTCTGGCAGTTGTTGCACGGCAACCTGGGCTACTCCTACAAGCTCAACCAGAGCGTCGACAGCCTGATAATCGAGAACGCCCCCCACAGCATGTGGCTGTCGGGCAGCTCGCTGGTCCTCAGCGTCCTGATCGCCATTCCTCTCGGCATCTTCCAGGCCGTGAAAAGGAACACGGTGGCCGACCAGAGCATCACCGCAGTGGCGTTCACCGCCTACTCGATGCCGCAAAACTTCCTCGGGATCCTGCTCATAGGTTTCCTCGCCATCTCGTTCCACGTTTTCCCGGCCGAGGCCAGCCAGAACGAGGGGATCCTGCCCTACATGTTGGCTCTGCGGGCCAACTTTTTGCCCATCATGACCCTCACCATCACCGCCGTGGCCGGGTATTCGCGGTACATGCGCTCGTCCGCCCTCGACGCCCTGGCCCAGGACTACATCCGCCTGGCCCGGGCGAAGGGCCTGGCCGAGCGGACCGTGCTGCGCCGTCACCTCTTCCGCAACGCCAGCCTGTCCATGGTCACCCTCATCGGGCTGTCCATCCCTGCCCTCCTGGGCGGGAACCTGGTGGTGGAGTACCTGTTCAATTCCCACGGGCTGGGGCTGCTGTTCATAAGCGAGCTCGGCAACGAGGACTTCTCGACCGTAATCGCCCTCACTCTCCTGGCGGGAATAGCCACGGTGGTGGGCAACCTCGTGGCTGACATCGCCCTGACCGTGGCCGACCCCCGTATCCGGATCAACTGAGGCCCCGAAATGTCACCCGGTAAGCCATGGCCGTGAACATCGGCGAGATAGCCGAGGAGCTCAGACCGGTAACGGCCGGCCCCGAGGGGGGCCAGGTCCAGGGACCGCGGGCGGGCTGGCGCCTGGCCATCTCCTCGTTCGTCGAAAACCGCCTGGCCGTGGTGGGGACGGCCATAATCGCCTTCTTTGTCCTGTTCTGCTTCGTGGGCCCGGTTTTCTACCACACCAACCAGACTTCGACCAACGTCATAAACGCCTTCGTCTCGCCTAGCGGGAGCTATCCGCTCGGCACCGACGCCAACGGCTTCGACGAGCTCGGCCGGATAATGAAAGGCGGCCAGGCCGCACTGGAGATCGGCTTTTTCTCCTCCCTGATCGCCACCGTCATCGGCACCCTGGTAGGGGCGGTGGCCGGCCTGCTGGGCGGCATCGTCGACTCCGCCCTGATGCGCTTTGTCGACATACTCCTCTCGCTCCCCCTGCTGTTCGTGATCCTCATAGTCGGCGACCGCTACAACGGGGCCACAGTGCTCAACCTGTCCCTGATCATCGGGGCGTTCAGTTGGCTGGTGTCGGCCCGCCTTGTGCGGGGCGAGGTGCTGAGCCTGCGCGTACGAGACTTCGTCCAGGCGTCGCGCACCATGGGGGCCACCCGCACCCACCTCATCTACAAGCACCTCATCCCCAATGCCCTAGGCGTGGTCATCGTCAACATCACCTTCCAGGTGGCCGACGCCATCAACTTGTTGGCCATACTCGGCTTCCTCGGCTTCGGGCTCAACTACCCCTCTGTGAGCTGGGGGGACATGCTGTCCAACGCCCTCAACTACCTGGCCGACGGTTACTGGTGGGTGGTGTACCCGGTCGGGATCTGCCTGGTGGCCGTGGTCATGGCCTTCAACTTCATCGGCGACGCCATGCGTGACACCGTTGACGTCCGCCTGAGGCGGCGCTGAGCCGTGGACGACGGCACCGTGCCCGTGGCCGTGGGCGACCCCACCACGCCCGTGATCGAGGTCGAGGACCTCTCCACCCACATAAGGCTGTCGCGCTCGGTGGTCCAAGCCGTCGGCAACGTCAGCCTGGCCGTCGGGCCGGGCCAGACCCTCGGCCTGGTCGGCGAGTCCGGCTGCGGCAAGTCCATGACCGGGCTGTCCATAATGAGGCTGCTCCCCAACGGCGGCCACATCGTCGGCGGGTCGATCAAGCTCAATGGCCGGGACCTGGTCAAACTGACCGAGAAGCAGATGCGCGACGTACGGGGCAATGACGTCGCCATGATCTTCCAGGACTCCATGACCTCGCTCAACCCGACCATGCCCATCGGCAAGCAGATCGCCGAGCAGGTGCGCCGCCATACGACCCTGTCCAAGGAACAGGCCATGGAAAGAGCGGCCGAGTCCCTGGACCTAGTCGGGCTCCCCCATCCCCGGGAACGCCTGGAGGACTACCCCCACCAGCTCTCCGGCGGGCAGCGCCAACGGGTGATAATCGCCATCGCCCTGTCCTGCGACCCCAAGGTGCTCATCGCCGACGAGCCGACGACGGCCCTGGACGTCACCATCCAGGCCCAGATCCTGGGGCTGCTCGACGACCTGAAGGACCGGCTGGGTATGGCCGTCCTGCTCATCACCCACGATATGGGCGTGGTGGCGGGCCGGGCCGAACGGGTCAACGTCATGTACGCCGGCCGCATCGTCGAGAGCGCCCCCACCGTCGAGCTGTTCACGCACATGCACCACCCCTACACCCAGGCCCTGCTGGGTTCGATCCCCCTGCTGACCCAGGACCGTGACCAGCGCCTGTTCAGCATCCCGGGCATCCCGCCCGACCTCACCGTCCCCCCGCCGGGCTGCCGCTTCGCACCCCGCTGCAGCCGGGCCACCGACAAGTGCCGGACCGACGAGCCGGCCCTGGGCCCCGCCACCCCCGACCACCATTTCGCCTGCTGGCACCCCGTCGACGGCCCCCTGGCCCGGCTGGTGGCAGTGGGCGGCCGCACGACCACCGCCGCGGCGCCAGTGCCGGATGGTGCTGGTCCGCTACCGGTGATCACCAGCGCCGACCGCGGGAACGGCGCTCCCGCGGCTGGCGGTACGGAGGACGAGCGGCTTCTAGTGGTCGACGACGTCGTCCGGGAGTTCCCGATGACGGCGGGGATGGTCCTTCAGCGCCAGGTGGCCTCGGTCAAGGCGGTGAGCGGGGTGTCCTTCGCCGTGGGCCGGGGCCAGACCTTCGGGCTGGTGGGCGAGTCGGGCTGTGGCAAGACCACGCTCGGCAAGATCATCGTCGGCCTCGAAAAACCCGACAGTGGCCGCATCACGCTGCGGGGCACCGACGTGGCCGCCCTCAACGCCCGCCAGCTCCGTCACTTCCGCAAGGACCTGCAGATGATGTTCCAGGACCCCATCGCCTCGCTCGACCCCCGCATGCGGGTGGGCGCCCTGCTCCGCGAGCCGATGAAGCTCCAGGGAGTCGGCACCCGCCGCCAGCAGGACAAGGTGGTTAGCGACCTCCTGGGCGAGGTAGGCCTGCCCGCCAACGCCGTCGAGCGCTTCCCCCACGAGTTCTCCGGCGGCCAACGCCAGCGCATCGGCCTGGCCCGGGCACTGACCCTCAACCCCCAGGTCATCGTGGCCGACGAGCCCGTCAGCGCCCTNNCACGACCTGGCCGTCGTCAAGTACATGGCCGACACCATCGGGGTCATGTACCTGGGCAAGCTGGTCGAGGTCGGCTCAGGTGACGACATCTACCGCCGCCCGGCCCACCACTACACCGCCGCCCTCATCGCCGCCGTGCCCGAGCCCGACCCCACCCGGGACAAGGCCCAGCTCATCGCCGCCAACGTGCGAGGTGAGCTACCGAGCCCGCTCAACCCGCCCTCGGGCTGCCGGTTCC
>PMWT01000097.1 GCA_003166025.1 Acidimicrobiaceae bacterium | reverse complement strand
CATTTGGCGGCGTGATGATAATCGTCGGAAGAGCCGACTAAAAGTTAGCTACGTCACGCTTGGTTGAGGAACGCGGCGGACCGCTCGCCAGTGCTGAGGGTACGCGTCAAACTGCGCCCTGTGATCGAACGAAGACGACAGGACGGGACGAGATCGACCCAGTGCTGGACCTGGGTGGACATGGTGGGCCCGGTACTCGCCGACCGAAGTCTGGACCGCCTGTGGCCGGGCCAACGAGGCCGCGTACACAGAGCGAGAGGTCACCTACTGAGGCCTTGCGGAAGGCAAGCTGAACTCCCGAGCGAAAGCCGTCCATGCCCGCAGGACCAAAGCGTAACGGGTACCCCAGGGGGCATTGCATAGCAGAGGACGCGGGTTCTTTTACAGTGTCCACCTGCGCGAACGCCCCGCCGTCACACCTGTCTCGCGAACGATCGTGACCGAGACGTCAAGCTGCCTCAGTGCCAGGTTCGGTGAAAACGAGCCGCTGGTCGCCGAAGTCGGCGATGATCTCCAAACGGCCACCGAGCGCCTCGACGTAGGCGGCGAACGTTGCTCGGCCAAGGGAATGGCCTTGCGGTACCAGGCATCCCATTGCCCCGCTTTGTCCTGGGCAAGCGCCCGGCCGGCCGAAAAAGATCGGCCGGCGTACCATGGCGTCAAGCCTCGCTGCCGTAGAAGGTGGCATCGCCGTAGGTGAAGGTGCCGCCGTCGTTGGCCACCAGCCAGTAACCCTTCCCGTCGGCCGTGGCGACCATGCCCACGATGGGCCGGGCCAGGGCCGTTTTGGCGGCCGAGCCGTAGAGGTGGGCGTCGCCGAAGCCGGACACGGCGCCGTTGGCCGCCACCAGCCAGTAGCCCTTCCCGTCGGCCGTGGCGGCCATGCCCACGATGGGCTGGGCCGTTTTGGCCGCCGAGCCGTAGAGGTGGGCGTCGCCGAAGCCGGACACGGCGCCGTTGGCCGCCACCAGCCAGTAACCCTTACCGCCCGGCGTGGCGACCATGGCCACGATGGGATGGGCCGTTTTGGCGGCCTTGGCCGGGTAATGGTGGGCGTCGCCGAAGTTGAAGACCTGGCCAGTGCTGGAGACCAGCCAGTAGCCCTTGGCGTCGGCCGTGGCGGCCATGGCCACGATCGGGCCGGTCAGGTGGTCCCCTGCGCCGGAGCCGTAGAAGTGGGCGTCGCCGAAGTTGAAGACCCCGCCATCGCTCCCCACCAACCAGTACCCCCCACCGTCGGGGGTGGCGACTATGCCCACGACCGGGCCGGCCAGGCGGCGGTCGCTCATGGAGCCGTACAGGACGGCGGCCCCGAAGGAGCGGACGCCTCCGTCGGTCGAAGCCAGCCAGTAGCCCTTCCCGTCGGGCAGGGCCGCCATCATGGCGGTGCGGACGGTCACGGTGACAACGGTGACGGTGTAGCTGCGGGCGGCCGTTTGGCCCGAGGCGTCGGTGACGGTGACGCCGAAGGTCTTGGTCTTCGCCCCTGCCGCCAGCTGCCCGGAGATGGTGCCGGTGGCCGCCTTAAGAGAAAGGCCGGCGGGCAGTGAGCCGGTGGTCACCGACCACAAGTAGGGTGCCGACCCGCCCGACGCCGCCAGGGTCTGGCTGTAGGCGACATGGACCTGGCCGGCCGCCAGCGAGACGGTGGCCACGAACAGGCCGGCGGCCGGGGTGATGGTCCAGGCGAAGCCGGCCGTCCCGGTGGAGCCCGAGCCGTCGGTGGCGGTAAGGGTCACGGTGTAGGTCCCGGCCACGTCAGGTGTCCCGGTGATGGTACCGGTGGCGTCGTTGACCGACAGGCCCGAGGGCAGGCCGGTGGCGGACCACGTGAACCAGTTGAGCGTGGCGCCAGAGGCCGTCCCGGTGCCCGAGGCTGTCCCGGTGGCCGTGCTGGCCAACGGGGCGATGGCGGTGCCGAGCGGGTTCGAGCGAGCTCCTGGGTTGGCGACCGTGACAGTACTGGTGATGGTCCACGTGAAGCTGGCCGAGCCGGCGAAGCCGGCGTTGTCGGTGGCAGTGACGCTCACCGCGTAGGCCCCGGTCGTGGTCGGCATGCCGGTGATGGCGCCGGTGCCCG
The DNA here is from genome assembly GCA_003166025.1 of Acidimicrobiaceae bacterium. Classification (GTDB taxonomy): domain Bacteria; phylum Actinomycetota; class Acidimicrobiia; order Acidimicrobiales; family Palsa-688; genus Fen-671. The sequence goes on along the minus strand of PMWT01000097.1, from coordinate 5,647 downwards.
GGGCGATCGACAGGCCGGTCGGGAGCCCGGTGGCGGACCAGGTGATCGTGGCGCCCGGCCGGGTGTCGCTCGCCGTGATCACCAGGGCGGCGATGGTCGGGCCGGAGAAGTCCGACTGGTTGCCGGGGTTGGCCACCGAGACGGTGCTCGACTGGGAGCTCGGGCTCGGGCTGGGGCTGGGGCTGGGGGTGGGACCGGGAGCACTACTGGTGATCGTCCAGGTGAAGCTGGCCGAACCGGAGACGCCGAGGTTGTCGGTGGCGGTGAAGGTCACCGGGTAAGCCCCGGCCGTCGTCGGCGTGCCCGAGACGGTGCCCGTGCTGGGAGCGATGGACAGGCCGGCGGGCAGGCCGGTGGCGGACCAGGTGAAGGTGGCGCCCGCCTCCGTGTCCCTCGCCATGAGGGCGAGCGGGGTGATGGCCGTACCTATGAGGTTCCACGAAGGGCCCTGAGCGGCGACCGTGACGGCCGGGGTGACCGGCGTGACCGGGGTCGTGATGGCCCAAGTGAAGTTGGCCGCGCCCATGGCCCCCGAGCTGTCGGTGGCGGTAAGGGTCACCGAGTAGGGACCGGGTGTGGTCGGGGTACCGGTGACCAGGCCGGTGGCGGCGTCTATGGACAGGCCAGTGGGCAGGCCGGTGGCCGACCACGAGGCGATGCCGGCCGATGACGACGAGTCCGTGGCCGTTGCCGCCATCGGGTTGATAGCCGTGCCCGAGACGTCCGAGCGGGCACCGACGTTGGTCACCGACACCGGGCCGGTGACGGTCCAGGTGAAGTTGGCCGCACCGATGGCCCCCGAGCTGTCAGTGGCGCTGAGGGCCACCGCGTAAGTGCCGGCCGTGGTCGGGGTGCCGGAGATGGTGCCGGCGGTGGCGGTGAGGATGGACAGGCCCACAGGCAGGCCGCTGGCCGACCAGGAGGCGATGGTGGCCGATGGCGAGGAGTCCGCGGCGGCGCTGTCCAGGGCTGTAATGGCCATGCCGGTCGGGCTCGACTGGGGCCCGGGGTTGGTCACGCTGACCGTGTTGGCGCCGGCGTGGCTAGAGATGGCCCAGGTAAAGCCGGCCGAGCCACTGAAGCCCGCGGCATCCGTGGCGGTGACGGTCACCGGGTAGGTCCCGGCCACCGTCGGCGTGCCGGTGATGTCGCCGGTGGCCCAGTTGAGCGACAGCCCGGCCGGCAGGTCGGTGGCCGACCAGGTAAAGCCGGCCCCGGCCTGGGTGTCCGTGGCGCGGATGCCCACGGTGGTGATGGCCGTGCCGGACACGTCGGTCTGGTTGGCTGGGGTGACCACGGTGACGGTGTTGATGATGGCCGCCCCGGTGATGGCCCAGGTAAAGCCGGCCGAACCAGAGGCACCGGAGCCGTCGGTGGCGGTGACGCTGACGGAGTAGCTACCGGCAACGGTCGGCGTCCCGGTGATAGTCCCGGTGGCGGAGATGGACAGGCCGGTGGGCAGTCCCGTCGCCGCCCATGTAAGGGTGGCCCCCGTCTGGCTGTCACTGGCGGTGAGGTTGAGGGCGGTTATGGCCGACCCGGGCACGTCGGACTGGTTGCCCGGGTTGGTCACGCTGACCGTCTGGGTGGTGATGGCGGCGCCGACGAACCAGGTGAAGCTGGCCGAGCCGGCGAAGCCCGAGCCGTCGGTGGCGGTGACGCTGACGGTGTAGTCCCCCGCCGTGCTGGGCGTGCCGGTGATGGTCCCGGCCGAGCTCATCGACAGCCCGGCGGGAAGCCCGGCGCCGGCCCAGGTGAGGCTGGCGCCGGCCTGGGTGTCGTGGGCCACCAGGGCCAGGGCGGTGATGGCTGTGCCTCTGGCGCTCGACTGGTCCCCCGGGCTGGTCACGGCCACGGCCCCGATGATGGTCCAGGTGAAGCTGGCCGAGCCGGAGTAGCCCAGGTTGTCGGTGGCGAGAAGGGCCACGCTGTAAGTCCCGGCGCTGGTGGGCGTACCCGTGATGGCCCCGGTGGCAGTGTCGAGCGAGAGCCCGCTGGGTAGCCCGGTGACCGACCAGGTAAAGGTGGCGCCGGGTTGGGTGTCCGTGGCGCTGTCCGCCAGGGCCGAGATGGCCGTGCCCGAGACGCTCGACTTGTTGCCGGGGTTGGCCACCGACACGGCCCCGGACACGGTCCAGGTGAAGTCGGCCGCGCCCATCGCACCGAGGTTGTCGGTGGCGGTAAGGGTCACGTCGTAGGTCCCGGCGCTGGTGGGCGTGCCGGTGATCAGCCCGGTGGCGGCGGCTATGGACAGCCCGGAGGGCAGCCCCGAGGCCGACCAGGTGATGGTGGTGCCCGACGACGAGTCGGTGGCGGTGCTGGCCCGGGCGGTGATGGCTGAGCCCGACGGGCTCGACTGGCTGCCCGGGTCGGTCACGGACACGGCCCCGGTGACGGTCCAGGTGAAGCTGGCCGAACCGCTGAAAGCAGAGCTGTCGGTGACTGTGATGGTGATCGGGAAGACCCCGGCCGTGGTCAGGGTGCCGGTGATCAACCCGGTGCCTGAATTGACCACCAAGCCGGCGGGCAGCCCGGTGGCGGCATAGGTCAGGGTGGCGCCGCTGGCCGAGTCAGTGGCCACGATGACCAGGGCGGTGATGGCAGTGCCAGCAGCGCCCGACTTGGCTCCCGGGTTGGTGACGCTGACCGTGTGGGTGCTGACCACGGTCCAGGTGAAGCTGGCCGAGCCCGAGTAGCCCAGGTTGTCGGTGGCTGTGACGGTGACCGGGTAGGTGCCGGCGCTGGTAGGCGTGCCCGTGATGGCCCCGTCCGAGCTCATCGTCAGGCCGGTGGGCAGACCGCTCTCGGCCCAGGTGAAGCTGGCCCCCGACTGGGTGTCGTTGGCCACCAAGGCGAGCGTGGCTATGGGAGTGCCCGAAGGCGAGCTCTGGGCCCCCGGGTTGTTGACGCTGACCGTCACATATGTGAACAGGTCGCCAGCCGTACTGGCGCTGGTGCCGGCAGGCGTGGTGATGGTGACCGGGACAAGGCCTGGCGCGCCGCCCGGGGACGTGGCCAGGATCTGGTCGGCCGAGCTGACGGTATAACCGGCGGCCGGGGCCGAGCCGAAGTCGACGGCGCTCGTACCGCTGAAGCCGGTCCCGCTGATGCTGACCGAAGTGCCGCCCGCCGGCGGGCCGGCCGCGGGGTTGAGGTCACTGATCGTGGGCCTGGCTTCGTAGGTGAACTCGTCAGCCGCCGAGCTGGCGCTCGTCCCGGCTCCGGTGGTCACGGTGACGTCCACCAGGCTGGCCCGCTCGGACGGCGTGGTGGCGGTGACCTGGGTAGCGGAGTTGACGATGTAGCTGGTGGCAGGGAGCGGCCCGAAGCTCACACTTTCGGCGCCGGTGAAGCCGGTGCCGGTGACGACCACCGTCGTACCGCCGGCCACCGGGCCGGCCACCGGGCTGATGCCGCTGACCGCCGGCGCCGCCTCGTAGGTGAACTCGTCGGCCGGCCTCACGGCGCTCGTCCCCGCCGGCGTGATGACGGTGACGTTGACGGTGCCTGTGGTCCCCGGCGGTGAGCTGACCGTGATCGAGGTGGGCGAGCCGACGCTGACGTTGGTGGCCGCAGCCGTGCCAAAGTCGACGGCGCTGGCCCCGGTGAAGCCGCTACCGGTGACGACCACCGTCGTACCGCCGGCGGGCAGGCCCGCAGCCGGGCTGAGCGAAGCGACGGACGGCGCCCCCTCGTAGGTGAACTCGTCGGCCAGCGACGTCGGGCTCGTCCCGTCGGGCGTGGTGACCTTCACATCGACGGTGTCGGCGGCCTGCGGCGGGGAGACGGCGGTGACCTGGGTGGCCGAGCCGAACGTGTAGCTGGTGGCCCCGGTCGAACCGAAGCTGACGCCTTGCGCCCCGGTGAAGCCACTACCGGTGATGACCACCGTCGTGCCGCCGGCCAGCCCCCCGGCTACCGGGTCGAGCCCGCTCACACTGGGCAGGAGCGAGTAGGTGAAGTCGTCAGCAGCCACGGTGACGCTCGTGGCGATGGGCGTGGTGACCGTGACGTCGACGGTCCCCAGGGCCCCGGCGGGGGCGACGGCGACGATCGAGGTCGGGGAGGTGACGGTGTAGCTGGTTGCTGGCAAAGTCCCGAAGCCCACCGCCGTGGCGGAGGTGAAGTTGGCCCCGGTGATGGTGACCGAGGTCCCTCCCGCCGGGGGCGCGGCCACGGGGCTGACCCCGGTGACCGCCGGTGGGCCCTCGAAGGCGTACAGGTCGGCCGAGCTCGTGGCGCTCGTGCCGCTCGAAGACGTGACGGTGACGTCCACCGTGCCCGCTTCGGCCGGCGTGGTGGCCGTGAGCTCGCTGGACGAGCTCACCGAATAGCTCGCCGCCGGGACCGAGCCGAAGTCGACGGCGCTGGTCCCGCTGAGCCCGGTCCCGGTGATGACAACGGTGGTGCCCCCCGCGGGCAGGCCGGCCGTCGGGCTGATGGCGCTGACGGTGGGCCTGGCTTCGTAGGTGAACTCGTCGGAGGTGGTGGTGGCGCTCGCCCCTACCGGGGTGGTGACGGCGACGGTGACCGTGCCCACGGGTGCCGCCGGGGAAGCGGCGGTGATCTCGGCCCCCGATACGACGGTGTAGCTCATGGCCGCCACCCCGCCGAAGCTGGGCGCGCTCGCACCGGTGAGCCCGGTGCCGGTGATGGTGACCGGCGTGTCACCGCTGGTCGGGCCCACGGCGGGGCTGATGGCGCTGATCGTGGGTACGGCTTCATAGGTGAACTTGTCGGCGGCGGAAAGGGCGCTGGTCCCGCTCGGGGTGCTGAGCGTGACGTCGACCGTGCCCGACCCCGAAGGCGACGTGACCGTGACCGAGGTGGGCGAGCCGACGACGAGCAGGGTGCCCGGCGTGCCACCGAAGTCGACGGCGCTGGTCCCGGTGAAGCCGGTCCCGGAGATGACCACCGACGTGCCGCCGGTGGGCACGGCCGCCGACGGGCTAACGGCGCTGATCGTCGGTGCCGCCTCGTAGGTGAACTCGTCCGCCGCGCTCAGCGGGCTCGTCGCCGCCGGCGTAGTCACGGTGATGGCCACCGTGCCCGTGCCCGCGCCCACCGCCGGGGAGATGGCCGTGATGGAGGTGGTCGAACCGACGGTGAAGCTGGTGGCGCTGGTCGAGCCGAAGCTGACCCCCGTGGCCCCGGTGAAGCTCGTGCCCGTGATGCTGACCGAGCTGTCCCCCGCCGGCAGGCCGGCCACCGGGCTGATAGCCGTGACCGTCGGGGCCACTTCGTAGGTGAACTGGTCGGCCGGGGACGTGGCACTGATGCCGCTCGGGGTGGCGACGGTGATGTCGGCCACGCCCGCGCCCTGGGCCGGCGAGATGGCCGTGACCGAGGTGGCCGAGCCGACCGAGTACGAGGTGGCGGGCACGGAGCCGAAGCTGACCGCGCTGGCCCCCAAAAGGTCGGTCCCCGTGATGGTCACCGACGTGGCCCCGGTCGTCGGCCCTGCTACCGGCCTTATGGCGCTGACCGCCGGGGCCAGCTCATAGGTGAACATGTCGGCGTCGGGCGTCGCGTTCGTCCCGGCGGGGGTGGTGACGATGACGTCCACCTGGGAGTCGGAGATGTCTTCGAAGTTGGCCGGCACGATGACCGTGACCGAGGTGGGCGAGCCGACGGTGAAGCTGGTGGC